>CAYUCO010000052.1:0-28849 GCA_964443385.1 uncultured Dehalococcoidia bacterium | reverse complement strand
GATGTGTCTTCTCGCAATATGCCGACCCAGATCTTTGATAGTACAATGGTGAATATAAATGAAAATATAACTCTGGACGCGGAGACAGTTGCAACCAGAGATGCAGGCCCGAGAGACAAGGCCCATAACAGCATGAAACTCCCTACTTGAGCAGTAAAGCCCTGGTTTATCATGATTAATGTCAGGGCTGGACTTCGTTCACGAAATAGGGTTTTTACTTCAGTAATCACTTCAGATTTAAGAGCAAAAGAAACCAGAATGAATCCAAAAGTAATATTCCTTAAACCCTGTGAATATAATACTGACATTTCATCAACTGCCATTTTGCCTGTTACGTTTGCAGCACCGAAAAACATTGCCGACAACATTAGTGAATAAAAAGATTTGTGTAAGAAAATTTTGCTGGTATTGGTGTCTAGTTTAAGTGATATCAGAATACTGCCGAAGACTGCAATGATTATTCCTATCCACTGGATCACAGTTATGGACTCACTCAATATAAATAGTGCTAAAAGTGCAGCAAATATCGGAGACGATTGAGTTATTGGAACCACACGAGATACTTCTTCTGTGTACAAAGCTCTTTGCAGTAATATTATAGCGAAAGCAATGAATGCTCCCGAGCTTATTGCTGCCAAGTTATTAAAGAGATTAGCTTCACTCGGAATCCCGGAGAATCCCAACATGAAAAATCCCACAATGGCATCTATTACACCAATCAGCAATATCAAGGTAAGAGGTTTTCTTATGTACCTGCTTAGGACAACTTTATCGGATATATGGATCAACCCCAGAAAAGCTGAACTTATTAACGTAACAATTAACCAATCCAATAGTACCTAAACCTCTTCTCTAAATATTATGCACTGGGATTTTACAAACAGAAAACTCTTTTCGAGGAGAGAGTTTATGACCGGCCTCGCAGTCGGAATAAAACAGCCAAAAAGAGCCCTCTATTGTATATATGAGGGCTCTTTTATTATCCTTGCACAAATAATTGTGACAACAGAACCGATGTATCGATTGGTTAATCAGATGATCGGAGCATTGAGACACCAAGCGCCACAACAGATAAGGACATACCCATATATCCTATTATCAACAATTGGCTTCCATAGTCGTACAGGCTCATAACAAGGCCGGAGAGTGAAGCAATCAACAGTAAACCGGCAATGATCTGGTTGAAGTTTTTCTCGATATATATGCCTAAGCCTATTGCAATGAAACCAGTAAAGATCGCGGCTGTTGAAATGACACCAATACCATTGCCGGCCAAGTATATAGTTGTAGCTACAGCAGTGTTTCCGGTTGCTCCAACCTCACCAGCTGCAATAGTTAGAGCTATTTCTCCAAGTCCGGCAGTAATAGCCATCGTAACAATAAGAACTCCCATTGAAACATAGTCAGAGCCTTGTCCTCCAGGCATTGAGTTTCTAAGTCCACCTAAACCTGTAGCCATGAATAGTGAGAAAAGTCCAGCGAGTCCTAGTAACCATTTTGTAGTCTCTGGGTTTTGTGAAACTGCGGCTATCATTGCTGCATGATCAGCTGAGTCTGGGTTACCAACTAGAGCACTCCAACCCAACCAAGAAACCATGATACCGATTGGACCAGCAACCAAAACGCTTCCTGTCATTGTACGTGAAGTCATCACATACCTCCTTTGATGGAGTTCCATAAGCGGAACTCCAGTTAACGGAGGCATTGTACACTATATTTTCTTTTTTTGCTTAGACATGTAAGTTGTGGCTTGTCAGGTTATGTCTTATATCTATTTGAATTGACATTAACGCAATATTTGGTTATATATGTCGGTATGTATAACTGTGAACGCTATGATTCGGGTAAGCTATGAGTCCCGAAATTAGCAAAGTGCACGTTTCTGCGGAACGCTTACTGGATGGACCTATAATTCACCCAGGATTGAGTTCAACAATTGGGGTAAACATCCAAGGACCCTCGGTTATAAGAGTTCCTGATTGGATAGATAACAAATTAGGGAACTACTATTTATATTTCGCAGATCACAAAGGAAGATACATTAGATTGGCTTATGCCGATCGGGTTGAAGGCCCTTGGACCGTGTACGAACCAGGTAGCCTCCAAGTAGAACAATCGCGTTTTCTGGTAGATAAACCTGAAGTTACCGAGGAAGAGATAGCTTCTTTCCTTGCAGAAAGAGCTAAAAAGACCGGTAGTCGCAAGTCATCTCACGACGCGGTGACAGAAATGACAACTCCACATATAGCTTCTCCTGATGTCCATGTTGATAATCATGGGAAGAAAATTATCATGTATTTTCATGGACTGGAATCCGTTGGGACCCAACTTTCGAGAGTCGCGATATCTAGTGATGGTCTGTTATTTCAAGCTGAACCACAGATATTGGGTAAGAGTTATATGCGGATATTCCAATACGGTGGATATACTTATGCCCTGACAATGCCGGGTGCAATATGCAGATCTGTCGATGGCTTCAACGACTTTGAAGTGGGTCCTACTCTATTTAATCCTGATATGCGACATTCCGCAGTTCTCTTGCGCGGAGATACCTTATGGGTGTTCTGGACTCAGGTAGGTCAAATACCGGAGAGAATACTTTTCAGTACGATAGAACTTTCTGGCGATTGGAATGACTGGAAAGAGAGTGACCCTGTAGAAATAATTAGACCTGACTTTCCTTGGGAGGGTTCGGATGCTCCTCTTGTAGAATCCGTGAGAAGCACGGCATACGGTCACGTTAATCAGTTAAGAGACCCTGCTATCTTGGAAGACAACGGCAGGTTGTTCCTTTTTTACGCTGTTGCAGGAGAATCCGGTATAGGAGTGGCCGAGATAAAGTCACCTTGACTCTGATACAAAAGGAAAATTAATAAATAGAAATTAGTATTTAAGGAGAAAATTATGTTATCAAAGAAACTTATTGGATCATTTTTGTTAGTCGGACCTTTTCTGGCGGTCGCTGCGCTGATGTTATTCGAGCCAGGTGGTGATGATTCGACATTCGCACAAGAACTGCAAGAAATGTCTGAGAATTATGCAGTAGCTTCGGCTAGTATGGTGTTATTCTTTGTGGCTATTATGATTATTTTTATCGGAATTCATTCC
The DNA here is from genome assembly GCA_964443385.1 of uncultured Dehalococcoidia bacterium. Taxonomy (GTDB): domain Bacteria; phylum Chloroflexota; class Dehalococcoidia; order Lucifugimonadales; family UBA2985; genus VFHP01. Next base: position 25,741 of record CAYUCO010000052.1, on the reverse strand, counting down.
TTAGCTCGTTCCATGCAAGGGGAAAATAAACCAGGTTCTGATCTTGCAGGATTGGCATCAATCTTTGCTTTACTTATAGCCGGAATTGCTATGATATCAACGGGGATTGATCTTACTGTAACAGAAAGAGAGAGCAGTTGGGCTACGTCTGGTGGTGACGTTCTTGGTGCATTCGCTCTAAGCGAAGCGATTATAAGAAGTATATTCATGTTTGATGGTATAGTCATGTTGTTTCTAGGCTTAGCAATAGTTAGGCAAAGAAACCTGAGCCCGATAGTTGGTGGACTCTTCGCATTCTTCGGAGCGTGTGTTTTATTCGGCGGTATGTTTTCTCAAGGGGATAACTGGGCCGGAGGGATATGGTTCCTTGGTTTCTTGGGCTTTCCTCTCACGACAGCCGCAACTGGATTTCTCGTACTAAGGTCTGCCGGAAAAGACACAGCGTGATTATAGCCCCCAGTTAAGGGGAGTCGGTTATAACGCTTGCATGTTATTAGAAGTCTGAGCCTAGTTTCCCAGGCTCAGACTTTTTAGTAATTTATGGTGAAACGGTTATATTGTGTCCCATTTCATTTAGCAGACCAATGACTTTACTTTTCACCTGATTTCTAATTGATCTAACTTTATCTAAACTCTGACCTTTCGGGTCGTCTAATCCCCAATCCTCTGTTATGACCATATTTGCCGGGCAGGCATCCTCGATGTTGCATCCCATAGTGATGACTTTGTCTGCTCGATCGAGCATGTCTTGTGTAAGTAATTTAGGCTTAATTCCAGATAGGTCTATGTCTAATTCTTTCATGACCGTGACAACTGCCTGATTCACATTGTCACTAGGAAAAGTACCTGCGGAATAAGCGGTAGACTCGCTTACTCCAAATGAATTGAAGAAAGCCTCCGCCATCTGACTTCGACCTGAATTATGGACACAGACGAATAAAACCATCTTACTCAGCTACAGCATTTGGATCGAATATTTCTGCTGTTGCAATGGCTCTAGTCTTTTTGTCCTCATTGATGAAATATCCGCCAACCACGATAACTCTACCGTCGTTAAGTACAGATGCGGTATACGATTCGCTTCTATTTTCTGCGAGTACACCGATAGTTGGCCATTTCATCTCTTCAACAGAGGTAGGATCGTAAACATCTATAACCATGTTATCGTCCTTGGGGCCCAAAACAATTACTCTACCGTCATTAAGCACCCCTGCTGCATGGAATTTTCTAGGTTCAATCATGTTGGAAGTTTCAGTCCAAGTACTGGTGGCAGGGTCGTATACTTCAGTACTCATGAGAGGCACGGTGTTAGCTCCTACCCACCCACTTCTTATGAACTCTCCTCCAGTTATCATAACTTTGCCATCGTTCATTAATACTGCTACGGCACCTTGAGCCCGTTCACGGTTAGGCGTACCTGCAGAAGACCAGGTGCCTGTGGATGGGTCATATAGTTCACCTATGTAGCGACCTATTACCAACACTTTATCTCCTACTAAAACAGAAGGCACTCCGGCATGGTCTTGTTCCATTGAGGCTGTTACGGAAAACTCTCCACTTGAAGGGTCCCAAACCTCGGCTGTATTAAGTGGAAGCGTACCGGTTTTAGTCGCATCTTCTCCTGCGGCGGCCAATACTCTTCCGTCATTTAACAAGGTTGCTGTAATATTATTTCTTGGTTTATTTAAACTGCCAGTAGCGGTCCAAGTGTTAGATGCAGGATCGTAAATTTCTACTGTTCCAGTTTCCGAATCGCCCATCACCATGACTTTACCGTCACTGAGAAGTACAGCGCTGTGCTTCTTTCCTCTAGGGTCTATCATGTTTGCAGCTGCGGACCAGGTGTTACTCGCTGGATCGTAAATTTCAGCCGTGCCAACACGACCGGATAAACGCTCCTGTCCACCTACGACAAGTAATTTCCCGTCATTCAAGACAGTTGCAGAATGGCCCCAGCGAGGTGTCGACATAGAACCTGCAGACGTTGTGTCGGGTTCGCTACCTCCACATCCTAAGATGCCAAGAACAAGGGTGCTTCCAAGTACTAACGTTAAAAACTTATTTATAAAACTCTTTGTCATAGTAAACCTCTGTTTTTATGTGGTTTTAATTGCGGACTATTTTTGGCAACTCACTCATTCTATCAGATAATTTGGAAAATGACCTCTCAAAAAACCATGCTAATCCGGTATGAATATCATCATTGAAGGGCTCTATCCATTTTTCTTCGAGGCCTGTCGGCCCAAAATAGGCACCAAGTAAAGAACCTGAGGTCGCTCCGAAACTGTCAGTGTCTGCTCCTTGACTCACTTGAATACAGATCCCGTGACCTATATTTTCTGCGAATATTAGAGTGTTAATCAACATGCCAATTTCCTGATATATTCTGCAGTGACCGTACTCGCCTAATTTGTTATTGATTTTACCGTAAGCCTCTTCCCAAGTTGAGGATTCTTTCACGTCTTTGAAAGCAGCCGAGACTCTTTCAAAAAACCGGCTTCTTTGAGGCACAAATTTTAGCGCTGTCTCTATTATCTTGGTCCTGTCATCCATTACTTGAGCACAGGATATCGCGGCTGCTATGAACATTGTTCCGTATATACCTGTTCTGTTATGAGTGAAACTTGAATCACGCCAAGCGAGCTCAGATGCCTTGTCAGGGTTTCCGGGGAAAGCGTATCCGTAAGCGTCAGCTCTTATTGCTGCCCCACATAGTTCATCACCTGGGTTTAATATGTCATTAAATGCGTCCATGAAACTTTCTGAATTATCTGTTTCCTTGACCTGTCTGCCGCCCACTCCACCTTTTTCCAGAAAACTAGAGCCGTGGATAATTTCCAGGCTTTGGGTGCCGGTTTTTAATAAAATTGTTCTTTCGGGGCCGAAAGTTGTACCGATAGGAAGATGATGCATCCATAATTCCTTCATGTTTTCATGGGTGAAATCGGACCCGAATTTCTCAAGAATTAGCATTCCCATAATTGTGTAATTAATATCATCATCTGGAGCTACGTATTTTATGTATTCTCTAGCCGTTTCCGGGAATGACCTATGAACTCTCGGTAAAACTGATTCAATATTTTTTGAAACATACTGACTCATGGGCCATTCATCTATCTTTTCTAAAGCTTCTTTGATTTCATGCCCCGTTAATTGGACTTCCAGAGGTTTTCCCAATATACATCCACATACGGATGACAGGAACGCTGTCTTAACCCTTTTTGCACTGTCATTCAGGTCTATTTCACAAATTTCACCCAACTGTCTCGATGGGTCCATTTCACTTTTTATCGCATCTATGGCGTTGGGTTCAACGTAAGGCCAGTCAGTTCTTATTTTTAAGGAAGAAAGTTTCTTAGAGAAATTAATCAAGTCGTCATAACTGTTTGGTAAGCTGTCTAACTCATCTTGTAATCCGTCGATCTCGTGTCCCTGATCGCCCTTATTTGATACTACCCCGTGTAGACGTTCTCTAAGTGTCCCTATTTTGAGAAACATTAACTCTCTCCTTTATAAAACTGCTTTGCCATGTAATTGTTTCACTATTATACTTCAGTTTAGTCTCAGTTAAAATTTTTATAAACGAGATATTGGAGGTTATATTTGACAGAGTTATCCGCCGTTGTTTTGGGATCTGTTAACTTCGATCTAATTGCTAAATCCGATGACTTTCCTTCAGAAGGAGAGTCAGTGATTGGCCAGGACTTTTATACTGCTGCTGGTGGCAAAGGTGGTAATCAGGCTGTCGGATTGGCGCGATTGGGTATAAATACTTGTATGGTGTGCAGAATCGGAGACGATTATTATGGCGAGCAGCTTATAAATAGTTTAAGTCTGTTTGGAGTGGATGTATCCATGGTTGGAATTGAATCCGGCATGAATTCAGGCATTGCACATATAACAGTTAATGCTGATGGTCAGAACAAGATTATTATTATCAGAGGTGCCAATCTTACCTGTTCTGACGTTGAAGTCGAAAAAGTAAAATCCAAGTTGGATAGTGGGACAGATGCACTTTTACTCCAGATGGAGTTACCATTGACACTTTCATTGAAAACAGCGGAATACGCACGTAGTAAGAATAAAGTTGTTGTAATGGACCCCGCACCGGCAGGCTTCATGCCAATTGATGCATATCAGTTTTTCGATTACTTGATACCTAATGAAACAGAAGCCGAATCGTTAGTTGGACATCCTGTAGAAACTAACGAAGAAGTAATGAATGCAGCCAAAACATTATTTGACAGAGGAGTTAATCGGGGAGTCATTATCAAATTGGGTGGCAGGGGGGCTTTCTATATAAATCAGGAAACTTCTGGTTTTGTTCCTGCACCTGAAGTTGCTGTGATAGATACAGTAGCAGCAGGGGATGCTTTTAATGCGGGTTTTACGGCCTATTTATTACAAGGCGAATCTTTTGAAAAATCTGTGGAGATGGGTGTGCTTACAGGGTCTTTAGCTGTGACGAAGCTAGGTGCACAGGAATCGATGCCGAGCTTAGAGGACATAGAAAAATTCTTAAAAACGATTTAATCCAATATAGATGATGTAGAAAAGAATTTATATTAATAGAAGTTTGAGTCGTTTATCAGATAGCTATCGCAAAAATACCACCTACAATTAGCAGAGTTGAGAATAGTTTGGCGAGAGTGGAACTTGTTGATGTATCCTCCCCCAGGGCTCCGTTCCATAATCTTGTTATAGCAAGTGTGAACAGTAAAGTAAAAATAGCCCTGCTACTGGTGGCTGCAGCCACCAGGGACGCTGGCCCAAGTGACAATGCCCAGAGCAAAATAATTATTGCAAATTGTGCTGTAATGAATTCGTTAACCCCAACAAATAAGAATGCCGGGCTTCGTCTTTTAATCAAAGATTTTGTATCATTCCATGCTATAGATCGAGAGGTAAAAATTAAGAATGTTGATCCAAGGGTGAATGTTCTTAACCCGTGAGTGTATAAAATAGGTAACTCGTCAAGTGCAACTTTACCAACCACGTATGCCGCTCCAAAGAAGAAGGCTGAAAGCATCAACCAGTAGAAAGACGTGTCCAGAAATATACCGCTGATGTCAGGATCTATTTTCAGGGATATGAATACACTTCCAATAACGGCAGCCATTATACCTGACCATTGTATTAGCGATATTGATTCACCTAGAATTGGCAATGCCAGTAATGCTGAAAAGATCGGTGCGCATTGAGTAACTGGTATTGCACGCGATACTTCTTTTGTATACATAACTCTCATCAATATCATCACTGCCAAACCAAGGAACATGCCAGAGCCAATAGCAGACGCGTTGGCAGTTAAGCTGGATTGACTTGGTATTCCTGCAACAAACACACAGGCAATACCAAATAAAACTTGGCACATACCAGATATCAATGGTAGTGTCAGTGGCGTTTTGGCATATCGGTATATAACAACTTTATCCGATATACTTACCAAACCCATGAATGCTGCACTAATTAAGGATGCGACTAACCAGGTCATGTATCTGTATTCCTTAAAATATACGTAGTATTAGTACGTCTGTGTTTAGAGATAGAGTTGAAACTACACGTTTGAGAACTATAGATTGGGAGTAACTCCTTCTTCAAGGCCCAAATCCAAACCATTTATAGCTAGACATAGCATACTGTAATAACCGATTGTTATTATCAGGTCGATGGTGGCTTGTTCTCCTATTAGATGTTCAACCGCGCTAAAAGTTGCGCTTGTAAGTTCTTTGCTTTCTAGAAGTTCCTGGGTAAATTGTACAAAGACAGCTTCTTTAGGAACTAGGCGACGTGGCCGACCTCCTTCTCGTATTGCCTCAACAACTTCCTCTCTTACCCCTGATCGAATAGCTGAACCACGATGATGAGTCCAAAGGTATTGGCATTTCATAATACGAGCTGTAGTTAGAGTAATTATTTCTCTGATGTCTGGCTGAATTGTAGGGGATACATATCGTAACTGTTCACCCAACATAGATATCTTTGATGCTACATCAGGGCTATTTAAAAGTGCTGCAAAAGGCCTTGCCACGCTGCCGCGGTGTTGGGCTATTTGGTCGTATAAATCCTGTTTGTCTTTCGGTAGGTCGTCTTTATTAATTAGTGGAACTCTTGGCATGATGTGCTCCTATCATTCATTTAAGAGTACATTATAATGGAATAACTAATTTATTTGTAATAAATGTCATGAGGGGAAAAATGAAATTAGCAAAAAGAATGAGTAGATTAGGAACTGAAACTGCATTTGAGGTACTTGCAAAAGCAAAAATACTTGAAGCTGAAGGTGTTGATGTAATACACCTAGAAATAGGTGAGCCAGATTTTGATACTCCTGAAAATGTTATTAACGCGGGGTCCACTGCACTCTTATCAGGTTATACTCGTTATGGACCCTCACCTGGATTATCAGAACTGAGAGACAAAATTGCTGATGAAATTTCTTCAACCCGTAAAATACCTGTCTCTTCAGAAAACGTTGTAGTAACTCCTGGAGGGAAACCTATAATATTTTTTTGCGCTCTTGCATTAATTGAACCAGGTGATGAAGTTTTATATCCAAACCCAGGGTTCCCGATATATGAATCTATGATTAATTTCGCTGGAGGCACTCCTGTTCCTATGAAATTACATGAAGAATTAGATTTTAGTTTTGATATCGACGAAGTCATTAATCAAGTTACAGATAATACTAAAATGATAATCATTAATTCCCCAAACAATCCCTGTGGCAGTGTTATTCCTAATTCTGACCTTGAAGCATTAGCAAGGGTAGCAATTGATAAAGATTTGATTATTTTATCTGACGAAATATATTCCAGATACTTATATGAAGGATCTCATCAAAGCATAACTAAATTCCCGGGTTTACAAGAAAGAACTGTAATATTGGATGGATTTTCTAAAACTTATGCAATGACCGGATGGCGAATAGGTTATGGAATAATGCCAATACCGTTGGTAGAGCCAATTTCTAGATTAATGACAAACAGTGTTTCATGTACTGCTAGTTTCACTCAAATTGCTGCAATTGAGGCATTAACAGGTTCACAAGAAGAAGCAAATAAAATGGTCCTAGAATTCAAAAACCGAAGAAACACAATTGTAAATGGATTGAACCAAATTAATGGCATATCATGTAAAATTCCAAAAGGAGCTTTCTATGCATTTCCAAACATAAAAGGAACAGGTCTATCAAGCAAAACATTTGCAGATGATTTATTACAAAAAGCTGGTGTTGCTTCCCTAAATGGAGAATCTTTTGGAGAATTCGGTAAAGACTATATTCGATTATCTTTTGCAAATTCCACAGAAAACATTCTAGAAGCTTTAAATAGAATTGAATCTTTTGTCAAGAAACTTTAAGTTAAATCGGAGTGAAAGTTTGAGTATATCTACTGCACTTTTCGACCTGGACGATACCTTAATAGATTCCTCTATGGCTATCGATAGTGCTATTGACCTTGTTTTTAAATCGGTTGGGATTCAACACCTGTCCGGCTCAGAATTTTCAAGATCGGTTAGGGTTCGTGGCGGACAGCTTGCTGAAGCATTCCACGCGCTTGAGGTTGAAGAGGGTGTGCGAATTGACCTCTTACATTTATATAGATCGGCGTATTGGAACAAGGCACCTGGTTTGGTCAAATTATACCCCGGAGTCAAAGACGTTTTGACCCAGCTTCACAGATCAGGAATAAAACTCGGCATAGTAACTCAAAAAAACTGGATTCTCGATCTAGACGGATTTCCAGTGGGAGCATCAAAGGAATTGGAAGAGTTGGGTATAATCGAACTCTTTTCTACCGGGGTGGGGTTTGAAAACGTGGTTAGATACAAACCGGATCCTGAAGGAGTGTTATTAGCTTTAAGCACTTTAAATTCTAATGCTGAAAACTCTGTTGTAATCGGTGATAGTCCTTCGGATATAAAGGCAGGTAACTCCGCCGGTTGTTTTACATGTCACGCAATATGGGGTCCGGCAAGTAAAGGAGAAGAAGTTACGATTGCAGAGGCGAATCTGACTTTGCAGACGCCGTCCGAAATATTGAATCTACCATTCGATTACAGGTAAGGTGGTATTATAGAATAGCCTATAATCATATTTAACTGACTGGTTGGGTCAACAATATTTGGCTCGAAATCCCCCAGAAAGGATAACAATATGGAAACTACAACTCTTGGAAGAACAGGTTTGCAAATTAGTCGCTTGGGTATGGGTTTGGCGGAAATCGGAAGACTTACCATGCAGGAAGTGGCCGATGTGGAGCATTTGGTTAATTCGGCACTGGACAGTGGTATAAACTTTTTAGATACAGCTGCATGTTATGGCATAAGCGAAGAGCTTATCGGACGCACAGTTTCTCATAGAAGGAATGACTATTCATTAGCCACGAAATGCGGTCATGTTACTGGTTCATATGCAGGAGAGGCTTGGACTGCAAAAACGATAGAAGACAGTATAGATCGTAGTTTAGAGCGTATGAATACTGACTATTTGGATTTAGTTCAACTTCATTCTTGCAGTATAGATATCTTGAAAAAGGGTGAAGTAATAGATGCTCTTGTCAAAGCCAGGGATTCAGGTAAGACGCGTTTTATAGGCTACAGTGGAGATAACGAAGACGCTGTATATGCAATAAATACTGGAGTTTTTGATACACTGCAGACAAGCTTTAATCTGGTCGAGCAACATGCTAGATCTAAACTTTTTGAAATAGCCGTCGCAAACAACATGGGGATTATTGCAAAACGTCCTATTGCCAATGGTGCTTGGGGTACTGATGTCAGTCCATCTGCATATGCCGATGAATATTTCAGGAGGGCTAAGTTAATGATTGAAGTGGGGGAGATTCCTGATGCCACTTCGGATCGTATAGATTTGGCTCTCGGATTTGTTTTAGCACACTCTGCTGTAAACACAGCTATTGTGGGAACACGTAATCTAAGGCATCTTCAGTCAAATATCAGTATGGCCGAATCCCAAAACTATCTTAGTGATAGTGCAGTGGGAGAATTAGTTAGAAGATTTAACAGTTTAGACGACGGCTGGTATCAATTGGAATAGGTTTCTATGATGGGTTTTAATAAAATAACTCCAATACTTATTTGTATTGTTACCTTTATAATTGGGTGTTCAACCACGGGAGACGATCTTGTTAGAAGTGATATTGTGGAAAATACGTCTAGTTCTCAGTCTGACACCTGGTTCACAAACGTAATTCATGAGGCCCAAGTTTTAGGAGGTCCGCTACAGGATCACAAATTTAATTTTGGCCCTGGAGCCTCTTGGGCTGACTATGACAACGATGGTGACCTAGATATTTATGTGGCATCTATGCAAGATAACTTGTTGTACCGTAATGACGGAAATGGCGTTTTTGAAGATGTCACAGACGAAACTGGTGTACACGGTAGATGTAATTCTTACGGTGTGGCGTGGGGAGACTACGACAATGATAGAGATCTAGACTTGTATGTAGTTTGTCACAGTCAGGATAAATGGTCGTACGAGGACAATGAAGCATATGAACCAAACCTACTATATCGCAATAATGGAAATGGAATATTTTCTGAAATTGCCAAATCTGCAGGTGTAGATTACAGGTCTCATGGTACTGGAGCTGCTTGGGTAGATTACAATCTTGATGGCTATCTGGATTTGTATGTTACTAATTACGGTTTATATGGAGAACCTGGTCAGGGTTGGTGGGATGGTAATGTTTTATACAAAAATAACGGAGATGGAACATTTAAGGATGTCTCTATACAATCAGGGCTGGTAGCTCTGGACGAAAGACATACCGAAGGTACATCTTCATACAGTTATTTTGACAGTTATTTTGGCCACGAATTTGAATCTACTGGGATGACGTATTCTTCACTTTGGTTTGATTATGACAATGATGGTGATCAGGACTTAATAGATTGTAATGACGATGGTATAAGTCCAATTTACAGGAACGATCTTAATGACATTTTTGTGGACGTTACATTGGAGGCAGGCTTACTAATACCTGCTGACTGCATGGGTATAGATGCTGGTGATTACAACAAAGATGGTTGGCTGGATGTATATTGGACTAATTACGACGAGAATTATCTCTGGAAAAATAACGGAGATGGCACATTTAGTGAAGTGGCTGAGGATCTTGGCGTTGCTGACATTAATATTGGTTGGGCCACAGGGTTTATTGATTTTGATAATGATGGCTATCTAGATATATATGCGACTAACGGGATAATTGGCTTATCGGCTGAGGACGGAATTCCAGATGGCAAACCTGCACATGAACCCAATATTCTCTATAGGAATACTGGAGACGGTGCATTTGAAGATGTTACTGAAATGGCAGGAGTAGGTGATATGGGAGTTGGAAGGGGAACTGCTGTTGGTGACTACAACAATGATGGTGGAGTAGATTTATATGTCGTTAACTCCGACAAGGAAAATGTACTTTATAGAAATAACATAGGATCTGAGAATAATTGGGTCAAAATCAAATTAGTTGGTTCAGAAAGCAATAGTTACGGGATAGGTTCAAGGGTAACATTGGAGGCTGGCACTCTACAGCAAATGTTTGAAATCACAAATTCATCTGGATATTTAGGTGGGAATGGGATAGACCTGTTGTGCGGACTAGGACTTAACACTGAAATTGATCGGATAGTAATAAATTGGCCGAGCGGATTAGTTCAGGAACTAACTGAGGTTAATGTTAATCGTACAATTGTTGTTGAAGAGAATAAAGAGCATTACTATATTAACTAGATACATGCTGTTTCCAAGCGAAACTATTAATGTTTTTTCCGTTTTCCAACCGAGGTTTTCAGGTGTTACACTGTCCTTATGTTCAATGCTGTTAACACTGTTTTTATTTTCTCACTTGTACTTATTGTAGTACTAAATTGTGATAGTTCTGATAACTCACTGAATGAAGATCTGATGCCAACTACTGCGGAAATTCAACAACTTGATTTGCTATCTGAGACAAAGATTGCAGATCAGATTTTTGTTAACGCAAACATAATAACTATGAATCCAGATTTGCCGAAGGCAAAGGCACTGGCAATCAGTGCCGGGAGAATAATGTTAGTAGGTTCTGCAGAGGATGTTATGGTTTTAGCAGACGATAATACTATTGTTATAGATGTTGGAGGTAAAACAGTTCTACCAGGATTTGTAGATGCACATAATCATCTATTGAGTGAAGCTATTGTGAGCGGTGATAAAACACTTGAAGAGGCACAGGAATATGGACTTGCCAATGGGATAACTTCCATGGCAGACATGTCGATTGGGCCTTCCGTAATAGAGCCTTTAAGAGCGTTTGGCAGTAGCGGGCTTTTGAAAATTAGAACCAGTCTTTATTTATCATACAGTGACGCTTGTGGTAGAAGCTTGGGTAACTGGTACCTGGATTATCCAGTAGACCTCGATCCTTATCATATGATGCGTATACCAGGTGTCAAAATATTCACAGATGGATGGACTTGCAGCATGCTGCCGGCGTTTACGTTCTCGATACCAAATGCATCCCATCGATCCCCTAATGGTAACCTTTTAGTGGAGCCTGATCGTTTGTATGACTCACTTTCAGAGTTACAGGAAAACGGGTATCAGGCAGCTGTTCATGCTTTAGGTGATTTAGCAGTGGAAAATTCATTGGATGCTTTTGATAAATTGCTGTCTGGTAAGGATAACGTTTTAAGACATCGTATGGAACATAATATGTACATCAGGCCGGAACTTTTATCCAGATATGGGGATATTGGAGTGCTTCCGGTGATATGGGATTCCAAGGCTTGTTTTATTGAAAACGCCTTGTCTGTAAACCCCGGTAAAATTATAGAAAATAACAATTATTTATTGGAGGAAAAAGCTCATTCATGGATCAATCCTTGGAGGTCTCTAATCGATGCCAACCCGGGTCTAAATGTTGCCTATCATAGTGATGAATCCTGGGGTATATCTACACCGTTTTTGGATCTTTACAGTTTTGTAACCCGGAATGAAATGCCCTTTTTTGATAATGAATATTTGTGTAACGCCAAGGAGTGGTTGCGAGGTGAGTCATTATCCGTAGAAGATGCATTAAACATTATGACTATGGGGTCGGCTTATTCCTTATTTATGGAGGAACACATTGGGAGTTTGGAGAAAGGTAAATTTGCGGATTTGATTGTTGCCTCAGATGATCCGACACAAATAAAACCTGAAAAAATAAAAGATCTTGAAGTCTTACTTACCGTTGTAGGTGGCATGGCCGAGTATTGTGGTGAAGGATATGGTGAATATTGCAAATAATTTTCCCGGATGAGGCCAGTTAGAATATATCTATGAATTTACCGGTCATAGCCTTGGGTGCTTTTGTAAGCAGATATATAACTGCATCTGATATTTCGTTTTGGGTAACCCAGTCAGGATCACCTTCGGGTATATAAGCTCTTGCCATATCAGTGTCTACCCATGTTGGATTAATTCCGTTCACAATTATTCCTTGGCCTATGAGAGATTTAGCTAACGACGCTGTATATCCAACTACGCCCCATTTTGAGGCCGCATATGGCCCATACTCATCATCTGGCTCTTTCCCTGATGAGGAACCTATGTTTATTATGTAGCCCGCTCCTTTTTGCATCATGTAAGGAAGAACAGCTTTACATGTGAGGAAGGTTCCCTTGAGGTTTGTATCCATTATGAAATTCCATTCTTCAAGTGTTGTTTCCCAGACAGGTTTGTCGTAAACGATAACTCCTGCGTTATTCACTAGGATATCAATGCTACCCCATTCTTCATAAACTTCTTTTGAAACTGACTCCGCTTGACGATCATCGGTAACGTCCAACAGGAAGGTTTTTGCATTACCACCGGCTTCTTCTATTTCTTTTGCAGTTTTATCTAATAAGCTTTGATTTCGTCCTGTTAAGGCGACCTTTACGCCATTTTTTGCTAGACCTAGTGATATTGCACGTCCCATTCCTCTTCCGGATCCTGTAATTAATGCCACTTTATCTTGTATGTTCAATTTATATTTCCTTTATTAAATTTAATAACATTCTGCCCTTTGTATCGACGCTCTGGGGTTTTTAATTCCTAGGTTTATCGCCTGTGTATAGTCGGATATAGCTTTCGGGCAATTATCGAGTCCATAGTGATATGCCTCTGCCCTTTTAAAATAGCCAGTGGGGTCATTAGGGTCTAATTCAATAAACTCAGTGAACTTTGTAATAGCAGATTGAAACTCACCATTTCTTAAGTGGCTGATTCCCTGTTGATAAGGGTTCTCTGGTACAGTCTCGTCGACGGAAAAGTTTTCAGTTTTTGGTGGTTCTAGTACACCTAGATACATTAACTCTTCTATTTTGAATGTCGCTCCTCTGTTGTCAGGGTCAACTTTTAATACATCTTCCCATATCTCTAAAGCCTTTTGGTAATTCTCTAGTTTGAAATATATTGAACCTAATTCGGTTTGATGGCCAAGGCCATCATCTGATGTAGACCATTCAGGATTCTTATCTTCCTTTGCAGATATATGTTGCAATTGCATTTCCAGTGCTTTATGAAAATGACCAAGATGAACGTATGATTCTTTGAGGAATATTAAACAACATGCTAAAGCATGGTCAGGCTTTTCCTTTAAGTGTTTTTCAAAATACTGAACGGCTGCCTCGTAATCCGATGCCTTGTATGCTTCATAGCCTAAGTCGTTGTAGTTTGTTTCTTGAACAGGAGTGGCAGTCGGCCCATATGGCTTTGGAGCAGGAGTGGCAGTTGGCTCAAATGACTTTTGAACATCGCTTGCTGCAGATGATTTTGTTGGAGCATCTTTCACCTCATTCCCGTCACAGAGATCATCAAAATCTTTGTGGTCGCCGTTACCATTTATCTCGTTGAATTTACATGCCAGTGCAAGGTCAGAATCGGCTGCTTTATAGTGACCGAGGCTTTTTAAAGACCAATGCCTGCTCATATAGTAGTTTTCTCTGTCAGCGTGAATTTGTATGGCTTTGTTGTAATCCTCCAAAGCACGTTCGTGATTGTTCAAACCCGCATATGCTTGGCCACGTCTTAGGCGATAGTTTCCATGTCCAGGATCTGATTCGATGAGCGTGTTTGTAATGTCCAGCATTGTGTCGTAATTTCCTAAATTAAGATGAGGGAAAAGAGCGAAATACAAACGTTTTCTGTAGGCATCATCTCTGCATGTATAGTATTCTGATTTATAGTCTTTTTTGTTGCACATTTCTATTGCTTCATCCCAGTCCTGTGCCGAGAGTTCCCAGCTTAGTTTTTGCGTGACAGAGTCTTCCTGTATTCTGGCGTAATTTTCATTATCCAGATGTAACAATGCTCTTTCATCTAGTGCGTGTATCCACAATTCTCCTTGTTCTATATCTTGACTGTTGTTTAACACTATTACAGACCAATCACGACCTTCCAATATTTCATTCAGAATCCTCATAGCTGCCGGTCTGTCCTCATATTTAAGTTGAAGAGCTTTATCCAGAGGATGTTCCGGTTCATCAGGGGCAAGTGAACTTTGTATTACGTCGATAACTATAGATGAAAGAATTAAAACTCCGAGTATGGCCATAATTTTGGTGAAGGTAGAAACTCCCTTTGGGGATTCATCTGGGGTAATATCAACAGGGTGATCCATTGCAGACTTGGGCCTTCCGCATGATCCGCAGAAATCCCCTTCTGGTTCGATGGCAGTGCCACAATTTGTACAGTTAATCTTCGGATATACACCAGTTTCGCCTTGCGTGTTTCCCCGTTGATCACTAGGCTTTGGGTTCTTGAATATAGATTTACTGGCGAAAATTAACCATCCGATTACCATGCCTATAGCGAGAAGTACGCCTATGGTAATGACTATTGCAGGGTATTTGGGGCATCCGAATGAACAGCCTGGTTCTACTTGAGGTGTAATAAGATTGATGAAAAGCGTTACTCCGGCCGATACACCTAGGATTACAGGTATCATTACCAGACTACCTATCATTCCAAGGACTTTCCAGATCATGAATTTTACCTTTTTAGTAGATATATTTTTCGCAAAGTGTAAGAACAAAATTGCTGAGCGAAATAAAAAATGACCGAGTTATAATCTATCTTGTTGATATATAATATAGACAAGTTTTTTCAAGTAATCAAACCCTTTGTAAAGCTAAACGAGGTGATATATGACGAGCATCGGGACTGCTCTTTCAGGTTCAGCTACGAGATTGATGCTCTTGGGATCAGGAGAGCTTGGTAAGGAGGTGGCAATTGAGGCGCAAAGGCTGGGAATCGAAGTTATTGCGGTAGACAGGTATGCTAACGCCCCAGCTATGCAGGTGTCCCATCGATCTCATGTCATTTCCATGTTGGACGGGGATGCTCTTAAACAAGTAATAGAGCTCGAGAGACCAGATTTTGTTGTACCTGAAGTGGAAGCAATTGCAACCGATCTTCTAGTTGAATTGGAGCGAGATGGTTTTAATATTATTCCTACTGCCAGGGCTACAAGGCTCACTATGGATAGAGAGGGTATTCGCAGATTGGTGTCGGAGGAACTCGGTCTCCCAACTTCGGAATACTCATTTGCCGAATCTTTAGAAGAATGCTTCGATGCATCGGACAAAACAGGGTTTCCTTGTGTTATAAAACCAGTAATGAGTTCTTCAGGCAGGGGCCAGACTATTGCTCGTAACCGCGATGATATAGAGAATTCTTGGGAAATAGCAGCGAGAGAAGGTAGGGGTAATGCTGCCAAAGTTATAGTGGAAGGTTTTATAGATTTTGATTATGAAATAACGCTTTTGACTATCCGACATGTGAACGGTACAAGTTTTTGTGATCCTATAGGACATCTACAAATAGATGGCGATTACAGGGAGTCGTGGCAGCCCCATCCTATGGATGCAATGGTTTTGTTACAGGCTCAATCCATTGCAGAGACTGTAACATCGGCATTGGGAGGATTCGGGATATTCGGAGTAGAACTCTTTATAAAAGGGGACAAGGTGTTTTTCAGCGAAGTTTCACCAAGGCCTCATGATACAGGTATGGTTACCTTGATATCACAGGACTATTCGGAGTTTGCCTTGCATGTTCGAGCTATTCTTGGACTTCCAATACCCAACATAAGACAATTAGGTCCCTCGGCTTCATGTGCAATTGTAATTGAAGGCCAATCCAATGACATTCGATTCGAGAAACTTAGTGATGTTGTATCCGATCCAGATACCAACATTCGTTTGTTTGGTAAGCCCGAGATAAATGGACATAGAAGATTAGGTGTAATAGTTAGTGTTGGTGAAGACATATATCAGGCCCGTGATAAAGCTAGAACAGCGGTTGCGACAATTGAGGTTACTCTCTAACAAATTTACTGTTTTGTTTATAGTTACAGGAATCTTATTCTTTGTGATAGGATATTGGCACCAAAATTAGCTATTTAAAGAACTACACAAATGTCATGGGGATTTGGAACACATCTTCTATTGATTTATAATCTGACACAAAGAGTATGGTCCTTATTTAGGAGAAGAATGAGAATTCAAAACTTCTCCATATTTGCGAGGGTTGGGTTACTCTCAGTAACTCTTTTACTGTTAGCGAATTGTACAGGAAGTGATGGGTATCCAGGGCCAGAAGGAAAACCTGGTCCAACAGGGCCCGCTGGTCCTGTTGGTGAACAAGGGCCGCCTGGGCTCGATGGTTTACAGGGGACGCAAGGTGATCCTGGCTTTGATGGGGCTAAGGGAGATGTTGGTGCATCCGGATCTGACGGAAATCCGGGACCTAAAGGAGAAAAAGGCGATGCTGGAGAACGAGGCCCTGTTGGTTTAACGGGCCCATCTGGACCTCAAGGCCCTGCTGGTCCTATGTCATCTTCGGCGTCTTCAGGGTCTATTGTTTTTCGACCGAAGCCGTTACAAACCCTAATCAACAATGTTGACGTTGTGGGTACAACGGGTAAGCATTCATCTATTACCATTGGAACAGATGGGTTTGGGTTGATTAGCTATCATGATGTTACAAATGCTGATCTTAAAGTTGCCCATTGTTTGGATGTTGAATGTACTGTTTACGAGACAAATATTATTGACTCTGAATATGTTGTAGGTAAACATACGTCGATTATATTAGGCGCAGACGGACTTGGACTTATAACATACTATGACAGTACAAATACTGCTTTAAAAGTTGCACATTGTTCCAATGTAAAATGTTCGTCGGCAACTATAACGACATTGGACACAGATGGGAATGTAGGTGAATACTCGTCTGTAACTATCGGTACAGATGGTTTAGGCTTGATCAGTTACTACGACTCTACAAATGGTGATCTTAATGTTGCTCACTGTTTTGATATAAAATGCCAACACGCGACAATAACGGCAGTGGATGTTATGAATAATGTGGGTAGTTATTCATCTATATCCATTGGATCTGATGGGATGGGGCTTATAAGTTACCACGATACAACTAGCAGTAATTTGAAAGTTGCACATTGCTTAAAGATGGATTGTTCTATTGCTACTATAAGCACAATTGATTTTGAATATAAGACAGGAGAACATACTTCTATAGCTATAGGGTCGGATGGATTAGGATTAATAAGTTATTACGATCTTGGGAGGGGTAATTCTACTAACAACTATTTCATTTATGATCTTAAAATAGCTCATTGTTCTAATCTTGATTGTTCTTCAGCCACTATAACAACTATAGGTGATCCTAATAAAATAGGACTGTCATCGTCCATTACAATTGGTACAGATGGGTTAGGTGCTATAAGTTACTACGATGCCACAGCTTTTGATTTAAAATTCGCTCACTGTTCTAATGTGGAATGTACTGAGCATACGGCTATTATTGTTGATTCACTTGGTATAGTTGGAGATCATACTTCTATAACTATCGGAGCAAATGGGTTTCCTTTGATAGCTTATTATGATGAAACTAAAGGTGACCTTAAAGTTGCAACTTGTACCAACCATTTTTGCTCCTCATATTTCAGAAGGCGTTAGATATTGAATTAATTATCTTCACTTTCTTCGAAAAGTATGATTTGTGTTTTATGATGTGCAGGGCATGAAATTACAGCGAAAAATAGCCAACAAAGCTTTCCCAATAGCTCTAATTACTAGTATAGGGTTTTTGGTATTATATTCTGTGTTTGGACTATGGGGATTCATAGACTACAACGAATCAGGCTATCAAATCGGTGATGTTTCAGGTTGGTGTGAAAGAGTTAGTTCAGGCATTTTCCGGGAACCAATAAACGCACTTAGCAATATTGGATTCATCGTTGTGGGTCTTTTGATGTTTAGAGTTTTGTCGCGTGATACTGAAGCCACTTATTCACAGAATATGTTCCATGGGTTACGTCCACTACCTTTATTATATGCTAGCACTGTTTTATTTCTGGGACCAGGTTCACTTTTAATGCACGGTACTCATACAACTTGGGGAGGATGGGCAGATAATCTCAGTATGGTTATGTACATACTGGTACCATGGTTGATTAACGTGAAGGAGATGGGCAGATGGAGCTCCGGTAAGTTTTTTGCTGTTTATGCGGTCTTGGTGATTTTCTATGCAGTATCCAGTTGGTTTTTTGGTTCAAGATTGGGTATAGGGTTAGATGTTTTTGGAGTTTCCATAGCTATATGGATCATATCTGAAACTCTTTTTCGTTACTGGTCTGATATCTTTAGATGGTCTTCTGGATTCGTGGGTTTTGTTGTGGCGGCGGTTTTCGGAATAATGCCGTGGGAAATACTAACTAATATGGATAGATATTGGTGGGTCATACTATTTTGGTTACCAGCGATCCTATCCTATAAAAGATCTGAAAAAACGAGGCGATATCCGTGGTATATATTGGGTATGTATAGTTATATCCTAGCTTACATAATATGGCTGCAAGGTTATCCGGACACTAGGTTTTGTAATCCGGATTCTATAATTCAGCCGCATGCTTTGTGGCATCTTTTGACAGCTTTAGCGACCTGGTGTTTCTTTAAGTTTTTGAGGACAGAAAGATCCAAAAACAATATAATTCATATGCCATAAGTATGACAACTAATTAGGAGGTGGGTTAAATGGATTTAGGTTTAAAAGATAAGGTGGCTATCGTAACAGGTGGCAGCGAGGGCATCGGTAAGGCAACGGCCATAAGCATGGCTAACGAGGGGGCCAAGGTAGTAATATGTGCTCGTACCCAACAAACCTTAGATGATGCTGCCAAGGAAATATCTGACATCACTGGTTCAAATGTGTTGACAATATCTGCG
This sequence comes from uncultured Dehalococcoidia bacterium, assembly GCA_964443385.1. Lineage (GTDB taxonomy): Bacteria > Chloroflexota > Dehalococcoidia > Lucifugimonadales > UBA2985 > VFHP01. The sequence goes on along the minus strand of CAYUCO010000052.1, from coordinate 6,454 downwards.
GATGTTAGAGATCCAGAACAGATCGAAAAAGCAATTCAAAGCACGATAGCTGCATTTGGAAGATTGGATATAGTTGTTAATAATGCTGGAACCTCTGCAGGAGGTAATTTTGAAACAGTAGACGATGAAGCCTGGCGGAATGATATGGATTTGAAGTTTTACGCTGCAATTCGATTTTCTAGATTAGCTATACCTCATATGAAAGAGGTAGGGGGCGGAAGAATTATTAACGTGACAAATCTTGGAGGGAAACAACCAGGTCCGAATTCTGTGCCGACTTCCGTTACACGAGCCGCTGGTATTGCGCTTACAAAAGCTTTATCAAAGGATCTTGCTAAACATAATATTCTAGTTAATACCGTTTGTATCGGCACAGTTAAAGCAGGCCAGCATGAGAGACGTGCTGCTCAAATAAGAACTGAAGATCCATCCATGACAATTGATGCTTTTTATGGTCAGAGAGCCCAGAATATTCCATTAGGGAGAGTGGGAGAACCTAACGAAGCAGGTGATGTTATATGTTTCCTGGCTTCTGACCGTGCCAGCTATCTGACTGGAACATCAATTAACATAGATGGAGGGACTTCTGGGTCTATCTAGTTAAGCAAACTTTATATAGGGAGTTTTTTATGTCTACAGAAGTGATATTGTGGTTCGTTGTGGGTTTTTGTTTGGTACCTCTTGCAGTGAAGATTCTTAATCGAAGAAAGAACAAGGACAAGTAGCCTACACCCATGGAAAATAATTTAATTTAAATTATGCGGAGGTTTTATCATGTCTGATTCAGTACAGGAAGCAATAGACTCTTTCCATAGATGGAACGATGCTTGGAATGAAGGAGACGTTGAGAAACAGATACTGGAGATGCATTTCCCACATGTTCGATTAGATGGCCAAAATAGTTTTGCCAGAATAGAAACTGCTGATGATTTTCGTGATTCGCAGCCTGCTATAAATGTTAGATTGCAAGAAGAAAATTGGCATCATACTTCGACTTTGTCTATCCATGCAGCTCAGGCTGGGCCCGAAAAGGTTCATTTGATAATAAGACAATCTCGACAACATGAAGATAATACAGAATATCATGGGTTTGATACATTGTGGATATTTACTAAAATAAATGGCAGATGGGGCACACAATTCAGGTCATCATTTTTATCCGTGACTGTAGTGGGAGGATGAGCGGTTGCCAGTTAGCAATTCATTACATCCCGATGAACTATAAGCTATATAGGCAATAAGTTTCTTGAAAATATCTCACCTAGAGCCGACGCAATCAATACAACTATCCAAACCGGACACTTCCATATAGACACGATGCAAATCAGCCCTGCTACTGTAGCAACATCTGTGTTATTTCCCACAGCGCTTACCCAGATAGGGTCATAAAGCGCTGCCATCAGCAGTCCTACTACAGAAGCATTTATGCCGACAAGTGGACCTCTAAACCAGACCTTGCTGTTCAGTGTATCCCAAAATGGAATTATACCTATTATTAATAGAAATGATGGAATAAATATCATTGTTAAGCATAACAATCCTATTAGAGGCGGGTTATTAAACGATGGCATAGCGGTTCCCAAGTACGCTGCAAAAGTAAACAGCGGACCAGGTATAGCTTGAGCCGCAGCATAGCCTGCTAAGAATGCATCTTGGGAAACTAGACCAGGCGTTACTACTTCGTTCTGTAGTAAAGGAAGTACAACATGTCCTCCACCAAAGACCAGAGAACCAGTTCTAAAGAACTTGTCTGATACTTCTAAGAATGGGTTCGATATTGTGTTGCTGAGCAGTGGAAAGGCTATTATAAGACAAACAAAAAGTAGTAAAGATATAATGGAGAGCTTCTTGTTAATTGAAAATTCATTGGTATCAGAAGAATATTGAATTGTTGGTTTGAGGAACAGATACCCAATCAGTGCACCCGATGAAATGACAGCAATTTGTATCATTGGTATAGACAAGATTAGTATTGCCGTCGCTGATATAACCGCCACTGTAGTGGTGGCTTTAGTTGTGCATATTGTTTTAAACATTCCCCAAACAGCCATTGCAACTATGGCAACTGCCAAAATCTTTAGGCCATGTAACCATCCGGAATCTTGAAGACCGGCCAGATTGTTTACACCCATCGCAAATGCTAACAAAGCTATGGTAGAGGGTAAGGTGAATCCTATCCAGGCAACTATACCCCCAGATATGCCAGCTCTGTGCATGCCTATCATTATTCCAACCTGGCTGCTAGTTGGACCAGGTAAAACTTGGCATAAGGAGATTATGCCGGCGTATTTTTCTTCGCTTAACCAACCTCGTTTCCTAACATATTCATCCCTGAAATAGCCTAAGTGAGCTATTGGTCCGCCAAAGGATGTTACTCCTAATTTGGTGGCCACAGATAGGATTTCTAGTAAACGTCTAGTTAAACTCATATTGATGTACAATTTATAAATGAAGTATGTATAAATAGGATTACATTTTATACAATTATATTCGTTATTAGTAAACCTGTCTTACAAAATTAAGGTAAGGGGGAAGCAATGGAACAAAGACGTATTGGTGACAGTGATCTTTTTACGTCAGCCATAGGATTTGGCACATGGGAAATGAGTACTAAGCAGTACGGATACATTGACGTAAAAGAGGCCAGCGTTGCTGTGAATACTGCAATCGATTACGGCATCACACTTTTTGATACTGCTGAAGTCTATGGTCCATATCTTTCAGAAGAACTACTTTCCAAAGCGATGGGTAATAAGAGGAAAGAAATTGTTTTAGTCAGTAAAGTGGGGTTTCAGTATGATGACAGCGGAAAAATTTTAGGTAGAAATTCCCAATATGGTCACGTTATTGAACGAACTGAAGGATGCCTTCGCAGACTGGATACTGACTTTTTGGATTTGCTGCTAATACACTGGCCAGACCACGAGACACCCTTTGAGGAAACCGTAGGTGCTCTGGAAAAGCTGAAGAAAGATGGGAAAATTCGATACTACGGTGTTTCGAATTTTTCAACCGATATGATGGACGAATGTGAACACTATGGACACATTACTACTAACCAGGTTGGATATAACATGTTTGACAGGAGAATGGAGTCTAAAGTCTTAGACCATTGTTTGGATAACAACATAGGGTTCATGGCCTATGGGACACTGGCGTATGGCTTGCTGTCTGGAGTGTTCACTCCTGAGACTACTTTTGAAGGGGGAGACTGGCGTCATAGCGGATTGGCTTTCAGATTGCCATTATTTCAGGAAGAGGAATTTGCTAAGGAGTTAAAAGTTGTGGATCGGTTGAAAGAAATTGCTAGGCGTTACGAGAAATCTGTGGCACAATTGGCGATTGCATGGACTACTGGACATCCAGCGGTTTCTGTGGGTTTGGTCGGAGTAAGGAATGAATGGGAACTCAAGGAAAATGTGGCAGCGATAGAATGGGTTTTGGAGGATGAAATCCGGCAAGAAATAGATGAGGTGTTTTCAGAAGAAGGTGTTTCGACACACGTGGAAACGGAACAGGCTGTCTAGTTAACACTATGAGAGTCTATGGAAAATAGAGTCAATAAAAGAAGACCCAGTGTAACTTGTGGCTGTCTAATTTTTATGGTCTTTGCTTTTTTCTTTTTTATTGCAATTGGATTTACATCTTTAGGTGCATTATTCACGATGATAGACTTTATTCGGCAAATGACCTAGTGTAGTGAACTTATAGGTTGATTGGTTGGTACACGGGTAAGGGTAAAATATGAACATTATTTTTTGGATAATTTTGATAGCTGTACTGGCGGAGTTTTTACTTGGATCTCTGTCGGTCATATTGAATTTACGTTCCTTAAAAACATCTCCGCCAGTAGGATTGGAAGACGTTTTCGATGCTGACGAATATCAAAGGTCTCAAGAATACACCAGAGTTCGATCGAGGTTCGGTTTATTTACAGAAGTTTTTGATCTGATGATTTTGTTTGTTGTTTGGTTCAGTGGAGGGTACAATTATATAGATCAAGCGGTAAGGGAACTCGGTTTCAATATGATAATTACCGGGATAATTTTTGTAGGCATTGGAATCTTGTTAATCAGCCTGTTAAAACTCCCGTTTAGCCTTTACGGAACCTTTGTCATTGAAGAGCGTTTTGGATTTAATAAAACGACCTACGGTACTTATATAATTGATACATTAAAGGGAGCTTTAGTTTCTGCTGCCATCGGCATTCCACTTTTTGCAGGAGTATTGTATTTCTTTGAGTATGCTGGTGATTTAGCGTGGTTATATGTATTCCTGTTCCTAACTCTGGCTACATTATTTATTCAAGTTATAGCTCCCGTGTGGATAATGCCCATATTCAATAAATTCACGCCACTGGATGAAGGTGGGTTAAGAGATGCTATAGTTGATTATGCTGGTAAAGTGAATTTTACATTTGGCAATATATACGTTATAGATGGATCACGGCGAAGTGCCCATTCGAATGCATTCTTCGCGGGTTTTGGTAAGACTAAACGAATTGCTCTTTTTGATACACTTATAGATCAATTGACTACTTCCGAGATCGTGTCCGTGATCGCACATGAAGTTGGTCATAATAAAAAAAGACATATTATTTCGGGTGTACTGATAGGAATTTTGCATACTGGAATATATTGCTTTGTTCTTTCTCTCTTCATAGAGAACAAAGACTTGTTTGATGCGTTCTTTATGGAAGAGACGTCTATTTATGCTAGCCTACTATTTTTTGGTCTCTTGATTACTCCGATCAATCTGATTATTGGCCCAATTATGGCGGCCGTTTCCAGAAAACACGAATACGAAGCAGATCAATGGGCAGTAGCAACAACAGACGACAGAAATAATCTGATTGAGGGGCTGAAGAAATTGGCAGAAAAGAATTTGTCTAATCTTTCACCACATCCGTTTTTTGTGATACTAAACTACTCTCATCCACCTTTATTGGACAGAATAAATACTATCAAGGAGATAGGTTAAAGACCTAGCTTTTTCATCAACTCTGAATCGCTTGGCTCACTCAAAGAAGACCCGTCAGGGAAGACGATAGTAGGTACTACATTTCGCCCGTTGTTAATAGATTTGACCAGATCCTGAAACTCTGGATGTTCATCTATATCGGTCCAATTGTAGGTAACAGAATACTTATCCATTAGTCTCTTTGACCTGGAACAATCTCCACACCAACGAGTGCCATATATTTCTATCATATTTATTAATCCTGCCTTAAATTAGGATCTAACTAGTAAATCTCATGTACGGAGCATAATATATACGAACTAGTATTTACAAATCAACGCCGGTTTTGGAGCATTGTTTTGAGGTTTTGGATTTCTGTCCTATTTACATTCAAAAACTATGGTAATTTTTCCGGCAGGGCTGCGCGGTCAGAATTTTGGTATTGGGTTTTATTCCGATCCTCTATAATGTCCATTGCTATATTGTTAGACATTGTAACAGGTACTTTTTTCTTACCTCTTTTAGTTGGTTTAACATCAGGTATTGTTGGGACCGCGACTCTTTTGCCTTCTTTATGTGTTGGTGTTAGGCGTATGCATGATATAAATAAATCTGGTTGGTATATATTGCTGGTTTTTATTCCTGTTGTAGGGTGGTGGGTTCTACTGAAATGGACTCTTATGAGGGGGTAGTATAAAAATAATTTATATGGTCATGCTCTCTTACATTAAAAGTTGCTATGATTGCAATCTAATAATATAATATTTGTTGTTAATTATGTTATTTAGTCGGATACATATTCATAACAAAGTTATCGGTTATGCTACTCTACTGATCAATTAGTCGGAACTGCGAATAACTAAATGGAGGTATTTGTTATGCCCGGTAAGTTTTCAGGCAATTTGGACTTCTCTCCTATAGGTGATTTGGATAAAACAAAAACCGAAAAAGTAGATGTGCTGGTAGTTGGTGCCGGTTTCGCAGGGATGTATATTCTGAAAATGCTCAAAGATGCTGGATACGATGTTCTTGTGGTTGAGGAGGCAGACGGGGTTGGCGGCACGTGGTATTGGAACAGGTACCCTGGTGCCAGATGCGATGTTCCAAGCCTGGAATATTCTTATGGCTTTTCCGACGAACTGCAACAAGAATGGGAATGGTCCAGTAAGTATTCTACTCAACCAGAAATACTAGAGTATGCAAATCACGTTGCAGATAGATTTGATCTAAAAAGATATATAAGATTTGGTCAGAGGGTCATGTCCGCTACATACTTAGAAGAAAGCAAAAGTTGGTATGTGGTTACCAGTTCAGGTAATCAATTCGAGTCAAAATACTGCATTATGGCTACCGGTTCCATTTCTGCGATAAACAAACCGAAATTTGCAGGATTGGATTCTTTCAAAGGTGATTGGTATTTAACTGGAAGATGGCCACACGAAAATGTTGATCTTTCTGGTAAATCAGTGGGAATAGTTGGTACCGGTTCATCAGG
>CAYUCO010000051.1:0-29044 GCA_964443385.1 uncultured Dehalococcoidia bacterium | reverse complement strand
ACATTGAAGCCAAAAACCATAGCATTAATGGCAACTAGTGCAATAGCTAGCATACCCATAGGGATAGTCACGCTATATATAATCTCCACATATATCCTTAAATTAATAATATCAACGTTGATACTGATAACAGCATTTTTCTTAATGTCGGGCAGAACTGTCACTATTAAAAAAGAGAAAATAGCAACAATAGTAGCCGGTTCTTTAAGCGGAATCTTGGCAAGCTCTTCAGGCCTATCTGGTCCACCAGTAACATTGTTGTTGATAAACCAAAAATGGAACAAAGTGGATTTCAGAAGTAACTTAGCACTCTATCTGTCCATCATAGACTCTGCAACAGTTTTCTTTTTCCTGCTAACTGGACTGGTCAATGCAGAGTCTTTATATGTCGATCTACTACTTATACCGTCCGTCACAGGTGGTTACCTATTTGGAAGGATAATAGTGAAACATATCAATCAATACATATTTACCAAGACCACCATCACAATAATCATAGGAGGAGCTACGTTTACCATAATAAATACATTAATGTCACATATATGATGCTAATTTTGCTATAATCGATGAACTAGGATATTAATATAAAAATGGGAATTAGCATGACTGGGTTTCATACTAAGTTAAATAAGGCTACAACAAAAAACAATTCTCTGTTGTGCATAGGGCTAGATCCAGACCCAAACCTTTTACCAATAAAAGACATAGCCCTATTTAACAAAGAAATAATTGACGCCACAAAAGATCTTGTGTGTTGCTACAAACCTAACTTGGCATTCTACGAATCTCTAGGAATGGATGGATTGCAGGCACTAGAACAAACAATAGCATATATTCCAAGTGACATACCGATCATAGGAGACGCAAAACGCGGTGATATCGGATCAACTGCGCATGCATACGCAAAAGCATTATTTGATGTATGGCAATTTGATGCCGTTACAGTTAATCCCTATTTGGGCAAAGATTCATTAGACCCTTTTATTGACTACAAAGAAAAAGGAGTCTTTGTCTTATGTCACACCTCAAATCCAGGGGCGTCAGATTTTCAGGAATTAACTATACAAGCTGATCAAAACTCATATGCATTATTCCAACACATTGCACGAAAGGCCGAAACCTGGAATGTTCACGGCAACATTAGCTTAGTAGTAGGAGCGACCTATCCTGAACAGTTAAAACTTGTTAGAGATATCTGCCCAGACATGACCATATTAGCACCTGGGATAGGGGCACAGGGAGGAGATCTTAAGGGCACAATTCAGTATGGAGTAAGCAATGATGGTGCAGGGCTCATTATAAATTCTTCCAGGGGTATAATCTACGCGTCTAAAGAAAAAAATGATTTCTCTACAATGGCAAGGAAAGCAGCAGATCAACTGAGGACTAACATAAATCTATACAGATGAAGTAACAGAAGTGAACAACAAATTAGCCATTGGCAATGTAATATCTCTCAAGAAAAAACACCCATGTGGCGGCTACACATGGACCATTTATCGACTCGGTGCGGATGTAGGAATCAAGTGCCTCAATTGTAACCATCAATTACTTATAAACCGTTTGAAACTCATTAAGAGCATACGTGCCTAAAAATATATCCCTTCATATTCATATGGCTACTACAAGTAAATAGATCATGAACATAATTTACGTAATGGTGTCTCCACTTGTCTCTCGTGTCAAACCAATCTATAATTATTTTCAGCCTCGAAACAAGTTAGCTTTGTTATAAGGAGATTGTTGCCTAAAATATCAACCATATCCATAGATGGACCCGTAGCAGCCGGAAAATCCGCAGTTGGAACTTTGTTGGCAGCTAGACTAGGTTATAGATTCATTGATACAGGTATGATGTATAGATCAGTTACTTGGGCAGTAATCAACAAACAAGTTGATCTGGAAGACGAGGAGGCTGTAACAAATATAGCAAATCAAACGATCATAGAAGTCGGTACAGGTGAAAACCCAGACATTAGAGTTGATGGAGAAAACGTCGCTGGACAGCTACGGACCCGATCTGTAGAACAAGGTGTATCTCGAATATCACGATTCCTAGGTGTAAGGACGGCCATGGTTAGTCGTCAAAGATTATTGGGTGCTAATGGAAATATAATTATGGCAGGTAGGGATATAGGTACAGTAGTATTGCCAGACGCAGATCTCAAAATATTTCTTACGGCTTCTGCTGAAGAAAGAGCTAGAAGAAGACACCAAGAGATACTTGGTTCTGGCCAAAACATAGCATTTGATCAAGTCCTGCAGGATTTAAGGCAAAGGGACAAATTAGACACAGAAAGAACAAATTCACCACTAAAACCTGCGGAGCATTCTACTATCCTTAACACGGACAATATAGAATTAACCGACGTAGTAGATCAGATAATAAACCTAATGGACAATTTGGAATGAATCTGGTTTACGGAACCTCAATATTTATGCTAAGACGCAGCCTGAAGCTATTCTCCAATTGGACAGTAGAAGGCTCAGAAAACGTGCCAGAACAAGGGTCTCTTCTTGTCGTTGGCAATCACCTTAGCAATATGGATCCGGGGTTATTATCCGCATCTTTTCCCAGACAAATACAATTCATGGCAAAAAATGGCCTTTTCACTAATCCAATAGCCAGAAGGTTCTTCTTGGCCTATGGCGCATTCCCGATCGCTGAGAATGGAAAAGAATTTTCTTCAATTCAAAAAAGCCTCGACATACTTGGAAAAGGTGGAGTTGTTGGCATGTTCCCAGAAGGTGGAAGAAACCCTTCTGGGCTTGGTAAAGCCATGCTCGGAGCAGGCATGATAGCCATTAGATCAGGTGTCCCTATACTGCCAGTAGCTATCACTGGCACTGAAAATCTGAGCCACTGGATAAGGGTGTGTTATCCAACAGGATCATTAAATGTTAAAATCGGTAAACCATTCAACGTCACTACTTATAAAACTAAAAAGTTGAGAGACAATCTAGAATCTGTGACAGATACAATTATGGAAAATATAGCAGAGTTGTTACCACAAGAATACAGAGGTGTTTATAGTGAAAACTGGGAAGGATCTCGCAGCTACACCTCCCCCCCACAATGGGGAACCTAAGCTGGAGTGATATAATTGTGCGGCATAATAGGCTATACGGGCAATAAAGAAGCTACACCAGTTCTCTTAAAAGGACTGAGTCAACTCGAATATAGAGGATATGATAGTTCGGGAATCGCTGTTTCCGACGGTGAAACTGGCATATCAGTAAGGAAAGCTTCCGGCAAACTGGAAAGTCTGGTCAGCAATATTAGTCATGACTACCCATCTGGCAACCTTGGCATAGGTCACACAAGATGGGCTACACATGGAAAGAATACCGAAAATAATGCTCACCCTCATTCAGACTGTACAGGAGACATCTTAGTTGTCCACAACGGCATTGTGGAAAATCACTCAACTCTTAAAGATGAGCTTAACAAAAATGGGCACACATTTGTATCAGAAACTGACAGCGAAGTAATACCGCACCTAATAGAGACCATCCTTAAGTCAAATTGCACATTAGAAGAAGCCACTCTTATAGCAGCCAGGCAATTAGAGGGATCTCAAGCCATAGTGGTTATGAGTAAATCTGAACCTGAAAAACTCCTTGCCTTGAGAATAGGCAACGCTGGTGGGATTACGATAGGCTACGGAGAAGACGAAGTAGTTATTGCTAGTGACATTACAGCTATAATACCTCATACAAAAAAGGTTAACTTCTTATCAGACGGTGAAATGGTTTCCACAACACCATCAAACACTAAATTTTTCACCCTGAATGGAGAGGAGTTTAAAAAAACCCCACAGACCATGTCTTATGATGCAGTCTCGATCGCAAGGGGTGGTTTTAAACATTTTATGCTTAAAGAAATTCATGAGCAACCTGAATCCATAATTTCCACATTACGGGGACGTGTAATCTTCGGGTCTTCCAACATCGTTCTTGAAGGAATACCGTTGGATAAAAACACTGTAACGAATATCAACAGGGTCATACTAGTGGCTATGGGTACAAGCTTCCATGCAGCTTTGGTAGGTCAGCATATGATAGAACAATTATCTGGTATTCCAGCTACAGCAGAAAACGCGTCGGAATTTAGGCATCGGAATCCTATAATAGATGAAAAAACACTGGTAATTTCAATTAGTCAATCTGGGGAGACAACCGATACTTTATTGGCTATGGAGACAGCCTTAAATCACAAGGCTACTTTACTGACCATATCCAACGTGGAAGAGAGTCAAGCCAGTCGACTGGCACATGGTAATATATATCTCAGGTCTGGACCTGAGATAGGAGTGGCTTCTACTAAAACTTTTACTTGCTCAATGGAAGCACTATATATTCTCTCAGCATACCTGGGACATCAAAATGGATTTCTTTCAGAAGAAATGTTACGTGAGAAACTGATGGATCTAGAAAAACTTCCAGATAAACTTGGTAAGATCACATCCGACTCGGAAACCTACGTTAAACTAGCCGAACTCTATCACGATAGATCAAATGTCTTGTACCTAGGAAGAGGCATAAACTATCCAATAGCTTTAGAAGGAGCCCTTAAATTAAAAGAAATATCATATATACATGCCGAGGGTTTCCCAGCTGGAGAAATAAAACACGGGCCCATCGCGTTAATTGACGAACATATACCAGTCGTTGCAATTGTTACATCAGGCAAAATGAGAGAAAAGATGATCAACAATATATATGAAGTCAAAACAAGGGGAGGTAAAATAATAGCTGTTGCTACTGAAGGAGACGAAGAGATACAAAGTCTAGCAGACCACACTATATTCATACCAAAAACTACTGATATGCTCACTCCTTTACTCACCACTGTACCATTGCAATTGTTAGCCTATCATATAGCAGTAAAAAGAGGGTGTGACGTAGATCAACCTCGTAATTTAGCTAAGACAGTTACAGTGGAATAAATACTGGCGTTCTATTTGGAAGCACAACGGAATATAAAACAGATATGCAAAACAAATTCGATTCACTAATAAAGTTCAGGGACGATCATCTCTCTCCACACGCTATCAAATCAAGAGATGCTTCTGAACGGTCGAAACCTGAAGATAGATCCAGAGTACGAACGGAGTTCCAAAGAGATAGAGATCGGATAATTCATAGCAATGCATTCCGCAGATTGAAACACAAAACCCAAGTCTTCATAGCCCCAACTGGTGACCACTATGTAACAAGAATGACTCATACCCTGGAAGTTTCTCAAATAAGTAGGACTATCGCCAGAGCGCTGAACCTTAATGAGGATCTTGTCGAAGCTATTGCATTGGGACATGATCTTGGACACACTCCATTCGGACATTTGGGTGAAGAAGAATTAAACGAATTACATCCCGAAGGATATCGACATGCTGAACAAAGTGTACGTATAGTTGAATATCTCGAAAAAAATGGGCAAGGCTTGAACTTAACTTGGGAAGTTAAGCACGGCATGAGATCACATTCCAAACCCAAGGGAGATATTATGGGTAAAACCAATGACGAAAATCTCTCGCTAGAAGCTCAGATAGTACGGATATCGGACGCTATCGCCTACCTAAACCATGATATAGGAGATGCGATCAGAGCGGGGGTTTTAAATGAATTGGATCTCCCACAGGAATGCAGAAATATTCTCGGCTCTAGACATTCTGAAAGAATAGATACACTAGTTACGGATATAATAACCTCCTCTTGGGCCGTTACCGGCCAAGACCCAGACAGTAATATAGATAATATAGAAATAACAATGAGCCCCCAAGTGAGTGAGGCTTCTAACCAACTCCGCGATTTCATGTTTCAGAATGTTTATCTTCCTGAAGGACAGACAGAGGTAAATAAGACTTCCAGACAAATAGTGCGGTTTCTATATAATCGGTTTGTTGATAACCCGGACGAGATACCCGCCGAATATCATGTAAGAAATGAAAATCCCTCAAGGATGGCCACTGATTATGTTTCAGGTATGACAGACTACTTCGCAATAAGACTCGCTGAGCAAATGAAATCAGGAATCATTAGAGATTCAAATCTCTGGAAAATCTAGATCATATTTTAGCAATTAATAGCAACAGTTTGATCGACTTTAAACCTCTGCAATCTGATAGAATTGGTATTATACAAAACATAGAAATTCCATTAAGGCCAGATTATGACTGTAGTACAAGATATAAAGAACCGTTCAGACATAGTGGATTTGGTTTCTAACTACGTAACACTGCAGAAGGCCGGTAACAATTTCAAGGCTAACTGCCCTTTTCACTCAGAAAGAACACCATCCTTTGTTGTATTCCCTGAAAAACAAACATGGAGATGCTTCGGCGCCTGTGCAACAGGTGGTGACGTCCTTTCGTTCGTAATGAAAGCAGAAAACGAGGATTTTAGCGAGGCGTTAACGAGACTCTCTCAGATAACAGGTGTATCTCTTCCAACAAAAAGAGACACTAATGAATCTGAGAAAATTTACCAAATTAACCAAGAAACTATGGATTTCTTCAAAAATGTACTCATATCCGAAGAAGGAACATTCGCAAGATCGTACATCCAGGAACGGGGTATAAATGATGAAACTGCTGCCCAATTTGGCATTGGCCTCAGCCCAGGCGGCAGGGAAAGCCTCATTAGACATCTCCTAGATGTAGGTTTCACAAAAGAAGAAATATCGACTTCTGGAGTGGCTACAACTGCAAGAGATGGTACCATACGAGACCTTTTCACACAAAGACTAATGTTTCCAATTACGAACAGTGCAGGGAGAATATGTGGCTTTGGTGGTAGGACGTTAACCGATTCCAATCCCAAATACTTGAACACTCCCAAAACCATTGTTTTTGACAAAAGCAGCATCCTCTACGGTCTACATGTTGCAAGACAAGATATCAAAGATTCAGAAACAGCTGTAGTAGTGGAAGGATATATGGACGTAATCACAGCGCATCAACACGATTACAAAAATGTAGTGGCACAAATGGGAACAGCCCTGACAGAACAACAAGTTTCAACATTGAAATCGGTCGCGACAAATTTCATATTGGCGTTGGATCCTGACCAAGCCGGAAAACAAGCGACATTAAGAAGTTTGGAATCATCTTGGCAGGCTATGCAAATAAGCTTTATAAGGGCAGGCCGGGGTCGAACGGAGACAATATTTAATGAACGTAGAGCACCGAATACGTTACGAATAGCTACTCTTCCTACTGGGAAAGATCCAGATGTACTGATCAGAGAAAACCCCACTCAATGGGAAGATTCTATAAGAACTGCCCTGCCGTTATTGGATTATCTACTGAATGAACTACCTTTAAGGTTCGATGTAAGTAGGGATGATGGAAAGCTACAATTATTGGAATCTTTGAGTCCATTTATAAGAGGTGAACGTAACCCTTTTGTATACAACAGACATATAAATAAACTGTCAGAGATCCTCTCTGCAGAGTCTAGCTATATAGAAAAACAAGTGTGGAGCAACTCCAATATAAATATGAACAGACGAAACATAAGGTCTGTCGCATCTATTAATATACAGAAGGTCCAAGATCCTCATCTCACTGATTTACTAGAAGAATACTGCATATACCTACTAATTAAATATCCTGACCTAAGAAGCGACGGTGTAGATATATCCGAGACTTCGTTTGAGTTGTCTGAAAACAGAGATATCTTCACAAAATGGATTAAATGCTCTACCATTGAGGAGTTAGAGGCAGAAATACCCGTATATCTGAGTGACCACTTAGAGACAATAATAAATACTGACCATCCTCTGCTCGACACTAAAGAACGACAGAAATCTCTCAAAGAAATAATGAATCGATTAAATGAACGTTCCTTAAAACTTCAAGAACAAGCCCTACTAGATAGCCTTGAACAAGTTGATTGGAAAAATATATCCGCTCTTGAGGATTCGTTAGATCAGTCAACATTAATAAACAAAAACCTGAAAGAACTTTTCTTAGACAAAAACAACTGAGGTGTCCCAATGAATAAAAGACAAAGTAAAAAAGAGTTGGATGAGTTACTAACTCAACTTACGGAAGATGAAGTAGAGGAAAATATTGAATCCCCTCTAACGCCAGCCGAGAGTCTGGTTCCTGAAGATTTTTCTGATTCTGACAGTCCTATACTGACAATTACAGAACCAGACCCGTTAGTACTAAAAGAAGAACTAGACGAAATAGCTACTGAAGAACTAGAAGAGTCAGATGGAACCTTGGATCAGAATCTAGATATACCCGACATGATAGACGATCCTGTAAGAATGTATCTCAGAGAGATAGGAAGAGTCCATTTACTAACCGCTAGTGACGAACGATCCTTGGCCCGAAGCATGGAATGTAGTAACCAGATACAGTCCCTAACAAAGGAAATGACTATAAAAGATGGATGGGAGCCAAAAGCGTATGAAATTATATGTCTAATAATTAATAGACTGAGTAATGCCAATACCGTAGCCAATATGATTGGGAATCAGTTGGAATATACAGAGCCAGTCACATTGTCACTGGTGCGCTCAGACCCCAAATTCCTATCTGTCTTGGATAGTGAAATGGAAATAGAACTTCTAGTCAGCCTTACGGAAAACACAATTTTTGAACCTGATGAGTTTAGACGTGCAATACTCAACCTTTCGGTAAATAGCAGAATTATACCTGACGATGTATTGCTATTAATTGATCAAGATATGCCATTAGAAAAACTTGCAGATTTTCTAGATGATCCTGAATTCTTACGGGATATACGTATTAAAGAAACCGACCTCAAATCGTATATGGAACAACTGATATTAGAAGGATACAAAGCCCATCGTCATTTAGCTGAGGCAAATCTTAGGTTGGTTGTCAGCGTGGCAAAAAAATATATAGGTAGAGGCATGTCACTATTAGATCTTGTTCAAGAAGGCAACATAGGACTGATAAGAGCTGTCGAAAAATTTGACTATCGCAAAGGCTATAAATTCAGTACATACGCCACATGGTGGATTAGGCAAGCTATCACTAGAGCTATAGCCGACCAGGCCAGAACAATACGTATACCTGTTCACATGGTTGAAACCATCAATAAGTTAATGAGGACTAGCAGAAGGTTAGTTCAAGAGCTAGGCAGAGAACCAACCAGTGAAGAAATCGGCAGTGACATGGAAGTAGCCCCAGAAAAAGTTAGAGAAATCCTAAAAATATCGCAAGAACCTGTATCGTTGGAAACTCCCATAGGAGAAGAGGAAGACAACCACCTAGGGGATTTCATTGAAGATAGATCCGCAATAGCACCAGCAGATGCAGCGTCCTCCCAACTACTGAAAGAACTTGTAGAAGACGTCTTAGAAACCCTAAACATACGGGAACGCAGGGTACTACAAATGCGATTCGGCCTAGAAGATGGAAGAGGCAGAACATTAGAAGAAGTAGGGAGAGAATTTGGTGTAACTAGGGAAAGAATAAGGCAAATAGAAGCGAAAGCTTTGAGAAAACTAAGACATCCATCTCGTTCACGAAAACTCAAGGATTTCTTGGAATAATTAATTGTACCAAAAGGAATAACAGTTGCTTAATTTATACGAAATTCAAGTGTTGTCTGTAATAATGATGTTCGGCAGCATGGTAATAGCCTTAATCTCACTGAAACTTGGCTCTACTCGAAAAGATGCTTCTTTGTATCCATTCATCGCTGCGGCATTCAGCTTTTTCACATGCATCCCATACGCAAGCTACATAGCCGGCGCTTGTTTTTTGGTCGACACTTTCGTCGGTGTTAGTCTCTACAGGGATGAATAACTAGCAGAATGGTACCCCAGGCAGGACTCGAACCCGCAACCTACGGGGTAGAAACCCGTCGCTCTATCCAATTGAGCTACTGGGGCGAAACGCTAAGTCATATTCTACCAAGTTAACGTTGCAGCGCCAAGGGATCAAACCACATTTTTTCTATTTCATATAATATTTCGGCGATCATTTCGTTTCTTAAGTCAAGAACACCAACAAACCTACACCACTTACAAAAGCAAACGATACCAGACAACCGGCCAGAACAACACCTATAGATAGCATAATAATCGATTTGATTACAGGCACTCTAAAAACCCAGGATACCAAAGCCCCAGTCCATGCCCCAGTCATTGGCAGCGGTATCGCTACCAATATAATTAGAAGAAAACTTCCATATTTGCGGAATCTGTCCGATTGCTTTGTCTGAATCTTATTCCATTGCCAATTCAATAAATCGCGTATCGGGTTATCAAATCTTAATATAAAACTGGAGAATTTATTCAATCCAATAACGAGGACTACAACTGGAACTAAATTACCTAGAATAGAAATTCCCAGTGCCCAAAACCACGGTGTTTCATAAATAGATATTGCCAAAGGTATGGAAAGTCGCAATTCCCCTATTGGAGTCATGGCTGCCAGAAAAATAACCGCAATTTGTGTCAGATCCATAATAAAACATCCAAAGAAAGTGTTCCATAAAGAATTGCAAATCTGTTACTCTGATACTTCAGCATATAACAATAATAAATATAATAAGGGCGGTGTAAACATGTACGCAATAGACTTGTCTGGTAAAAACGGTTTGGTTCTCGGTATCGCCAATGAGCACAGTATAGCCTGGCCAATAGCTGAAATATTAAATGCGGCTGGAGCGAAACTGGCAATAACTTACCAAAATGAGAGATTCGGCAGTAGAGTCTCTAAATTAACAAACTCATTTAACGACCCTCTATTGATTGAGTGTGACGTAACACAAGACGACTCTATTGAAACCGCCTTTAACACTATAAAACAAGAGATGGGATCTCTGGATTTTGTGATACACAGTATAGCTTATGCTGACAGAGATGATTTACAAGGTAAGTTCTCAGATGTATCTAGAGAAAACTTCCTAATGTCACTGAATATCAGTTCCTATTCTCTCATCCCAATAGTAAAACAAGCCTCTAAATTGATGCCTAACGGTGGAAGCGTAATTGCCATGACTTTTCAAGCATCTGAAAGAGTCTTCCCGGGTTATAACGTCATGGGAACAGCTAAATCCGCTCTGGAAAATGAAATTAAACAGCTCTCATATGAATACGGCATCGATAATATCAGGGTAAATGGAATATCAGCAGGACCATTGGAAACCCTAGCTTCAAGAGGAATTAGTGGATTCCCGGACATGAGAAAGATACACGCGGAAAAAGCTCCATTGAGAAGAAATATAACTCACAAGGAAGTTGCGACGACATCCCTATTCCTAGCCAGTGATTTATCTTCCGGTATAACAGGGACTATCATACACGTGGACGGTGGGTTCCACATAATGGCTGTATAGTTGGCCGTTACTAACATACCCACCAGATCCAGGTGCTTCGGCCACGAAACATACAACAAGTATTATCCTAAAATCTTATGCGGGGATCCAACCAGCCGTATGAAAGGTCAACAAGTAAATTGGTGAGTATTATCCACGAAGCAAAGAAAAGAACCAGAGTTTGGACAACTGGGTAATCCCACCTACTCAAACTATATACTAAGTATTGCCCCATCCCTGGGAGTAGAAATATGCTTTCCATGATAACTGATCCACCAAGTATCCCGGCGATCTGAATTCCTATAATTGTTATAACAGGAAGCAGAGCATTCTTCATAGCGTGTCTATAGACGACTAAGAAATATCGCAGCCCTTTCGCATGAGCCGTCCTAATATAATCCTGTCTTAACACCTCCAACATAGTCGATCTCATCATTCTTGCTTTGGTAGCTAATGAGGAGGTACCTGTCGCGACAGCGGGCCAGAAAAACATTTCCAGATTTTTATAAGGATTATCAAAAAAGGAGACATATTCCAATCTAGGACTCCAATCAAAATACATCATACCAACCAGTATAACCATAGTGGCTATCCAAAAGTTGGGTATAGATAGGCCAAGTAATGATCCAATTCTGAGGAAATAGTCATCCCATTTATCTTGTTTCAAAGCCATCCAAACTCCTGCAGGTATACCTAAAACTACAGAGATCAAAACAGATAAAATTGCTAGTTCCAATGTCAGAGGAAGTTTTTGTGCGATCATGGGCCAAATAGGTTTACTATCTACAAGAGACGCTCCCCATTGGAATGTTAAGAAGTCCTTCATGAAACTCACGTATTGAACCGGCAATGGCTTATTTAGACCTAATTGTTCCCTTAGCAGTGCTGCCGTTTCCTCCGAGTAAAAAGCGTCTTCGCCTCCCAAAAGTACGTCAACAACATCTCCAGGAGCTATACGTAATATAAAGAACACTATAATGGAAACTAGTATAGCAGTAATGAAGCCTAGCCAAATTCGCCTAAAAGTGTATTGAAGCATCATTCCTCCAAGTTCAACCGCAGATATCTGTGGTGTTTTTGTTTAATTTAACGCCTGCAAGATTATATCCTGAGGCTACAGTTACAGAATTATATCATTATGTCACAAATACACAATAGGATTTTGTGATATTTTCTTAGTTAATACGCCCCCGGAACAGATAAATTATCTATAATTGAAGTTATAACACCAGGACCATTAACTCCTCTTGATCTAGCTTCCGGTAAAATTATTAATCTATGCCCCAGTACAGACACTGCCAACTCTTTAACGTCGTCTGGTAAAACAAATTCCCGTCCCCTTATCAATGCCAGTGACTGAGTAGCACGAAACAAAGACAGAGAACCCCTGTGAGATGCCCCCAATACTACATCTTGATGCTGTCGAGATGATTGAACCAAAGAAACAATATATCTTCTGACCAAATCATCAACATATACTTCCTTAACCTGATCCTGCACTAATATTAAATCTTCAGGGGATGCGACAGAAGACAAACTATCTATAGGATCCGCCTGTTCTTGACGTTCTATAATGGAAAGTTCTTGTTCAAAACTTGCGTATCCAAGACTTACCCGTACAGTAAATCTATCCAATTCTGCTTCAGGTAATGGAAATATACCGTGATATTCAGCCGGATTCAATGTAGCGACAATAAAGAATGGCCTATCCAGTTCATGCGTAACTCCGTCAACAGTGGCTTTGCGTTCTTCCATGGATTCCAGCAATGCTGCCTGTGTCTTTGATGGAGCCCTATTTATCTCATCTGCTAATACGACTTGAGTCATGATAGGGCCAGGTCTAAATTCAAATTCGCCTGATCGTTGATTATATATATTTACACCTGTTATATCGCTGGGTAACAAATCCGGTACGAATTGTATCCTCTTGAAACTACATCCTGTTGACAAAGCAATGGCTTTAGCAAGTGTAGTTTTCCCTAAACCAGGAACATCTTCTATCAGCAAATGTCCGCCGGACAAAAGAGCGACCAAGCTAAGCTCAACCACTTTTTCCTTCCCCACGATGACATTATTAATGTTGTCCATTAAAGACTGAGCAATAACAGACGATTCTCTAAGTTGATTCAAAGCTGTTCCCCCTTTTATTGTCATATAAGTGTACCATCAAATAAAGGTCAATCTTACCTTCTTATTAGATGTTCCATTTTAAACCATGAAAGAAGCCTTAATACGCTTCCATGCTAGAACTAAATTCAATCTCTCTAATGGACTGCTAGCAGCCTTCCCATACTTCTCTCTGACAAATGTGTCCGTTATCAAATCTAATTCTTCATGGTGCTCTGGCATAACTGAGTGGAGATCCCTAGATAATTCAATGGCAGTACGCGATTCCGATACAGGAAATCCCAAGAATTTTACAATATTACGCAATTTGACATAGAACGTTAATGCATCAGAACCTCCGTTTCCAAATCGGTGAACCCAATATTGACGAACACCGATAAAGTGTGCAAATAAAACCAGTACGAAAGCTAATCCACCCAAACCCAGAGGGGTGCCAAAAAATCTCACTGGTATAGGAGGGGGTCCTTCACCGCCAGATTCAGGACCTCCAAAATCATCTCTTTCCAAAGGTTCGCCCGACTGGTCAAACATACCACCAGACTCAATTATGTTATCTCCTTCTTCACCAACATCCGGTATCACAACGTTATAAGCAAACGGACTTTCTGGGACACCGCGAGGCCTAGTTTCATATATAGGAGTTGGTTCAAATGGAACCCAACCGATGGAAGGGAAATAGACTTCTGGCCAAGAATGACTATCCTTATCCCTTACAAGAAATCCTTTCCTTTCCATATCCGCAGTACCAGGACCAAAACCAAGGACCAATCGAGTCGGTATATCTTGAGTCCTCAACATAATAGCCATGGCCGACGAAAAGTAGTCACTGGATCCTTGTTTGGAATCAAAAAGGAAATGATCAACAGTATCAACGTTATGAGATATAGACTGAGACTCCAGACTATATTCCAAACTTCTAATATATGTTTCTATTGCAACAGCCTTGTCATAATTATTACCATAACCTTCTGTTAGACCTAACGCCAATCTACGAACTCTAGTTGGTAACGATTCCGGTAATTGAAGATATCTCTCTGTTACACTTGGAGGATAAGAACCAGAAGAACTACGTAGTTCTTCTTCTGTTGAGTAATTAAATTGAGCCACTATAGAATATTTGTCACCTTTACCAAATCTATCTGATGGATCTATAAAAACAGAGGATCCTTCCAGAGGTTTCCTGACCAAATCTATTTCTTTAATTGTGCCAACATTCTTTATAGATTTGATCAGCTCTATATTGTAGTCAGGAGAATCTATATCAATATCAAAATCCACAAATTTTTCAGAAGACGCTATGACTCCATCTGATGAAGCTATGGTTTTACTGATCTCATTCACAAGAATATCCTGATCTAAAAGCAGAGATGCCACTTCTTCTTTATCATGCCTGACTGCTAAGATATTCGATGCCAACTTCTTTAGATCATCTGGAAGTTTATCAATACTGCTACCGTCATCCAAATTTATATTAAAACTTCCCCCTGGTAAAAAATTGTGATCAGCATCTATATCCAAATCAACGACCTCACCAGACGAAAGTATATAGGGTGAGTCAACATGCATCTCAACTTGATAAGAAACACCTGAAATTCCCTCTTCATCCTCTAGTGATAATTGCTGAGACTCTGATATAACTGGTTTACTTTCCGTGCTCTCAAATTTCCAGGCTTTTGAGGTATAATTGTCATAAGCCAGTGCAGACCAGTACAAGGGAATCTTGGCATTAGAAAACAACACAGCATCTTCATCTACTGGGATCGGCCTTACCAATGGTAGGATTGAACCAAAAAATCTTATGGATGTCGGTTTATGGCTAGGCACCGCCGCAAATATCCGGTACAACTCATCTTGGAAACCGTAAAATGCTCTGTCCAAAGGTTGAAACACCCATTCCAACGGAGCAGGAGTGGATTTCGTAATTGGAACACTCCACATTGCCGCAACCATCACAACTGCTATCATGAAACCGTTCAAGTAAGAAAACACCCTAAAGTGCCTTATGTTATTAACTCCCATAGACTTTACTGCATCACTTTGAACAATGTTAGTTAAATGCAATATCAACAACAAAGAAAATATAATAAAAGCTAGCAAGTGCACCCAAAAACTGTCGGGTAGATATGTCAAATTCAACACAATTAGCGTACCGATCGGAATTATACTAGCCCACAAATTTCCGTATTTAAATAAACCCCAGGAAGTAAAGTAGGCGATTATCCAAGTTATAAACATGATAGTCATAGCCAGAGGAAGAGTATCTGTAGTGGCATCTTCTCCCTTAACGGCAGATATCCAGTCACGAATTCTCCAGATCACTTCTTGGTTTCGCAAAAGATATGTATCTGACTCTGCCATTGAAATACCACCTAAGTAAGTAAACCCAAAACCCAGCAACAACACAAACACCAACCTGTAATATATAGATGATATTCCTGTCAACAAGGTCGCCAAAATCACACCAAGGAAAATAAATATAAATAAAGGCGGAGAATCTACCCATCCAGATGCCTCAATAGACCACACCAAGCTACCCAACAATCCAATTTGTAGCCAAAAACTTATCCCGAATTTATTGATTAATTCAGCATTGAAAGTCATGCGCCGTTCTATATTTACAGATTGATTATTCATACGACGTCATCTGTTTGTAACGGTTCCTCATTCTTGATCATCCAAATATGACTAAGAGAGTCCGATAGGTCGTCTCCATATTTGGCTAAGTAAACTGGTATACCGTTCATTGCTAACTGATTTGCTAAAGGCCTGACACCAAACTCTGAGCCAAAAGAAACTGGGTCTACAAAAATAACTACGGGAGAACAGCCCTGTACCTTAGAGGATGAAATCGATTCAACCCATTCGCTGTTAGTTGACGATGTTATAATTATCAAAGACACGTTAGATAAAGAGACTTCTGATTTAAAATAGTTAAATAGATCAATTAACGAAAATTTGTCAGAACCGGAAACTTCGGTCAATGCGAATAACATATTGTCAGGGTCTCTGTTCTCCTCTTCTGGCCTGATTAAGTACTTAACATGCCCACCTGCGATCAGACCCAAGCCCCTATTATTATTAGAATATGTCTTTATTAAAGAAGCAGCTATCATCACAGAATATTCCTCGGTGTTGTCAATGTTATCACCTACTAAGAAGTTAGTGTCTATGTCCAACAATACCCAGGTAACATCTTCAGAATCGGATTCAAATTGTTTAATCATTAATCCATCTTTCCTAGCAGTCGTAGGCCAATGGATATGTTTGGCACTTTCTCCAGCCTGATATTCACGAATAGTAGAAACCGAAGAAACTGAACTATTTATACCAGCCAGATTACTACCCTCAGCGTTCATATCACCACTGGATAACAAAAATGGGTGAACATCCACTGTATATGGAAACACCAAAACTTTTTCCCTTGATGTGTTTTTTTTGTAAATTTGGAAAACACCGAGTGGATCTCCACTACTAACTGAAGGCTGTCCTATCTGGTATACTCCCCTCCGTCTTACCGGTATTTCTAGATTAACTATTCGCTTAGAAAAAGGCATCAAATTCACCATTTCCCCACAATTGTGTCCTGGTAGTTCTATCAAATCTCTAACCTGTAAGTTAAATTTTGGGAATGGACTATAATTCTCTACTACTATCTCACTTTCTATATTTCTACCAACCTTTATTTTAGTAAGGTCTCTCCTGCCAGTGATACTCACGCCAAACAAGTTTACGCGATTCCAGACAAAAGTTATCCCCAGTAATAAGAATGTGAAGAAGAAAATCCGATAGTAAACTGGGAGACCTGAGCCCAAAGCCAGTACTAATGTAATGCCCATAAAAAGCAGTATTGTATAAAAGCGCCTCATTTAACTCAATTGTCCTTCATGAGCAGGAGTAGAAACGGATTCAAATGTAGCCACACAGGAATCCTTAATAGCTAGAATTCCAGAAGTCGCTATGAGAATTCCTGGGATTGTACCTGCCAGAATTGGCAACATTGGGAACATTTTATAGACTATTCTATTAGAGGTTTCAATGAAGTACGGTCCGCTATAAGCCCACGTCGATATCAGTTCTGTAGCCAATCCAACAAAAAACAGTATTCCTACTCCGAATAACAAAAACCCTTTCCTGACTGACACCAAACCCACTATTACCATAAAACTGGCTAGTAAAGGAACCGTAATTATCCCAAAAAGCCTTTTGGGTATGAAAATCAGTTCGGATATATTGGCAACACTAGATATCAAAACGGTCGACATAAACAATAGCATTGTAGACGCGAATAAACCTACCACTAAAAACATTACAGAGCTGTGAATTCTATTATTAGCAGGTAAAGCTGTTTCAAATATCAAGAACACCAATAGTGGCATCACAAATGTATAAGGCCAAATTGGTGGACTCATTGATTTTAGTCTCAAAAGTTCTACAGTGTCATATTCAATTGGCAGGAATTGGAGATAGATCAATCCCAGTATCACTAACAAACACACAGACCACGCCACAACAGCAAAAACGCGATTTCCTGATACTGCGTGATGGCTAGCATAAAAAACCAACAATCCTGACAATCCAGTCAATAAAACTGACGGGATTTGAAAAAAGGGTCTCGGATGATCTATGGCTTCAAAAGATATGGCCGCAGCAGCGCTGAACAACAACATGCAAACCGCCGCAGCGATCAATCTAGTAAGACCATTTGACTGCAAAAAAGACATTCTGACAATTCCTATACCCGAGAACTTAATAGAGATATCCGGGAGTTCGAAGCATTATACATGTGCCAATCATATAAAAGAACCCTTATTATCAATATCAGAGTGAAAGGTTTTACCTATTGCTCTGCAAAGGTTTCAAACGTATTGCTGTAACATTAGGTTTCTATCTTAACGGAATCGTTGGTCTGTCCTAAAGAAAGCATCAGCTTACGCAACTCAGATATCTCATCCCGCAACATGGCTGCCTGTTCAAATTCCAAAGATTTTGCAGCTTTTTTCATCTGAGTCTCTAATCCTTTGATTACCTTTATCATAGATTCTTTAGACATATTGTCATTGTTAATAAATAGGTCAATTTCATTTTGGACAGACGTTCTAACTCTCTCTGAAATATCTTTAACCGCTTTATGAATACCAGTAGGTGTAATATTGTTCTCAATATTGTACTTCTCCTGCAGTTCGCGGCGCCTGTAAGTTTCACGAATAGCTTGATTCATCGAATCAGTATTCCGATCTGCATACATTATGACATGCCCATCTGAATGCCTAGCCGCTCTTCCAATAGTCTGTATAAGAGAAGGCACAGATCTCAGATATCCTTCTTTATCAGCGTCTAATATTGCCACTAAACCAACCTCAGGGAGATCTAGTCCTTCACGCAGCAAGTTGATTCCCACAACCACATCATACACTCCTAGCCTTAAATCTCTTAGTATTTCACTTCTCTGCAAAGTGTCAATTTCGGAATGTAGATAATGGGTCTTTATATTCATCTCCTTCAAGTATTCTGACAATTCCTCCGCCATCCTCTTAGTCAAAGTCGTAACCAACGTTCTTTGACCAATCTCGATTCCCTTGTTAATTTCCGCATACAAATCGTCTATCTGTCCATCGGTAGGCTTTATTTCTACTGTAGGATCTAGTAATCCAGTTGGTCTGATAACTTGTTCGACCACTTTTTCACTGGAAGTATATTCATGGGTGCTCGGGGTAGCAGAAACATATATAACTTGGTTGATATGTTCAGACACTTCAGAAAACTGTAAGGGTCTATTGTCTAAGGCAGATGGCAATCTAAACCCATACTCAACCAAAGTGGTTTTCCTTGACTTGTCTCCCTTATACATCCCATGTAATTGAGGTATAGTCATATGACTCTCATCTACAAACAACAAGTAATCATCCGGGAAATAGTCCAACAGGCACCAAGGAGTACTACCCTTACCACGCCTTCCCAACGGAGCAGAATAATTCTCTACACCTGAACAGTAACCAGACTCTCTAAGCATTTCGATGTCGTATCTAGTTCGATTCTCAATCCTCTCAGCCTCCAATGGTTTCCCTGCATTCCTGAACCATTCAACTTGCTCTTCTAACTCACTCTCAATATCGCTGATGGCCAAATCGAGTTTTTCCTTAGAGGTAACGAAGTGTTTAGCCGGGTAAATGTCCACAGAATCTCTTTCCTGTAAAATTTCACCGGTCATTGGATCAATTTGTATGATCTTTTCAATTTCATCTCCCCAAAACTGGATCTGAATAGCTAAATCCTCATAGGCGGGTAAGATTTCCAAGGTGTCCCCTCGCACACGAAATTTACCCCTAGATAAATCCATGTCATTACGTTCATATTGTTGATCAATCAATCTACGAATTAATTTTGTCCTATTGTTCTTATGCCCTTTTGATAATGAAAGAACAAAATTCTGATACTCTTCAGGAGCCCCTAGACCATAAATACAAGATACAGACGCCACTATTAAGACGTCTTCTCTCGTTAATAAAGACCTCGTCGCAGAATGCCTTAATTTATCTATTTCGTCGTTTATATCAGATTCTTTTTCTATGTACGTATCAGTCCTTGGCACATAAGCTTCCGGTTGATAATAATCGTAATATGAGACGAAATATTCTACGGCGTTATTGGGGAAAAATTCTCGAAACTCAGTAGCCAATTGAGCTGCCAAGGTTTTATTATGGGCAATAACTAATGTAGGCTTCTGTACTTTCTCTATTACGTTAGCCATAGTAAAGGTTTTTCCGCTACCAGTAACACCCAAAAGTGTCTGATGTTTCAATCCATCAAAAACTCCCTGAGCCAATTCAGCTATAGCTTTAGGTTGATCACCAGTTGGACCGTAGTCTGCTTGCAATTCAAATAATGGCATGTTAATGGACTCCAAGGTCAGGTTTATGAGTCACCAATGCATATATTATAGCCCGGGTGACAGCATCCAGACCATTTCCTTACTTTCTGGGTCAATAGGTTCATGGGAGAAGTTTCCGTATAATTCAAGCATATTATACCCTGCCAATTCGATTAGGTACTGCAATTCAAATCTATGAACATAACGTAATTGAAAATCCCTGTAGATCTTGTTGAGCAAAAAACCATTGTGACCTAATTCTTCAATTATCATCCTGATGTCCATAATTTGATTGTAATTATCAAAGCGACTCTGATCCCAAATTACAAATTTGTTCCCTGTATCAAGGTCCAGCGTATCCCAGGAATGTACTGCATGTAGAGTATTGTCGGTCAATGTATCTAGGTCAGGAACAAACACATCAAAAATTAACCTACCATCCGGTATTAAATGTGCCTTTATATTCTCCAAGCAGCGCCTTTGATCGTCAATCGTCAATAGAGACAAGAATCCATTAAATGGGATTATAATCAAAGAGAATTGTTTATTGATGGAAAATGTAGTCATATCTCCGGCGACAAATTCAATGTTTTTTTCTATTCCTGATAGTTTACTCACTTTGACTTTGGCAACCTCTAACATCTTGCCTGAATTATCCAATCCAGTAATTTCAAGTCCAGCCATAGCAATCGGAATAGTTACCCTTCCAGTTCCACAACCCAATTCTAAGATAGGACCACCGCTGACGCGGGCTTGGTCTACATAAAATTGGATATCATCTGACTTCCAAGCATATACTTTGTCGTATATATCAGACCACTCGTCAAACACGTTCACGAGGAGACCTCCGTAATTCTGATAACAAGCCCATAGTGATCACTATATGTGACATGTAAATATGTGTTGCGTTAAATCAAAGTCCAGTTTTTAACCGCTGAACTGTTCAAGGAATTCAACAGCAAAGTCGGCGTTTGTATACACTTTTTGTATATCATCTAGATCCTCGAGCTGATCAATAAGTCGCAAAGTCTGTCCGGCAACTTTATCTTTAACACTTATAGTGTTTAGTGGAACCATAGACATTTCTGCCGACGTAACGTTAACTCCAAGATTTTGCAAAGTTGTGCGCAAGATCTCCAAGCTATTAGCATTAGCATACACCTCAAGATAAGCTCCATCTGATCTAAAATCGTCGGCACCTGCATCAATTACAGCTAAAGCAATGTCATCTGATTCCTCGTTTTGGACCTCAGCGGTAATAACACCTTTAAATTCAAAATTCCAAGACACACATCCGGTCTCCCCCAAGTTGCCTCCAGCCTTGTTAAAAGAGGCTCTGATGTCGGAAACGGTTCTTTGCTTGTTATCCGTTAGAGCCTGTAACATTATGGCTACTCCACCAGGACCATAGCCTTCATAAAGAGCTTCTTCTAACAATCCTGCCTCTCCACCTCCGACCCCTCGTTTAATGGCCCGATCTATGTTGTCCATCGGCATATTATTATCTTTTGCATTCTGAACAGCTAGTCGCAATCGAACGTTCATATCCGGATCGTTTCCACCGGATCTAGCTGCAACAGTCACCTCTCTAGCTAACTTAGTAAAAAGCTGCCCACGCTTTGCATCAGTAGCACCTTTTTTATGTTTAATTGTAGCCCAATGGGAATGTCCAGACATAAAAACCCTCTATACAATTTACTTTTACTGGTAACTGACTATACCATCGATATCTGATTCGGTCAAAGTTGAATTGTGCTCACAATTGTCATAAAAGACCGTCTGGTAAATCCACCGTAATAAGATGATTTTCAATGTCCACTTTCAATATCACATTTTTAATAGCAGGAATCAAAACTTCTTTGCCTGAATAATCAACAACATAGACATCGTTACTACCAGTATTTAGTATGTCTACTACTTGGCCAATCGAACCAATTTGTTTGTCTACGACCGCAAGGCCAAGTATTTGAAAATGATAGTAGAAACCTTGGGGTAAATCTGGAATATCATCCATTGGAACTTCTAGCTTTGATCCTATCAGCCCCTGTGCTAGACTAGGATCATCCAAATCTGTAAACTTTATCAAAACCAAATTTTTATGGTTTCTTGATGCTGTGATTTCAAAAATAGTATCCCGGATTATGATTTTATTACAGGGAGAAAATCTTTCGTTATTGTCAGAAAACGACTTTACTTTGACTTCACCATACCGGCCATGCACACCCACAACAACCCCCACAATGGCCCTGCGTTCCAGAGCTGGCAAACTATCTGATTGGGAATTACTGCCATCACTCAAGAGACGCAACCTTCCCCAATAAAGTACTTACGAAGGTAAGTGGGGTTAAACTATCTCCAAACTTGCCCTAACATCATCTTTAACAGCTCGAACTCGCAACAGGACTCTCATAGCTTGTGCTACTCTACCCTGCCTGCCTATTATTTTCCCTTTATCATCTTCAGCACATTCGAGCCTCAGCACAACCTGACCGTCTTCCTCGGAAATCTCGGTCACGATAACTTCATCAGGCTTAGACGCTAAGGATTTAGCGATGTATTCTATAAGCTCTTTCATCAACTATCAGTAGTGTTGATTATACCAACCCTCTCCAACATTCCTTGAACAGGTTCCGACGGCTGAGCACCGTTATTAAGCCACTTAGTTATTTTTTCTTGGTCAAGATCCACAGTCGGAGGGTCGGTATGGGGATTGTAATGTCCCACTTGATCCACGAAACTACCATCCCTTGGCGCTCGTGAATCCGCCACCACAATGCGATAAAATGGATTCTTTTTTGCACCCACCCTACGAAGCCTGATCCTTAACATATATAATTCCCTTGTATTTAGACTAAATATTTTCTCAAACCGAATTGTAGATTGGGCAGGACACATTGTCAACATCATGCCCTACTACACGGTCAATTGAGGTTATTCTCAATAAAAGATGTATAATTGCTATTATATAATTTTTGTGCACTTAGCAGGAGAATTGTCATGAACAGAAAACCAACAAACATACTAGATTACGTGGGAAATACTCCCTTAATCAGATTATCAAAAATCAATGCCAACAAGAACGTAAACGTATTCGCTAAACTGGAAGGGCATAATCCAACCGGTAGCATAAAAGACAGGGTAGCTAGGTATTTGGTAGACGACGCAGAAAGAACGGGCCATCTAAAACCTGGAGACACAATAGTAGAAGCAAGCACCGGCAATACCGCTCTAGCACTTGCACTAATAGCCAAACAAAGAGGTTACGGATTGAAGATAGTAATGCTTCGGAAAACTACTCCTGGAATGTCGGACCTACTCTCAACCTACGGAGTAGATATAATATGGTGTGATCCGGATGCAGGTATGAAAGGTGCCATTCAAATGGCAGAAGAAATTGGCCAGAAAGAAAATCACTGCAACACCCATCAGTTTGAAAGCAAAGCAAATCTTCTGGCACATTATGAAAACACAGCAGAAGAAATCATTCGAGATCTTCCGTCTGTCGATATGCTAATAACTGGGATAGGTACTGGAGGCACTTTGATGGGAGTCGGGAAAAGACTCAAAGAATACAATCCCCAATTGAAGATTATAGGAGTTGAACCCAAAATGGGAGACCAGCTTCAGGGACTTAGAAGCCTAGAAGAAGGATATATCCCTCCTCTTCTTGATATGTCATTATTGAATGGTCGATTCATAGTAGACACTCAAGAAGCTTTTGAGACAGCTAGAAATTTATTGAATTTGGAAGGTGTGTTTGCTGGTGTTTCTTCTGGAGCAGTTCTAAGCTGTGCCATGAAAATGGCTGATCGAGTAGATCGAGGAAACATACTAACTATATTCGCTGACGGGGGATGGAAGTACTTGGCTTCAGGTCCTTGGAAAGAAGAAATGGAAGAGAGGTTGTCAAAGCCAGACGAAACAGCTTGGTGGTGATATTAAGAACCTCGTTCAAGAGTGGATTAAGAAATACTCCAAACTATCAGCTAGAGCCATCCAACTAGCCTCTATAATATTACTAGAGGCCCCAACCGTTTGCCATTGATCTTTACCATCAGTAGATTCAATCAAAACCCTAACCACCGCCTTCGTATCCTGACCTTCATCTACAACCCGAACCTTATAATCTAAAAGCTTCACATCCATCAAAGATGGGTAAAATTCCAACAAAGCTTTCCTCAAAGCATTATCAAGGGCATTAACTGGTCCATTACCTTCGGCAACCGTATGCATAATATGACCATCCACATTAACTTTTACCATTGCTTCTGCTAACAAATCTTCATTTCCATCGAAATCTTGTAAAACTGATAATCGCCGATTATTCTCTACCATAACCATAAAATCTACGAGATCGAATGGAGCTTCGTAATTATCCAATATTCTCCTTGCCATCAATTCAAAGGAGGCTCCAGCTGTTTCATATTGAAACCCCTTACTCTCGCGAATTTTTATATTTTGCAATAGACTCAGCTCTTGTTCACCGGATAATTTGCCCTCCAAGCCTAAACCCATTAATCTGTGACGAATATTGCCTCTCCCAGAAAGTTCAGATACTACTACACGAGTCAAGTTACCTACCAGGGCTGGAGAAACATGTTGGTAACTTTCATCCATTTTGGCCATTGCTGCGGCATGGAGCCCACCTTTGTGACTAAAAGAACTCACTCCGACATATGGTTGCTGTCCGTTAGGCGGTATATTTACAATATCACTAACATAATGAGACACATCAGTTAAGCTTTCCAGCTGAGAATCATTTATACAGTCTATACCCATCTTTATCTTTAAATTAGCTATCAAAGATACAATGTTCGCGTTACCGCACCTCTCTCCATACCCGTTAATCGTACCCTGAACATGGACTGCTCCAGCTTTCAAAGCAGCAATAGAATTAGCTACTGCCATATCTGTATCATTGTGGCAATGAATACCAACCGATCCACCTATAGATTCTGTCACTAGCTCTACTATCTCTGTAATTTCGCTAGTCAACACACCTCCGTTTGTGTCGCAAAGTACCAAACAATCAGCTCCGGCATCACGAGCCGCCTGCAAACACTGCAAGGCATATTCTTTGTTAGATTTATAACCATCGAAGAAATGTTCAGCATCAAAAAAAACTTGACTACCAGTGTTTTTTATAAAGGATATAGAATCATATATCATAGATAAGTTTTCTTCCAAGCTTGTTTCAAGTATGTTAATCACTTGTACATCAGAACTCTTGCCAACTATTGTCACAACCGGCGTAGCTGCGTCAATTAGAGCCCTAATATTCGCATCTTCGTCCACTTTGATATTGGCTCTTCTGGTGCTACCAAAAGCAGCAATTTTAGAATGTACAAGTTTCAAAGACTTAACAACTGAAAAATATTCTTCGTCCTTGGGGTTTGAACCTGGCCATCCACCTTCTATATAGTGAATTCCTAATTCGTCCAGCTTTTTTGTAATCTTAATCTTGTCTTCTACTGACAAGGATATACCTTCTTGCTGAGAACCATCCCTCAAGGTAGTGTCATACAAATCAATATTCATATATCCCTCAAAACAAAAAAATCTCGTCCACAAGGGACGAGACACGTATCCCGCGGTACCACCCTTTTTCCCCGTAAGGGGCTCTTCATTAAACTAAGCAACTAAGTAGTTTCGTATCTTTTAACGTGTTACGAGTCCGCCTAAATCTAATCACCTTAAGTTGATAGGTTTTCAATCAGGAGCTCGGGAGTGATTTTCGAGACATATTTCCTCATCTGCTTGCACCGTACCAGACTCGCTATCAGGATTATTTATCCCTACTCTTCTCCTTCATAGCTTTTAACTCTAGGAAATTAACACACTTGCCATAAAACGGTCAAGCTTAATAGAAACATCATTGACTAACAGGTAGCCATTGAATAGAAACTCTGTTATTGACCATCCAGTTTTTGAGTTATTTCTCTTAAGAATTTTTCAACGTCTGGAGATAGATCGGAATCCTCTTGAGATCCGTCAGGTGGCTGATTATTATCGTAATATTCCTCAAGTTGAATCACCAAGGCTTTGACTCGTTCATTATATTCAAGATCTGCACCTATCTCCATGTATTGTTCATCGCCACGTTCTTTATCTATTAAGTCTTTGGGCAAACCATACAAAGCACATAAGATTTCAGTTAATCTAGCTGTTCCGGAGTAATCTTCCTCAAAATTTAGGTAATGAGGTAAATGAACCATGAAACTTATAGTCTCTATGCCATCCTTATCTAATTCTTCATTTAATGAATTCATGATGCTGGTAGGACCAGTATATCCACCAACAGATTGTCGAGGTGTTACCAATCCTTTTAGACTACTAATTTCGTCTACTCCAGGGGACCCAGTAACTTTCAACGGCCTAGTATGAGGAACGGCATTGTACATACCGCTTATCCTGCAATACCTTTTGACATCAAAAGCCTTCAACAAGTCCGCAAGGGATTTAATGTAAGTTTCAGCGAAAGCGTGTGGCTCCATAAGATGCAAAAATAGTAAATCCGGCACACCGTCTGTACCCTTAGCATAATAAATATTGGTATTCGGTACTATTGTCTCACGAGAACCTTCTACAACATGAGTTTCTGGCCTGTATCTAGTAAAATCAAAAAATCTACCTGGAGTCTTAAGCCTTGCAAACTCTTTCGCATCAAAATAATCTTCTAAACGATTTAGGGTCAAAGTGCCGACACTGCCAGCATCCACCCAAGGATGGAGCATGGAAACTACTTGCAGGTTTTGGAATTCAGGGATAGGTTCGAAAATCTCAAATGCACCAATATTCATGAAGATATCTTCCCATACTTAAACTGGTTTAGCAACAAATGCGACCCCAGTTTCTCAAATTCCATTAAATATTGAAGTTGATTATTTCTTGACTTAACAAGATACTAGGTGTTAGACTCTCGCGAAATTACACTTTGCCGTTTTGGAAATAAGTGTCACACGTAGGGCTCGGAAGATCCGGTTGGGGTTCTGGGCAATTATACCAAAAGGTCGATAAGACCCAGAACAACCCAGGGAGGATTATAGAGCTGTGAGTGATAAGACGTTAGTATGTAGAGAGTGTGGTTCGGAGTTTTTGTTCACAGAAGGTGAACAGGAGTTTTACCAAAAGCGCGGGCTTCTAAACGAGCCGGGGCGCTGTTCCGAGTGTAGGGCCGCCAGGAGAAGGTCAAGAAACGACGGCGGAGTGCGTACAATGCACCCTATCACATGTGCTTCATGTGGACAGGAATCGGAAGTTCCGTTCGAGCCTAGGTTAGGCCGACCCGTTTATTGTAACGATTGTTTCGCTACCGAGAGAGCGGCACACTAACATTCGGAATCTTTTGATATAAACATAATTCAAACAAACTCTTAAAAATCTACACCTTAGATCACATGTCCGGGCATTATGGATTTGTGGTGCTTGTTGTGGGGGTTTGTATTTACTCGCATACGTGACTATGTTATAATCACGTACGAGAGAATATAGAAAGGTTATGACATAAATGCTGGGCACAGAGGGAAAACAGACCCTCATAAACGAATACCAGATAAAAGAAGGCGATACGGGATCTACCGGAGTGCAAGTAGCACTCCTCACACAACGGATCAACCACCTTACTTCCCACCTGCGAACACACCGCAAAGACAAACACTGTCTTCGCGGTCTTCTGAGATTAGTTGGAAGAAGAAGAAGACTTCTACGTTACCTGCGAAGAACCGATAACGACCGTTACCTTTCAATAACGGAAAGTCTCCTGATCAGAAGATAATACACTATCTTACCTTTTTCTTATTCTCCTTAAATATTAAAGACAAATCGAACCAATAAAAGGAGGATTTTTTCATATTGATTCACAACGTCACAAAACAAATAGCTGGAAGAGAGCTAACTATTGAGACCGGCAAATTAGCAAATCAGGCCGGAGGGGCCGTAACAATCAGATACGGTGATACTATGGTTCTCGTAACTGCTTGTGCCTCGCCTACCGCCAGAGATGGAGTGGATTTTCTACCCCTTACTATAGACTATGAAGAACGTTTATACGCGGCAGGCAAAATCCCAGGCAGTTTTTTCAAGAGAGAGGGACGTTCTACCGAAACTGGAACGCTAGCAGCACGCTTATCAGACAGGCCATTAAGACCTCTATTTCCCAAGGGATTCCACAACGAAGTGCAAGTAATTGTCACTGTCTTATCTGCTGACCAGGAAAACGATGCGGACATACTAGGTGTTATAGGAGCATCATGCGCGCTCTCTATATCTGAAGTTCCTTTCGAAGGTCCCGTTGGAGCAACCAGAGTTGGATATGTAGACGGAGATTTGGTAATAAACCCAACCTTTTCTCAAATCGAACAAAGTGATTTGGATCTGGTTGTAGCGGGAACAAAAAATGCAATAGCAATGGTCGAAGCTGGGGCTAGCGAAGTCTCAGAAGAAATCATAATACAAGCAGTCAAAAAAGCCCAAGAAACAAACGAGGAAATTATCCAGCTCCAAGAAGAGATAATTATGGCCGCAGCCAAGAAAAAAATGGACCTTCCAGTTGAATCTCTCATGGACCCCCAGTTGATCGCAAAATTAACGGATTTGGTTGGAGACAATTTAAAAAAGACTATATTTACATCTGTTGAAATAGGGGAGAAAGAGAGCGCTATCGGAGATCTTAACTCTCAAGTCACGGCCTCTCTGAGCGAGGAATATTCAGAACAAGAAGTAGCAGAAGCGTTCGAATCATTG
>CAYUCO010000050.1:0-1670 GCA_964443385.1 uncultured Dehalococcoidia bacterium | reverse complement strand
TATTCGCGGGAGGGTTCTCAGTATTCGAATGATAGCTTTTGGATTAAGTCCAATAGGCATGATCTTGTTAGGTACATCGGCAGAAATGTTTGGTCCCTCCACAGCCACTGCAGGAACGGGTGCGATTTCGGTTTTATTGATCGTTGTCTTACTAATTGCTATACCGATTCTGAAGAGAGTTGACCGTTCTTTGTAGAGAACACCTCGTATCTGAGGCGTGTTGCGATTAATCCAGCTTTCTTAAAGTCGAACTTCCTACGTAGACGGTCAATGTTAGAGCTATTAGTAGGATGGCCATTATTGCTGTAGTGGGTGGGGCACCTATATTATCAACCATGATTGTCACTGGCACTACTGCCGCGGGCATTGCACCGTGTGTAAGGGTTATAAAGCTCATTACCCTTCCCCTGAACTCTTGATCGGTGTATTGCATAATTAAACTGCTACCTAATGCCATACGACCTGATTGAATTATGCCCATGAGCACCATGAAGATTAATGACAATGAATAAATGGGTTGTATGTGTGACATCAATGAAAATCCAAGTAGAATTATGCCGGAAAAGATTCCTGTGACAATTAACACTGTCCCCCGTCTATTCAGTTTCTTAACTGATGCTACAAATA
This sequence comes from uncultured Dehalococcoidia bacterium, assembly GCA_964443385.1. Classification (GTDB taxonomy): domain Bacteria; phylum Chloroflexota; class Dehalococcoidia; order Lucifugimonadales; family UBA2985; genus VFHP01. The sequence continues at coordinate 1,043 of CAYUCO010000050.1, read as the reverse complement.
ACGCCCCTCCAAGAGCTCCTACTCCCATCATGCTCATCATTGTTCCAAGTCCTTCTGGGCCAACGAGGAAAATATCTTTTGCAAATATTGGAAGTATGAAACGTAAAGGCAAGGCGAACATCATGGTTCCGAAAGACAGAAGGATAAGCATTAAAATAACTCGATTTGTATACACGTATTCAAGGCCATTCTTAATATCTGTGATCATATTTGTTGAGGCTCTGGGAGGGGTTTCGATCTTTGGTAGTAATCCGGTGAACAAAACGGCCCCTCCAGACATGCCAGCTATTATGAAGTACACCGTATCAATTCCTACCGTTGCTATTAAAATGCCAGCCAATCCTGGAGACACCATAGTTGTTAAGCTCAGTACCATAGCGTTCAAGGCTACGGCATTCATCAAGCGTTCTTCTCCAACTAATTGTGGAACTATAGCTTGCCTTGCTGGCATGATCAGTGGCATCACTGCACCCTTGATTAACGAAACAACAAGAAAATGCATCCACGTTATTGAATCAATAGCTATGAAAATTCCTATGAATAAAGCTACAAGAAGAGATACAGCTTGTCCTGCTTGGATTATCCTTTTCTTCTCCATCTTATCAGCTATCACTCCGCCGAAAAGAGAGAACATGATTGCCGGTACCGCGGCGGCGGCCGTTATAAAGCCCAACATTGAAGCTGATTCTGTTATTTCGTAGATATAGTAACCACCAGCCACCATAAACATCTGCATGCCACCTATTTGCAGAAGGGATCCAATCCATAGATTCCTATACGAAGGTTCCCCCAAGGAGACAAACGTCTGTCTTATTGCCAGCATTCTACCTCACAAAACCATTTAAATACGTAAATCTTAGTATATAGAAAGATCGGCGTATAGCAACAAAAATTTATCTATTGAAATACTCATGCAATAGATGTAGAGTCTAACTACTAATATACAAGAGTCTGTAAAAGATAAAAACCGTCTAAGAGACACTATATACAAATGCAGACGAGTCTATAGAACTGAATGTAATATGGGTGGCTTCAAAATATAT
>CAYUCO010000049.1:0-2304 GCA_964443385.1 uncultured Dehalococcoidia bacterium | reverse complement strand
GTTGGAGTGCTCCTGTTCAGGATGCAATCTCTATCGACTATACATTTGGATACATAATTCATGGAAGGAAGTTCATACATTACATCTAGCAGCGTTTTTTCTACTATGTAGCGTAATGATCGAGCCCCTGTATTCTGGGTTTATGCGATGTCTGCGGCAGCTTCCAAAGCGTCTTCGGTAAATTCCAGTTCGATATCGTCAATGTGGAATAGTTGTTGGTATTGCTTAATAATTGAATTTTTAGGCTGTGTTAACACCTGGATTAAAGACTCTTTGTCTAAAGGTTCTAGTTTAGTTACAACTGGAAGACGCCCAACCATTTCTGGTATAAAACCAAACTCTAACAGGTCTTCTGGAGTTATTTGGGATGGGGCAGTCGTATATTCATCTTCTTTTTTCCTGGTGTTTCCCAAAAACCCCATTTGGTCTGATGTTGTTATCCTTTTGGAGACTATGTCATCTAGCCCCTCGAAAGCACCGCCACATATAAACAATATGTCATTGGTATTGATCTGTAAAAATTCCTGATGAGGATGTTTTCTACCACCTTGAGGTGGTACGTTAGCCACGCATCCTTCTATTATCTTGAGAAGTTCTTGTTGTACGCCTTCACCTGAAACGTCTCGAGTAATGGACCTGTTAATTCCTTCTTTACGTGCTATCTTGTCTAGTTCATCTATATAGATGATTCCGTGTTCAGCGCGAGATATATCCCAGTCTGCAGACTGAATTAATCTAAGTAATATGTTCTCTACATCTTCTCCCACGTATCCGGATTCAGTCAAAGAAGTAGCGTCACAGACTGCAAAGGGTACTGATAGGGTCCTGGCAAGAGTTTCAGCTAGTAAGGTTTTCCCACATCCGGTGGGGCCAATCAGTAATATATTTGTTTTCTGTAGCTCTACGTCAGAAGTGGTTGAGTCGTTCAAGACGCGCTTGAAGTGATTATAAACCGCGACGCTGAGAATTTTCTTAGCTCGGTCTTGCCCTACAACGTATTGATCTAGATTTTGATATATAGATTTAGGCACCAGTTCTTGGTATGTGGTCGTTGTGTGTGGTTTAGGGTTGTTCTTAGAGTGGATTAGTTCCCCAAGAACTTTGACACAATCGTAACACACAGTAGCTGTGCTTTGACCTGCTACGATGAGGTTATTCCTACTATGCTCTTTTCCGCAAAATGAGCATAGTAGGTTTCTGGGTTTATTTTTGTTGCTGCCGTTAGCCACGTTTAGTCGGAGTTTCTCTATTGGCGATGCGTATTTTACTTATCACTTGGGCCACTGAGGATTTCGTCTACTAGTCCATATTCTACGGCTTGCTCCGAAGTGAGGTAATAGTCTCTGTCAGTGTCTCTAGCTATCTTCTCGTATTCTTGCCCTGTATTTCCGGCGAGTAAGGTGCGAATTTTATCCTGTAACCGTAGGATTTCTCTTGCTGCGATTTCTATATCGGTTGCTTGGCCTTGTGCTCCCCCGAGAGCTTGATGCATGTGTACGGTTGAATTAGGTAGGCAGTAACGCTTTCCTTTAGCTCCTCCGGATAACAACACAGTCGCCATGCTGGCAGCCATTCCCAAGCATATAGTGGAGACTTCACAATTCACTAGTTGCATTGTGTCATATATTGCTAATCCTGAACTAATCACCCCTCCCGGGCTATTTATATAAATACTTATGCCTTTGTCAGGATCTTCTCTTTCAAGATAAAGAAGCTGGGCTATGATTACATTTGCAATTGGGTCCGCGATTTGTGTTCCTAGAAATACAATTCTTTCTTTGAGCAAAAGAGAATATATATCGAAGGCCCTCTCACCGCGCGGACTAGTTTCGATAACCATTGGCACTATGTTTTGTGGTGTTACCATGTTGTTACTGGGAACAACCAGTGATGAGTCGTATGGGTTGTTCAACATCTTTATCTATACTCCTTATTTCTCTTCTTGTGTTTCGTTATTAGGTTCTGTGTCGTCCTCTGTAGGTTCTTTTACTGAGTTATTGTCATTTGAGCTATCGTCATTCTCCTCCGCCGTTATTCCTTGAGATATGTCGACTATACGTCCCATTATTTTTTGATTGAGCAAAGATGACCCTATATTGCTTCTGACAGCGTCAGAAGATAAATTCCTGCGCATTTGTTCGGAATTTTCCCCTGCGGACTCAATTAATGAGTCAACCTCATTCTGGATGTCTTCTTCTGTTACCTCTAACTCCTCTGTCTCGGCAAGTTTTCTCAATACTAAGTATCTAGTTAGGCGTTCTCTTGCTGTGGGTCGCAACTCTTCTTGTAATTCTTCTGGAGTTT
>CAYUCO010000048.1:0-1557 GCA_964443385.1 uncultured Dehalococcoidia bacterium | reverse complement strand
ATTGTCTTGGTGTAAAACAAGATCCATCCCATTGCTCAAGGTTAATTTTTCAAATTCTATAAACACACAACACTCCAGTTAAACTTTGTATAATAAATCTCTCGTCATATAGATTGAGTCCAATTAATTATATATGTATGTCCAAATGTATCCAATATATAAACCGCTAATAAAAATTAATTTCGTCTATTCTAAATTAGATGAACCGCGATCACCCTGTTTATACATGCACAAACTTGACATTAGACAAAATACGTATAGCCTAGAATTCATCATCTGGATAGTTGGAAATAGGAGATCAAGATATGGACGAAACTGAAATCCTCCTCGAGAAATTATCAAATGCCCACGGCCCATCGGGGTTCGAGGGACCAGTACGATCGATAATGATTGCGGAACTAGAACCTCTGTGTGACAGTATTGAAACCGACGGCATGGGTTCTCTTATAGCCCAATTCAATACTAATAACAAAGCTCCCAAAGTTATGGTGGCAGCCCACATGGATGAAGTTGGGCTTATGGTTAAATATATAACACCAGAAGGTTACATCAAATTTCAGCCCCTAGGTGGATGGCTAGATCAGGCATTAATAAATCAGAGATGGACCATCCTGGGTAAAAATGGATACGTCGAAGGAATAACCGGTATTAAAACGCCACATGTAATGAGTGCAGAAAGCCGCACTCAGGTTTTCAAACGGGATCAAATATTTATAGATGTAGGAGCAAAAGACAAGCAGGATGCGGAAGAAAGGTTGGGCATAACACCGGGAGATCCAATAGCCCCTCACAGCAAGTTCACTTTACTGAACGGCAATGATCTATATTTGGGTAAAGCATGGGATGATCGGATAGGTTTGGCTACTATAGTGGAGGTTATTAAAAAACTTAACAAAAAATCTTTGCCGAACAATCTTTACGCTGTTTCAACCGTACAAGAAGAGATAGGACTACGTGGAGCCCATACAAGTAGTCACAAAATAAACCCGGACATTGGGATAAATATAGAATCTGGAGTGGCAGGAGATTATCCAGGTATTACTATAGAAGAATCACAAGAAAAAATAGGTGCCGGGCCAGCCATTTTCCTTCATGATGCCTCTATGCTACCAAACCTGAAATTGAGGGATCTTGTGGTAGACATATCTAAAAAAAATAATATTCCATTGCAGTTCGAAGTCCTTAATGGATACGGTGAGGACGGAGCAGAGATCCAAAAAGCCTTTGACGGAGTACCAACAGTAAACATAGCCATACCGACACGTTATTTGCACAGCCACTATGGAGTCATTAGTCGTAAAGACTTAGATAACACTGTAAATCTTGTGTGCGAACTTTTGAAATCGCTAGATGAAAAACTAATCGAGAATATAAAAACATTCGATTAACATAATTATGGTATGAAACCCTGAATGACAAAGAAAAACCCCGAAGTCTGTTGGTTAAAAACCACTCGGTGGACTTTACTCGAGAACTTCGGGGTACGGTGCCTGTCGGTATTCCGTAAACGTATACCGGAGCGCCTTTATGTCCAGTATAGCTTACGCTTCAGACACC
>CAYUCO010000047.1:0-5220 GCA_964443385.1 uncultured Dehalococcoidia bacterium | reverse complement strand
ATTTATAGGTAGAGATGCTCTACAGGATAGGCTTAATACGGCTGTAGCTGATGGGAAGATAACGGCGGAGGAAGCAGCTGAAAAACTGGCTAAATTTGAAGAAATCGTGGATTCGGGTGGTAAATTCAGGGGTCCAAAATTTGGCCATGGTGTTGGTAACGGACAGAGTCATAATGCAAACAATGCTGTTTATCAAGGCGTATAAATATAATTGCCTAGAACTAGTAAGATGATAAATTAACATTACAAAAGTAGCGGCAAACTCCTTCTCTGGCATAGGTTTCCCAAACCATTGGTTGGTTTGGGAAACCTTGTGTTAAGAAGATTAATAGAGAGTGTGTTCAGATGTACAAAGATGAAGAAAAAGAATCAATGATATCAGATGAAATCAAGACGATTCTTGTTGTTGAAGACGATTTTGAACAAGCTAATATAATCAGGAACTATTTGGAATCCGCGGATTATGCAGTTTTATTATCTAGAGATGGTGTTTCAGGATTGGAACAGGCGTTGAAGAACTCACTGGATTTGGTTGTTTTGGATGTAATGTTGCCGGGCATAAGTGGTATAGATATTTGTCGAGAGATAAAAAAACAGAAGGATGTACCGGTAATCATGGTTACTGCCTTGGGTTCGGAAGAGGCTACATTGGAGGGCTTTGGGGTGGGAGCCGATGACTATATTGCCAAGCCTTATAGACCGAGAGAACTTGTTGCTAGAATAGGATCGTTGATTAATCGATACAAAAGGGTAGATAAAAAAATCACCCTGATGGGTGTGCCTGGACTTGAAGTAGATATAGCAAGGCATCAGGTGAAAGTGGACGGGAGAGAGGTTGTATTGTCTGCTAGAGAATTTGAGATATTGGCGGTAATTATTGCTGAACCAGGAAGAGTTTTCCCTAGATCACAACTACTGGAACTCGCGTTTGGCTTTGACTATCAGGGGTTAGATCGTACTGTTGATGCCCACATGGGCAATTTAAGAGAAAAACTAGGAGATGACCCGAAGGAACCTAGATTTATAGAAACAGTTTATGGGGTGGGTTACAGGGTGATTGATGCCTAACAGTCTCAGGAACCAGATAATCGTTGCAGGCACAGTACTTATATTGTTGTCTGTGCTGTTGACAGGATCTGTTAGTTTGATTATCAGATTTAATGATCCTTTGAGTAAAGTTGACGAGCAATTCCAGATTCGCTCCGCAATTCTCAATACTTTGTCTGCACTGGTAATAGAAGATGGTAATTGGTCGAGAGTTGATAGTACGACTAAGAATCTTTCTGAAAAATGGTCAATCCGTATTGTATTAGCCTCTAAAGAAGGATCGGTGGTAGTTGATACGATGCCAGATGATAAAAGTGATAATTTAGTTGGCATTGGGCTTATAGATCCGAGTAATCCATTATTCAGCTCAACTTCTGAAGAAATAGATCAACTAGAGCAAATTACAAAGTTGAACAGGGCCATGGCTAATTGTTTAAAAGAGGCCGGAGTAGAATATACCGTTAACAGGAATGCTGAAGGCATAATAAGAGTGTTTCCAAAGATACAGAAGAAGGGAGACGTGTCTGCAAGTAGGGGTTGTTTTTTTAGTATTCCGTCTGCTTTGGAAGAGGGCAAAATGAAAACATTCCCTGACTCCATGGCAGTTTATGTCGGTGTGGATGATAAATCTTATCTCCCGTGGTTTTACCTATCTGGCGTAGGATTACTGGGCGTTTTTGTTGTTTTTGGATCCACGCTTTGGTTTTCCAGGAAAATAGCCAGACCTTTGGAGTCTTTGACTACAGTAGCAAGGAAGATAAGTGAAGGAGATCTCAGCGCAAGAGTGTATCCTCAAGGGTCAGATGAAATAGATAGATTTGCTGCTTCGTTCGATAACATGGCTGAAGAATTGGCAGGAGTGGCAGAGAGACGCAGAAAATTTATGTCCGATATATCACATGAAATCAGATCTCCTCTTACAAACATCAGGAGTCATATTGAGGCGATTTCAGATGGAATGGAGAAGTTTTCTGATAAAACATTAGATTCTATCAATTCTCAGATAGAACAAGTATCAAGGTTAATAGATGATTTGCAACAACTGTCTCTGGCAGATGAGGGATTGCTTAAAATAGACAAGTTCCCGGTGGTGATGGAAGATATACTTGATCAGGTTTCTACTGCGAATAAACCATATTTAGACGAGGCGGGGATAGCTCTACTGGTAAAAGGCAGTGCTCCTAATCCAGTATCTATAGATCCTCTTAGGATAAGACAGATATTGCAGAATCTTATATCTAATGCCTCCAGATACACTCCCCAAGGTGGTTTTATAGAGATTTCATTGAGTCAAAGCGTTGAGGTAGTTGAAGTTTCGGTTAGAGATACAGGTACTGGTATTTCACCTTATTTCTTACCACATATATTTGAAAGATTCGCTAGAGATGATCAATCTAGAAATAGAAACACTGGAGGTAGTGGTCTGGGATTATCGATTGCTTTAGAGATAGCCTTAGCACATGGTGGTGATTTATCTGCAGATAATCATTCTGAAGGTGGGGCATTGTTCACCCTTACATTGCCATCTTAACGGTTTGATATATTGGATATGATGATGTGCATACTTGTCATCTAAATTCAGGCCTGGGCAATTTGAGTGATCCTTTTGATATATTATAATCGTCAAAATATTTGTCTAATGCCCAAGCTTTTTTAACTACCACATTGAATAATCCTTCTCTCCTCGAGATGACTCCATCAACAAGTATGATTGGTTCATGTAGTTTGCTTTTATATTGCTCGTAAACTTTGGGCCAAATTATGAGTGGAATAAAACCAAATTCATCTTCCAATGTGATGAAATACGCACTTGAAAGAGGGTGCTGTAATGGCCTTGCAACGATGCCTGCCACCTTAACTATTTGTCCATCTTTCTCTTTTTTAACTTGTTTGCCAGATAGAATATCAGGATCCAATAATGGTCTTATCATTTCCATAAAATGACCCTTAGGGTAAAGGTTTAGAGAATTGTATTCCGACAACATCATTTCCCAGTTAGTTAATTTCTGAAGTTGAACCATATCCTGTCTGACTGGAAAATCTAAAACAAGTTGTTTCGAATGCGGTCTGTATCTTAGGCCTGTTTCCCATAGAAGAGATCTCCTATCACTTTTTATAGAGTCGAATGCGCCAGATTTTATAAGACTTTCGATCGATTCTCGTTTGCAGCCAGTTCGCGTCATGAAATCTCCTAACGATTTATACGATCCACCATTTTCTCTTTCGGATATTATTTTTTGAGTCATTGAATTGCCAAGGTTTTGCACACTGGGGATTCCCAAACGTATAGAATTACCTTCAATGGTACATTCCTTTGAACTGACGTTTATGTCTGGGTTGAGGATTTTTATGCCGTGGTGTTTGGCATCTTCTTTTAGAGTCTCAAGTCCCCAGAATCCCATGGGTTGTTGATTGAAAAGGGCTGTTATAAACTCAATAGGATAGTGATATTTCAACCACGATAGTTGATAGCTAGTGACACCAAAAGCAACAGCATGCGCTTCTGGAAACATATAATGACCATTGAATTTACTGAATATTTTCGAGGCTGTCTTATTGTTAAGTCCCTTTGATTGTGCTCCAGCAATAAACTTTTTTCTGTACGAATCCAGAAGTTTCTCTGAATTTTTCCTGCCTAGTGCTCTACGCATTTGATCTGCTTCGAAAGGACTGAAATCACCAACATCTATGGCTAGCTGGTTAATTTGGTCTTGATACAAAATTATGCCAAGAGTTCTTTCTAAGGCACGATGTTCGAGAAAATGGTCATAGGTTACTGGTTCTTTGCCATTACGACGACGAATAAAGTGTCTAACACCATCATGTAATCCAACTCCAGGTCTTACGCATGCAACTTCATATGCCATGTCCTGCAAATTCCTTGGTTTTATACGAGTTATTGTTTGCATTTGAGCGGCACTTTCCACTTGGAATATTCCCACTGTATCTCCGAGAGCCAGCATGTCATAAACTCTAGAATCTTCGTGTGGTATACGGGATATGTCTATTGAGTAACCTGTTCTCTGTTCAATAAGTTTGAGTATGTCTTGCAACTGAGATAATGCTCCAAGAGCAAGAAAGTCTATTTTTACCATCGATGCTGCATCAATATCATCTTTGTCCCATTGTATGATGTATCTTCCATCTATACCGGCTTTTTGTATCGGAACAATGCCTGATAGTGCCAATGAACTGATAATCATACCGCCAGGATGCTGAGCTATATAACGAGGAACACCGTCAAGTTGAGGTGCAAGTCTGATTAAATCCTTCCATCCACTATGATCAGTTTTATTGCGAAATTCTTTCAGGCCATCAAATGTCTGTTCAATATGATCAGCACTTAAATGGGGTAATTTTTTGGCAATTATTTCTATTTGATCACCAGGAATATCTAATACCTTCCCCAAATCTCTAACAGCCCCACGCATTTTATAGGTGTTTACCATGCCGGTTAGGGCCGCATGGTCCCATCCCCACTCTCTATGGATTGCAAGAATCAATTCCTCTCGAATGTTTCTTGGAAAATCTAAATCTATGTCTAAAGCGACTTCTACTAGATCATCTGGAAGAAATCTTTCAAGCGAAAGCTTGTATTGCAATGGGTCAATGTGGCTTAATCCGATAAGGTATCCCACAAGAAGAGCAACTGATGATCCTCTACTGCGACCAGGGGGTCTTTCTTCAAGAGGTATTTCTGGATCTGTAAGCTCGAGGCCTATCATTACTTTTCTGGCGAGTTGAACAATATCGTAGTAATACAACAGAAATCCAGCCAAATTATGCTTATTTATAAGGTTAAACTCTTCTTCTAATCTAGTAAGAACTTCTGGGGTAATGTATCCGTATCTTCTAATTGCCGCCTCATCACATAAAGCGCGCAGATAACTTTCTGGAGTGTAGCCATTTGGAGGTATATATTCTGGGAAGTTGTAATCGAGATCTTTCGTTATATCAAAAATGCATCTTTCTGCTATGCGAATAGTGTTAGTAATAGCTTCAGGACAATCTTCGAAAAGAACAATCATCTCCTCAGGTGATTTTAGAAAATACTCGCTGTTGGTTCTTCTTTGTGAATGAGTGCTTTCGAGAGATTTGTTTAAATCTATAGACACCAAACAATCTTGGAGTTGTGAGTATTCACGAATATGATAATGAACATTATTTGTTGCT
>CAYUCO010000046.1:0-2947 GCA_964443385.1 uncultured Dehalococcoidia bacterium | reverse complement strand
GAATAAAGTCAGTCCTCAAGGTTATAAAATCTAATAGAGGATCGTTCAACATAGACTTCCTTAGTCAACTGACTTTAACAGAAGCAAAAAATTGGCTCAAAAGCTTGCCTGGAGTAGGACCAAAAACTGCTGCTGTAGTTTTGGCATTCGCATTGAACATGCCTGCAATGCCAGTTGACACACATATATATAGAGTCAGCAAAAGATTAGGTTTGATCGGAAAGAAAACGGACGTTGACAAAGCACACGATATACTTGAAAAAAGCGTGGATACCAATAAAGTGTTTTCATTCCACGTATACCTTATACAACACGGGAGAACCGTCTGTAAGGCCAGAAAACCGCTCTGTAATGAATGTGTTATGAGTGATAAATGCCAGTCTGCTTTCAAATTGTAGTTGGCTGGGAATTTCTTGTTGCTCTTATGCTAAGCAGGTATTATACTGATCCTCTGCTAAAGTTAGGAGATCTACAATGATAAAAGCGGCAATAATTAACGTAACGGGTTACGCGGGTATAGAATTAGCTCGCTTACTTCATAGACACCCTGATACTGAACTGGTACAAGTCACAGGAAGAAGTGCATCAGGACAGCAACTTGGAGAAGTATTTCCGCACTTGTCCGATATCAATCTAAATGTGGATGAGGAAATATCAGCATCAGTTGATGTAGTATTCTCTGCACTACCTCAAACCGCCAGTGCGGAAGCTTTGATCCCCATAGTGGAAAAAGGAGTTAAGTCAATTGACATCAGCGCTGACTTTAGACTAAAGAGTGCTTCGGAATACGAGGAATGGTATGGTGTACCTCACCCAAGGCCCCAACTTTTAGAAACTGCAGCCTATGGACTACCAGAAATCAACAAAAATGAGATAAAATCCTCATCCCTGGTGGCCAATCCAGGTTGTTACCCTACCGCGGCTTTGTTAGCATTGGCCCCAGCGGTAAGGGAAAATATCATAAGCGAAGATATAATAATCGATGCAAAAAGTGGTGTGTCTGGAGCCGGGAGAAGCCTAAATCTAACGACTCATTTTTCAGAAGTTAATGAAAATGTTTCTGCGTACGCAGTTAAAGGGCATAGGCATTTGCCTGAGATAACACAAGAATTAAGTCGTTCACATAATTCCTTTAACCCTAAAATAACGTTTCTCCCTCACTTGATACCAATGACTAGAGGGATATTGGATTCTTGCTATGCAACTCTAAACGATAACTTTATTGAATCAAATGATAAAACAGTTTCTAAGGTTAAAGAGATATATCAAGATTTCTACAAAAATGAACCTTTTGTAAAAGTCGTAGACTCCCCTCCAATGACTAAACACACACTCGGTAACAATGATTGTATAGTGTACCCAACTGTAGATTCTAGAACCAACCGCCTCGTCATCATAAGTTGCATTGACAACCTAGTTAAGGGCGCTGCCGGACAGGCTATACAAAATATGAATCTGATGTTTGGCATGCCTGAAAACGAAGGTCTGGAACAATTAGCACTTTACCCGTAGAATGTATCGAGCCATAGTTGAATATGCAAGAGAACATTTAACTAGTTGCCCTCATCGTCTAGTCGGCCTAGGACGCCACCCTTTCAAGGTGGAGATCAGGGGTTCGAATCCACTTGAGGGCACCAACACCACTCCAGACAATAATACACACGGATCTTTTTTGTAGTAACAGTATTAGACATGGATCCGATTATGAGTTTTCATTCCGACCTGAAACTAAGTAGATTTTTTCATTGGGACAACTAATGCCACTATTGCTACAACTCCAACCATACCACCGGCATACAAAAATACGGCGTCCATACCCCAGTTTGTCCTTAACAGGCCTGCAATTACAGGGGCAATAGCCCCAAATATAGACGGTCCTGTAAACATAAGAGCTGTAACAGATGATTCTGTCCCCCTAGGAGCACCATCTATGGCAGCTGCCAGCATCACAGGGTTAACCGTATACAGAAAGACTCCTAAAAGGCCCAATATTACAACTAGAGAGAATCCCTCGCCAAATACTATCAGCAATAAGATAAGAAACGACATAGAAAACAAGGATATTGTGATCACAGGTCGTCTGCCAAATTTATCGGACGTCCATCCCATAATAGGAGCAGACACGACTCCCAAAAGGGTTAATAATGCCATGTGATATCCTATTTTGAATACTTCATAGCCTAAATCTTCATCCATATAAATTATCAGGAATATACTTAAACTGTTATGTGCCATAGCTCTGACACTGGTTAAAGAAACCATAGCCACCACTGTCGGATTTACAAGAAGTCCTTTGGCCGCAGCCATATAACTCACGAAATCCTGTGATTCTTTGTTCCCTTCTTCGCCAATGGCTCTTCCATAAAACACTAGAACTGCGAAGGCACTTAGCAAAGCCGGAGCAACCAGTACAAGTGACAGCGTTCTCCAATGCAAACCGCTCCATTCAAACCCTGCGAAGACAAACCCACCGAGCAATATTCCGACAACTATAGGAGATATACTGTCACCAACAGATCCTCCCATCCTATGCACTGCCAACGCTGTAGCTCTTTTATCAGGATATATCGCCCCCAATGTACCAAATGCGGGTGCGTGCCACAAAGATGTTCCTAGGCCAGTTACACCGACCCCTATTAGCACCAACCAATAGAACTCTGATGTACCTATAATAAAATATCCCAGCGCCAAACTGGTCAGACTCGTTGCTAGAATTATACCTACTTTTCCTCTCCACATATCAGCAATAATTCCAGCAGGAATGTTCATTATAGAGCTACAAATGGTTCTGGCTGTACCGAATAATCCAACCTGAACATCGTTAAGAACCATAGCTTCTTTAAAAGATGGTATCAACAGCAGAAATGCCTGCTGATAGAAATGCTTTAAAGCATGCCCCATAGCCAGTCCTATCATCATGGCCGAGGATCTCCCTTTAATTTGTGCT
>CAYUCO010000045.1:0-58312 GCA_964443385.1 uncultured Dehalococcoidia bacterium | reverse complement strand
CATTGAAGTTGTACGTGAAGGGTACAGTTTCAACAATAAAACTCTTAGGCCATCTCAGGTCATAGTGTCCAAAGCTAAAACGGAGACGGAAAACTATTAAGAAATTCAGGAACAAACATCTGATCAAGGAGACATAAAAATGCCAAAGGTATTAGGAATAGATTTAGGTACGACCAACTCATGTATGGCGGTAATGGAAATAGGGGAATCGCAGGTATTAGAATACAGTGAAGGAGTTCGCGTCACTCCATCAGTTGTAGCAATGCATGCCACTTCTGGAGAAAGGTATACTGGCTTAATTGCTAAAAGGCAGTCAATAACTAATCCAGAAAACACCATATATTCGGTAAAACGTCTAATGGGTAACAAATATAGCGAGCCTAAACTAAAATCAATGATAGATCGGCTTCCATACCAAGTAAAAAAGGCAAAAAATGGAGATTGTGAAGTTGTAATGTCTGGCAAAAACTACTCCCCTCCTGAGGTTTCGGCAATGATATTGCAAAAACTGAAACAAGACGCTGAATCTAAACTTGGTGAAAAAATCACCCAGGCAGTAATAACTGTGCCTGCATATTTTAATGACACTCAAAGGCAAGCAACTAAAGATGCCGGCACGATAGCTGGACTAGAAGTGCTAAGAATAATCAATGAGCCTACTGCTGCTTCCATGGCATATGGCTTAGACAAGAATAACGACCAAACAATAGCTGTGTATGATTTAGGTGGAGGCACCTTCGATGTGTCCATATTGCAAATAGGTGACGGCGTATTCGAAGTAAAATCTACAAACGGTGATACTATGCTTGGAGGAGATGACTTTGATGAAAGGATCATGGATTGGATCGCAGAAGAATTCAAAAAAGAACAAGGAATAGATCTGAAACAAGATAAGATGGCGCTGCAAAGATTAAAAGAGTCAGCAGAAAAAGCCAAAATGGAACTTTCAAACGTAATGCAGACGGAAATCAACCTTCCGTTCATAACAGCCGATGCCACTGGCCCCAAGCACCTGTCCATGAATCTAAGTCGAGCAAAACTGGAACAACTTGTAGGCGACCTAATCGATAGAACAACGGCTCCTTGTCAACAAGCAATGTCTGATGCCGGATTAACAAACGAACAAATACATGAAGTCGTTCTAGTTGGAGGAATGACTCGAATGCCGGCAGTAATAGAAAAAGTTAAAAGTCTTTTTAACAAAGACCCACATCAAGGCGTCAATCCAGACGAGGTAGTAGCTGCCGGTGCTGCTATTCAAGCTGGTGTATTACAAGGTGACGTTACGGATATCTTATTACTCGATGTAACCCCATTAACACTTGGAATCGAGACGCTAGGAGGGGTTATGACTACACTAATAAGCAGAAACACTACGATACCAACAGCTAAAACAGAGACATTTACCACTGCTGCTGACAATCAACCAAGTGTAGAAGTCCATGCAGTGCAAGGTGAACGACCAATGGCTGCTGATAATAAATCAATTGGCCGCTTTATGTTAGATGGAATACTCCCAGCCCAGAGGGGCATTCCTCAAATAGAAGTTACTTTCGATATTGATGCTAATGGAATAATTAATGTTTCGGCTAAAGACAAAGGTACTGGGAAGGAACAGAGAATCACTATTACAGCTAGTTCTGGACTTAGCAAAGAAGACATCGATAAATTAGTAGAAGAAGCTGAACAATTTTCTGAAGAAGACCAGAAACGCAAACAGGAAGTTGAAACTAAGAATATTGCTGATAGCACAGTATACGCGGCAGAAAAACTTGTTCAAGATAATGAAGATAAAATTGACAGTAACCTTAAAGAGGATTTGGAAACCAAAATTACGAAACTTAAGGAGTCCATCCAAAGTGAGAATGTGGATTCCATGAATGAAGATGTGCAAGCGCTGCAGGTAGCAATGCAACAGGTTGGACAAGCCATATATTCTCAAAGTGAATCTGAAAATACGGCAGCCACTGATGAAGACGTAGTCACAGAAGAAGATTCAAACGATGATACAGTAGAAGGAGAATATAGAGAGGTCTAAACGAATCAGCAGAAGTGTTATCTTCACATATTGGATAATGCACTACGAATGACAGATATGGTTTTATCTATATCTATCATGCTATGGGCTGCAGAAACGAACATAGCTTCAAAAGGAGATGGTGCTATATATACACCGCCACGCAAAAGCTCTATGAAAAAATCGGTATACCTTTCTTGATCAGCATTAATTACATCATCCCATGAATCTACTGATCCTTGAGAAAAGAAAATAGTCATTAGTGAACCCACTCTGTTCACCTGGATGTTTATGCCAAGTGAATTACCTTCCTCCGTAATTGATTTACTTAATCGGTCAGATTTCACCTCTAAATCATTGTATATATTTTGATCTTTTAAGATATTTAGCGTAGCCAACCCTGCAGTCACTGCTATGGGATTCCCTGAAAGAGTACCAGCTTGATACATTGACCCTAAAGGTGATACGTATTGCATTAAATCGCTTGACGCTCCATATGCTCCTACTGGCAGACCTCCTCCAATTATTTTACCTAGACATGTAATGTCGGGGTAAACATCGTACAAATTTTGAGCTCCACCGTAAGTCAGCCTGAATCCGGTTATTACCTCATCATATATCAACAAACTCTCATTTTGATCTGCTAAATAACGCAAACCCTGCAAGAATCCTATTGCAGGCACAACCACACCCATATTAGCTGCTATAGGTTCAACAATAATCCCTGCTATTTGGCCTCTATATTCGCTGAAAATCTTTTCAACAGAATTCAGGTCATTGTACCTAGCTATCAATGTCTCCCCTGCGTAGCTAGCTGGGACACCTGCACTGTTGGGAGTGCTATATGTAGCACTCCCAGATCCAGCTTCTACCAATAAACCATCACTATGACCATGGTAACAGCCTGCGAATTTAATTATTTTATCTTTACCTGTAGCCGCCCTTGCAAGCCTAAGGGCACTCATGGTTGCTTCAGTACCAGAATTCACCAAACGAACCTTATCCATAGAGGGGAATGCTTCCACTATTATCCTACATAAATCCAATTCGCCAACCGTAGGGGCACCAAACGAGAGGCCATTATAGATTGCCTGTTGCACTTCATGTATGACCTTCGGATGCGAGTGACCAAGTATCAACGGCCCCCAAGAACCGACATAATCTATATATTGATTACCATCTGCATCCCATATGGAAGAACCTCTACCCTTCTCTATAATCAATGGATTCCCACCCACTGATTTAAAGGATCTTACGGGGCTATTTACTCCTCCGGGGATATATTTTATGGATTCATTAAATATTCCTAAGGATTTTTCGGTATTCATCTACTCGCTTTCTGAATCATATTATGCCTAAGTACTCACGGCATTCTTGCTCGACTATTCTATAGACATCACTAAGAGGTAATTGTGTCTCCTCAGCAATTTTCCTACAATCTTCAAACTCCGGCGACACTCCCACAACAATTCCATCAACCCGCTTCAATTTTACCTGTGCTTTTCCAATGGAGCAATCAATATCTAGTATTTCTCTATCCGCTTGATACCTAGAAATAGTACGGAACCGTACTCCTAATGTCGTTGTATTCAAAAGAACAAATTTACCTAAATATGCTGCCAAATCCGGTTTGCAAATAATGTTTAACGATATACCGGGCCGATTCTTTTTCATGTGTATCGGATTAATCCAAACATCTAGTGCACCATTTTGGAAAAGTTTTTCTTGAAGATCCCCTAGGATTTCTGGGGACATATCGTCTATGTTCGTTTCCAGTAATGAAACTTCGCCAATCTCTACGTCAGAAGAGGTTTCACCTATCCATAATCCGATAACATTCGGTATATCATCAAATTCTTTGGTTCCAGCCCCGTAAGAAGTTACTCCAACTGAAAGCACAGGGCTATCAAATGAAGCCAGAGAGGCCAATATAGCTGCTCCTGTTGGGGTAGTCATCTCTCCATAATCCCTATTTCCCTGGCGGGAAGTATCAACCAACACATTTTTGGCGGATACTATGGACAAAACAGCAGGTGCCGGGACTGGCAATCTGCCCTCACGAGTATTCACAAATCCTGAACCCAGTCGTAACGGTGAAGAATATATCTGATCCAAACCCAAATATTCCAAGCCAAATGTAACCCCAACTACATCTATCAAGGTGTCTAAATCTCCCAGTTCGTACAATTGGTGTATCTCTCCATGAACCTGCGTTTCCGCGGCATGAATCGTCTTTAGGACATCTGAAGCCATATCCTTAACCTTTGCTGATAAAGTACTTTCATCTATAATGCCCAAAAAGTCTTCTATTGTGTGCGGTTTGTGCATACTCGCATACATTGAAGTGTCCACAATGATGTGTGTTGCAGTTACTCCGTTCTTATTCACCGTATTTTCGGAAAGCGAGTATCCTTTAACATTAAGTTTTTCCAGTTCTAGACGCAGATCGCCTAGTGGAAGACCAGCTCCCACCAATGCTCCTAACAACATGTCTCCACTAACTCCGCCGATGGAATCAAAATAGCCTATTCTCAGAAAATTCCGCCTTTCCTTTGCTGTCTTGTGGTGTTATAAATGCACGTGATAACGTAATCGGATAATTACAATATTTAACCACAGATATATTACCTCAAAATACAACCAAAACAAACGATCAAGTGTTGTTGACGGTATAAATCCTAACAGGTAGTATTCAAACACATAACAAGGAGATTTACACTCAATTGGAAAACATAATTAACATGTCAGACATGGGATTTGTATTTGAAATTACTGATTCAATGGGAATTGATCGTGAAAATGTGTCAGTTCCTCTAGAAAAATCCGGCATCGGTTATGTTCAAACATTGCCTGACGGCACGGTCGAAATAATTATACCTGAATCTATTTCAATGGAAGAATGGCAGGAAACATTAAAAATTAACTTGGAATCACTAGGATATACAACTGACATTACATGACTAATATAGATAGATCCGGATTCATTTCCCTTGAAGTGGAGGAAAACGATAATTGCTATGGCATGCCTTTAATGACATATCAAACCTTAGGGCCTGCTTTTGAGATACAAAAGGTTAAGGTGTATGGGTTGAACGGATTAGAGGAGTTTCAGTGGGTCACAGGGTGGGATAGCAATATGAATGGGAACCCTCTACCGGCTTTTTGTGTGGAAGTTTCTGACTCTGGTTCAGGTAACGCCTTCCTGATATTTGGTTCTGATTGGGGATTAAGAATGATGCACACTTCTTTAGATGACAAATGGGACTCCACAAACATAAATCAATGGGGAGAACCCTGGATGTTGATCGGAGACATGGCTGACATAGTAAAAAAATAGGATCGAAACAAAGAAAAATACATTGTTTTCATCAATTTTCTTTATTAAATTCAATAATTACGACTAATTAGTACTGACTATATAAAAAAAATAGTGTAAAATGGTGGCACTTTAAAGTATAAAGTCAGGGAGGTTTTTACCATGCAAGGTTACTGTGTTAAGTGCCGATCTCAAAGAGAAATGAGCAATACTCAATCTATAACTATGAAGAACGGACGCCCAGCTACGCAGGGTACGTGCCCAACCTGTGGCACTAAAATGTTCAGAATAGGTAAAGCCTAAGCTGCTCATATTTGCTCGGGTCTTTCGGGGCCCTTTTTGCACTTCCTAGCGCCTAATAGATTATAAACGTCAAGGTTTGTCTTACAAAAAGTCGGTCTAACGGCCGACTTTTGGCGCGTCTAGTTTACGGAGATATCACTATTGTATACTACAAAAGACTACAAATATCTGTTGATAGAGAAACATCAAGGCATAGTTGTAATGTCCCTTAACCGACCTGCCAAACTAAATGCCATAAATATCGACATGTCAAATGAAATCCATTCAGCATTGAATCAAATTTCATCGGATAAAGATTGTTCGGTTCTGGTAATCACTGGCTCAGGTCGAGGATTTTGCTCGGGATGGGATTTTAGTGGAGACAATTCTGATGAACAAAATATTGACTCCTACAACATTACAAATATCGGCCAACACATTGTTCAGATGCCCCAGCCAGTTATCGCCGCAGTAAATGGTATCGCTGCAGGAATAGGTTTATCTATAGCTATGTCTGCAGATGTGCGAATAGCAGCAAAGAGTGCTCAGTTTTCTTGCATTTTTGTTAAAAGATCCCTGGTTCCGGATGGAGGAGCGAGTTTAATGCTACAACAATTACTGGGCAAAGGTATTGCAATGGAAATGTCTTTAACGGGCAACATATACGACTCCGACTGGGCACTCGATAAAGGCCTTGTAAACAAATTGACACAAAACACACTTCTACTAGAATCTGCACTTGAGGTAGGATTCACTATAGCCAACAATCCTCCTGCAGCAGTCAGGGCAATAAAAAGGATTATGAATACGACTGAGTCACTTCTTTCCGGGGTAATTGAATCAGAGAATGAGGCAAACAATTTGCTATTAAAAACAGATGACTTCCAAGAATCAATCCTTTCCTTTAAAGAAAAACGACCCCCTGCTTATAGAGATACTTAAGAGACATTAATTAAAGAATATTGGAAATTGACATAAGATTGCCAAAAAATTCCCCCACAATATCTTGTGGTCACACCCAGACAGAATGCTATAATTAGAGCAATTCTGGTTGGGGGTCAGAGTGTTCACTCATCTGCATAATCACACCGAATACAGTCTGCTTGACGGATTAAGCAATATAAAATCTATGGTCCAACAGGCCAAATCATTTGGTATGGATTCTTTGGCAATCACTGACCATGGAGGTCTCTACGGAGCTATAGAGTTTTACACAGAGTGTACCAATGAGGGAATAAAACCCATTATTGGTATAGAAACTTATCTAGCTTTAACAGATAGAAACACAAAAACTAACTCCGAAAAGAGCCCATACCACCTCTTACTCCTCGCAAAAACCACACAAGGGTATCATAACCTACTAAAGCTTTCTTCCATAGCTCATTTAGAAGGGTTTTACTATAAACCCAGAGTAGATAAAGAAATACTCTCCCAATATTCCGAGGGTGTAATCGCCCTTTCAGGGTGCCCTTCTGCTGAAATACCTAAACTCATCCAACAAGGGCTATTGGAAGAGGCTGAAAACACGGCCATCTGGTATAAAGACACTTTTGATTCCTTTTATCTGGAAATACAAAGACACAGCAATATCCCTGAATTGGAAAATATAAATCAACAATTGATCAAAATCAGCAAAAACACCGGTATACCAATTGTAGCAACCAATGATACTCATTATGTAACTAAAGAAGATGCTCCGTACCAAGACATTTTGATTTGCATTCACACTAACACAGATATAAATGACGATAGCAGACTAAAAATGTCGGATGACTCTTACTTTATAAAGAGCCAAGAGGAAATGACTGAACTGTTTTCAGATATACCGGAAGCCATAGAAAACACCCAGGAAATTGCTAGTAAATGCAGCATTGAACTTGACTTTAGCAAACTGAGGCTACCAGAATACACGCCACCGGACAATCTCAGCTCTAAACAATATTTGAAACAATTATGTGAAACCGGTCTGATAGAGCGATATGGTAACCCATCGGAAGCGCTAAAAGCACGGCTATCATATGAGCTAGATGTCATAGAGACTACCCAATTTGACAACTACATGTTGGTAGTTTGGGACATAGCGAGATTTACTCGGGAAAACAACATTTTGTTTGGAGTGAGAGGGAGCGCTGCAGCAAGTATAGTTCTTTATACTTTAGGAATTACAGATATAGATCCAGTTGGCCATAAATTGGTTTTTGAAAGATTTCTAAATGTAGAAAGACATGAAATGCCAGATATAGATATGGATTTCCAGGATGATAGAAGAGAAGAAGTAATTGATTATGTAAGACAAAAATATGGTTCAGATCATGTTGCACAGATTATTACATTTGGCACTTTAGGGGCAAAGGCAGCCATAAGAGATACAGGAAGAGCACTCGGCATGACATATGGGGATGTCGATAAAATAGCAAGATTGATACCAACTGGGCCGACCAATATCCAGAACGCCCTAAAAGAGATCCCAGAGTTCCAATCGGCTTATGAAGCTGATAAAACCACAAAACAATTAATAGACACAGCTCAACACCTTGAAGGAGTTGTCAGGCATACTAGTACCCACGCAGCAGGAGTTGTAATCACAAAAGAGCCGTTGGTGGATTATCTGCCGCTACAGAGACCATCTAGAAATGATGGATCCTCAAATATGGCTATGACCCAATTCCCGATGGAGCCAATTGCCAAACTCGGATTATTGAAGATGGATTTCTTGGGATTAACGAACCTTACCATTCTTTCTGAAGCGAAAGAATCTGTAATGAGTCGCAGAGGTACAGAGATAAACATGAACGACATTCCTCTCGACGATGAAAAAACATTCTCCCTGTTGTCGTCTGGAGAAACAACAGGTGTTTTCCAGCTAGAGGGCTCCGGAATGAGAAGATACATACAACAACTAAAACCCAACTCTGTCAGTGATGTATCGGCGATGATTGCTTTATACAGACCTGGCCCCATGGAACACATAAGCACATTCATAGACGCTAAACATGGTTTGGTCCCTATACGTTATCCCCATCCTACACTAGAGAGCATATTGGAAGAAACTTATGGAGTGATCGTATACCAAGATCAAGTCCTTTTAATTGCTCAAGCCTTTGCGGGATACTCATTAGGCGAAGCTGACGTAGTACGTAAGGCTATGGGTAAAAAGATCCCAGAAGTAATGCGAGATGAAAAAGATAAATTCGTAAATGGAGCACTAAAGCAAGGATTCAACAAGGAGTTGGCAGAGGAAGTATTCCAGCTTATAGAGCCCTTCGCAGGATATGCTTTTAATAAGGCCCATAGCATAAGTTATGCAATGATTGCCTATTGGACAGCCTATTTTAAAGCAAATTTTCCAGAAGAATATATGACAGCCGTAATGAATGCTCATAGCGGACAATCTGATAAAATATCCACAGATGTAACCGAATGTTTACGTCTCGGTATACCAGTCCTCTTACCGGATGTTAACAGGAGTGAATTAAACTTCTCTATAGATTTAGATCATGAAGGCCATAATTCAATACGCTACGGACTATCATCAGTCAAGAATGTTGGCTCTGCTACTATGAAGCCTCTCGTTGACGAAAGAAAAGAAAACGGCCGATTTAAATCATTAGAAGACATGTGCCGCAGAGCAAACTTGGGTTCTGTCAACAGGAAATCATTGGAAAGCCTAATAAAAGGTGGAGCACTAGACTCGCTAGGAGATAGGGGATCTCTGTTTAATAGCTCTGATATTATATTGTCGTTGGCTCAAAGAGAATCAAAGTTGAGGGACTCTGGGCAAACTACAATGTTCGACATGTTCGGAGAATCTGTCGCCACACCAATTGAAGAATTGACGATTAATCACCTCAGTATACCCAAACAGGAACAATTGATATGGGAAAAAGAAATGTTGGGTACTTTTATCTCCGAAAACCCTCTATCTATCCTAGCCAAAAGAAACCCTGGCAACGTGGTTATATCTCGTGAGGACATAGAGCCTGAACATACTGGTAAAGACATATCGGTAGTAGGCCAAGTCTCAGCATACCGAACTGGCTATACCAAAGACAACAAAATGTTTTCAGCCGTAACACTAGAACTCCTTGGAGGAAATATAGAAGTCATGGTATGGCCTAAAATTTATGAAACCACTAGTGAACTCTGGTACGAAGGAAGCTTGGTTGAAATAATTGGGAAGGTAAGGACAAGGAATGATACCCTATCCATACATTGCGATAATGCCAAGAATTATATAATTGACTATGATGCTCCTACTATAGAACCCAGTATAACTACTCCAGAGTCTAACAACGGACAGATTAAACGGGATACTAAGCAGTCCACTGAAGCCAAGAATTTATTAATGGGAAGCACAAATCTGTGGATTAAACTGGAAGAAACCACGGATCCATCTCACGATGAACACATTCTTAGAGAAGTTATAAAAACTCTGATGAATTATCCTGGACAGGAACGTGTTGGACTTAAGATTAAGTCCAACGGAAAAACTGTGACAGGCAAGTTGCCATTCGTCAATGTAAGCTATTGCACAAGCCTACATAATGATCTAGAAAGTATAGTCGGTGATAACAGTGTGATAAGTGGACAATCTACGTGATTTTAATATCTCATACTAATCATATCAGATTCAATTGAAAGTAACTTAGCCTTTATTCCAGTACCGAACTTACCCCCATATCCAGTCATGGATCCATCTTTACCTATAACTCTGTGGCATGGTATTAATATCGGGACGGGGTTATATTTCATAGCATTCCCAATGGCCCTGACTGCCTTAGGATTACCAATTGTTTCAGCTATACGTGAATAACTCCTGGTTTCACCTATGGGAATATTCCTTACAATATTCCAAGCCTTGATCTGAAAATCGGTACCTACAAGGGCCAAGGGTTGATCAAATATCACTTCCTGCCCCTCAAGATATAGCAAAATTTGCTGGCATGTGTCTGAAACTATGTCACCGGACTTACTTCTATTCAACACATCTTTAGTCAATGTTTTTACTGAAAACTCAGCCGCATCACGATTGTCATATGGAAAAGTAATTTTGTTAATAGTGTTACTGGATCCTATAACCCCAATCCAACCCAGATCAGTAAAAAATACTTCGGATATACTAGGTGTATTTTTATCAACAAATATATCCATTATGTTCAGATGTTAACTCTTAACCTTCTCCATCAGCCATCTCTGACAATATTTCCAAGTGATCTGCCAAATAACAATGGCCAAAGTAATAAACAAGGTAGTCAACGCCGTTCCTATTTTCAGAATATTTTCTTTTAGGCTCTAACTGGTTATCAATTAAATACTGGTCTACTTCTTTAAGCTTTTTATCTTGATCTGACTCTTCAAATAATAAAATGACCCTCTGTTCGTCTGGTGTCACCTGCAAATACTCCATATTCATGTTCAATCCCCTTTCAGTACCAATGTAACGCTCTCAAGATTCATTGTTTTTCAGTAATTCACATACATCTTTAGCATGATACGAAATAATAATATCTGCACCAGCCCTCTTTATAGATGTAAGGATCTCCAATATAGATTGTGATTCATTCATCCATCCATTACTCCCTGCAGCTTTAACCATAGAATATTCCCCGCTGACATTATACGCTGCGATGACACAGTCAAAGTTCTCTCTTGCCCTGGCAATAACATCCAAATATGTCAATGCAGGTTTTATTAAGATAATATCAGCACCTTCTTCAATATCCATACGGATTTCCCGCAATGCTTCCCTGCCATTAGCGAAATCCATCTGGTAAGTTAGCCGGTCACCAAATTGAGGTGCGGATTCCGCTGCTTCTCTGAATGGTCCGTAAAATGAAGACGCGTACTTGGCTGAATACGCCATTATAGATACACCGCTAAAATCAGCTTTGTCTAAACCCTCTCTAATGGCAGACACTTGCCCATCCATCATTGCCGACGGTGCTACCATATCTGCTCCAGCGTTGGCATGAGAAATTGCTGTTTTGGTTAACAACTCAAGAGTTTCGTCATTCACGACGTCCATATTTCGTATAACTCCACAATGTCCATGATCAGTATATTCACACAAACAAACATCAGTTATAACGTACAAGTTAGGGTTTTCTTTTTTTATCAATCTTATCGCCTGCTGAACTACACCATTTTCAGCATAAGCTCCCGAACCTATTGCGTCTTTGTCATTAGGCAAACCGAATAACAATATAGAATTAATCCCCTTGCGAGATATATCTTGTATCTCTTGATTTAATTTGCTTAAAGGTACCTGAAATATACCAGGCATTGATTCAATAGGATTTAAACTAGTAGCTTTCTCAGAAATAAACATAGGGTAAACCAGATCATCAGATGACAGTTTATTCTCTGCTATCATCTTTCTTATAGCCCTAGAATTTCTTAGTCTTCTGGGTCTGTTTCTCGGAAAATGACTTGACAATCTACCCTCTTCAAATTCAGCAATTAATCTCTAATATAGTCCAGCACTTCAGAGACCAACCCTGTAATAGTCGACACCTTTGCTACTACGTGCACATCAAGACCATTCTCTATGGCGGTGTTAGCAGTTATCGGTCCAATACAAGCAATAATAACATTAACCAAGGTATCCCTGCCATCTAGTAATTCAAGGAATCCTTTCACTGCAGAAGAACTAGTAAATGTAATTATATCAATTCTATCACTGGTCATCACCTCGGCCAGCATTGGACGGGATTCTTTTTTTGTAGATGTAGAGTATACAGACACTTGAGTAACCAATGCTCCCGCACGTGTAAGGCCGTAGTATAAAACATTTCTAGTTGTTTCAGCCGAAAAATGTAGGATGAAATTGTCTTTCACTCCTATATTAGCAAATTCTGCTACCATTGATTCAGAAACATACTTCAGGGGTTCCAAATCAACAGCCACACCATAATTAGTTAAGGCTTTAGCTGTTGCTGGTCCTATAGCACCAATTTTGGTTGATCTAAATATTCCAGCATCCAGACCAATTGCAAAAATTCTTTCAAATACTCCCCTGACACCATTTACACTTGAAAAGACCACCCAATCGTAAGTGCCCAAGGATTTTATTCCTTTATCAAGATCCCCTATGTTTTTTGTCGGAGTTATCTCGATTACAGGAATTTCTATAGGATGTCCCCCTTTAGCCCTGATAATGTTAGAGAGTTCTCCAGCTTGATTACTAGCTCTAGGAACCAATATATTTCTGCCATCAAACAGTTTCGCCATTGAACCAATCTATTTGAGAGCTTATTCCTACAACCTCACCTAATACAACTGTAACAGGTGCAGTGATAGATGCATCTAATGATTTCTGGTATATAGTATTGACGGTGCCCTTAACCACAGTTTGATACGGTTCTGTCCCCCATTGGATAACCGCCGCAAGTGTTTCTTCTGGCATTCCATTAGAAGTCAAACAAAACAATATTTCTTTAAGATTATCCCATCCCATCAAAATAACTATGGTTCCCTTGTCTAATGCTATTGATTTCCAATCCACATCGGATTGGCGTTTATTTGGATCTTGGCTACCTGTAACTATAGTAATTTTTGAGGATAAACCTCTATGAGTAAGGGGGATTCCAGCGTAAGCAGGAACTGCCACAGCGGAAGAAACGCCCGGAACTATTTCGAACTTAATACCTTTATCTGCCAAAACTATAGCTTCTTCAGATCCGCGGCCAAATATGAAGGGGTCACCTCCTTTAAGTCTTAGTACAGTTCTACCTTTAACGGCCTCGGAAATTAGTAATTCATTTATACTAATCTGATCCATGTGTTTGAAATCTCTACCTTTACCGACATCAATTAAGATCGCATCGTTCCTGGATTTATCTAATAATCTTTTATCTACCAAACGGTCAAAAACGATAACATCAGCAATTTCAATAATTCGTAGACCTTTTACAGATATAAGGTCGGGATCGCCCGGGCCCGCTCCTACCAAATACACAATACCATCACCCATTTTCACACCTATATACTTATTAGTAGATTTTGGACAATAGATTTTTTGCCAATATGTTACCAATGGCATGAGATTCATCGACAGTTCGTTCTATGCATTCCTTAACTAAATCTATTCCATTACTACATACCATCATACCGTTCATCACAACCATTGATTCATTTACCTGCACATGAGCCGCTATTGGCACCTTACAGCCTCCTCCAACTTCCTTTACAAAGTTTCTTTCTTCCGTTATTGCTATCTTGGTATCCGAATCTTCTATCTGTATGCACAATTCTTGAACATATGTGTTTTCATTCCTAAACTGAACTGCCAGAGCACCTTGGCCAGGCTCTGGAATTATTGTATTAGTATCTAAATATTGATCAATGTAGTCCCCATAACCCAATCTATTTATGCCGGCAGCGGCAACGACTATACCATCATAATCCGAACTACCTATTTTACTAAGCCTCGTACCCACGTTGCCTCTCATTTCAGATACAACTATGTCCGGACGAACAGCAAGAATTTGAACTTTACGCCTAGGACTACTTGTACCGATTATGGAACCAGTAGGAATATTTGATAGATCACATTTAAATTTACTTATAAACACATCTCTAGAATCCTCTCTAGGACATACTGTCAAAGAGGTTAACAGATCATTATCGTCTACAGGCAGATCTTTAAGACTATGGACGGCTACATCAATTCGCTTGTCAATCAATGCCTGCTCTATTTCTTTAACAAAAATCCCTTTACCCAATGACCTTATGGAGGCATCTGGGTTCCTGTCACCAACACTATTAATTTCCACAATATCGAAGGTTAGATCAGGATAGAAGTTTTTCAACCAATCCACCACTTCATTAGTTTGGATTATCGCTAAAGGGCTAGGTCTGGTTCCTATCAATAATGTTTTGGACATCGTGCTTGTTGATTATCCTTTGCCATTTTCTCGATTTGGTTCTTCTAAATTAAAGAGTTTCTTAATAGACACAGATTGTTCTGGATTCTTTTTGATAGATGTTATAGGTCTATGCAGGAATTTATTTGTTAAAGCCTTGCTAAATATCTCTATCGTGGACATGTCATCATTGGACAAATGCTTCATCGCCTTAGTCAGCTTAGAGAATTCTTTTAACCTAATTTCATCCATCTGATTTCTCAAAAGAGTTATGCTTGGAGAAATCTCCAAGGAATCCCACCATGATTCAAATCTAGATATTTCTTGTCCGATTATGCTCTCCACTTTGCCTATCTCATTTTTCCTGTGTTCGAAGTTTTCATTCGCAACCATCTGTATGTCATCCATATTAAATAAAGACACATTTGATATCTCGGCAACGGCAGGATCTACATCTCTTGGAACAGCTATGTCTATTATCACTAATGGAGTATTGCTGGACTCCAGAGAAGACTTTGTCAATATTTCTTTATCTATCAAAATATCTTTGGAATCAGTAGACGTTACAACGGCGTCTACCTGACTAATACATTCTTCTAAACAGTCCCAAGGATATGCCTCACCTGAAATCTCATCTGCAAGTTCAACAGCTCGATCAAAGGTTCTATTAAATATCAATAATTCTTTGACATTGTGGTCTCTGAATGATCTAGCTACCAACCTCCCAGCCTCACCTGCTCCTAAAACAGCGACTCGCTTGTCACTCAAACTACCAAGTATATCTTTTGCAATTGAAACGGCTGAGGAACTCACTGAGACAGAATGCTCTCCTATACCTGTCTCTTTTCTGGCTCTCTTACCAACCCTGAGAGCTTGGTGAAATATTTTGGACATGGTACCGTTCGCGGTGTTTTGTTCCACCGCAATACTATAAGCCTCCCGTATTTGTCCTAGTATTTGAGACTCTCCGATTATCAAAGAATCTATCCCTGAAATCACTCTAAATAAATGGTTAACTGCGTCTTTTTGTTTATATAAATAGGTGAACCCTGCAAGATCCTCTATATTGGTTCCAGATCTTATAACAAGAAATTCCATTATTGCATCCCTATGCATTTTCATATCAGAACTAAGAAAGTAGAACTCCGTCCTATTACAAGTAGATAGTATTACCAAGTCTCCAATAGATTCTTTGAGTTTGCCTAAGGAAACTATCAGTTCATCTCGAGTCAAAGCAATTTTCTCTCTGACATATAATGGAGCAGTATCGTGATTCAATCCCACAACGAACATATTGCCTTTAGACATTAATCCCTCACAATACCTTCAAGCAAAGAGTTTAACAGGAATTCTTTGGCTCCTTCTTTGTCCTTACTATAAAGGCTCAATATGTTTCGATTCAGACATTTTTGCCAATGCTCGGGATCAATTCTTACACCTTTGTTTTTCAGGGAAACCCTTATCTCGGAAAGCATAGTAGATAGATCAGCATAATCCAAAAACGGTTCTGTACAACGTAATGAACAACCCTCTATTTCCTCCCGAAGCTTTCTGGCCAATGCAGGGCTGGTCCCACTAGTAGATATCGCTACGGTAACATCTCCTCGTCGCACAACTGCAGGAGCAATAAAGTTGCAAAGATGAGTGACATCCGCAACATTTAACAATAAGTTGTGCTGTTCAGCTTCGCGAGCTATAGTTTGGTTGACGTTGTTATCATCAGTTGCAGCTATTACAAGATATGCTTGACTTAAGTCACCCTCTCTATACTCACGTTCTTCCAATTGTATCGCCCCTGTTTTTGCCAAATCCTTGATCTGTGCAGTTACTGTCGGGCTAATCATAGTAATATTTGCGCCACATTCCAGCAGCATCTGGATCTTGCCTTCTGCTATCGGACCTCCGCCTATAACGACACAAGATCTTGCGTTTAGATCCAAAAAAACAGGATAATAAGGTTTCATTAGATATTACCTCGTATTAAATCTCCGGGTTTCCCAACTTTTCATTCTAAACTATAATATATCAAATAAAACATGAGCGATAGATTCGAAATACAGAGTAGATCCGGGAATGCTCGTACTGGCATATTCACGACTAAGCACGGATCTATTCAAACACCAACCTTCATGCCGGTTGCAACTCAGGGTTCCGTAAAATCCCTTTCATCCGAAGATCTTATGGATCTGGGGGCCTCTATAATTTTATCCAACGTATATCATTTGATGCTAAGACCCAGCATAAATACCATATCAGAATTGGGTGGATTGCATAAATTCATGAATTGGAGTTCACCAATACTGACAGACAGTGGCGGATTCCAAACACTAAGCCTTTCCAAACTCGTAAAAGTGTCTGAGGAAGGAGTTGCATTTAAGTCTCACATAGACGGCCAACAGATTTTCATGACACCTGAACTTGTGCTAGAACATCAAGCGAAATTGGGTGTTGATATTGCAATGCTACTTGACCACTGTATCTCACCACACAGTGATTATATCCATACGAAAAATGCAATGGAAAGAACGCACAATTGGGCAATCAGGTCGAAGGTGGTTAAAACTAGTAAAGATCAATCCATTTTTGCGATAGTTCAAGGTGGAATAGACCATGATTTGAGGTTGGAATCTGCGAAGACACTAACCGAATTGGATTTCGATGGATATGCAATTGGTGGTCTCAGTGTGGGAGAATCCAAAAACGACATGTACACAACAGTTTCAGTAACCAGTATGGTATTGCCTGAAGAAAAACCAAGATACTTAATGGGAGTGGGTTCTCCAGAAGACATCGTTAACTGCGTGGATTATGGAATAGATTTATTTGACTGTGTTCTACCTACAAGAGTCGCTCGCAATGGATCCCTGTTCACCAAAACTGGCCGCATAAATGTAAATAGATCAATATACAGATTTGCAAATAACCCAATTGAAGAATCGTGTGACTGTTACACATGTTCTAGATATTCCATGGCATATTTGAATCATCTATTCAAAGCCAAAGAATTGCTCGGATATAGGTTGGCAACCATACATAACCTAAGATACATAATGTGTTTAATGGAACAAATCCGAAACCATATAGATGCAGGCACATTCGATAGATTCAAACAAGAATTTCTAATGACGTATCAACCCACGAACGAACATGTCCGCATCGAACAAAAAAAGAAGTGGCACAACCGTTTGCACAGTGAGAACACCACATAGCCTTCACGAAGGTTGATTCGGATATTTTCCAGAGTTAGAAACCGCCAGCTACTGCAGGGACAATGCTAACTTCATCACCTGTGTTGATTTCTGTTTCAAGTCCATTCAAAAATCTAACATCTTCTCCATTAACATAAATGTTAACAAAATGCCTCAAAGAACCATCGTCATCACACATTCGTTCCTTTATGCCTGGATGTTGTGCTTCCAAAGCATCGATAATCTCAATCAGATTTTTCCCTTCGACTGAAGCCTTTTCTTGCCCGTTGGTCACGCGGCGTAAAGGTGTTGGAATTCTAACTTCTACACTCATTTTAGCCTCCTATTACATTAAAAACTCAAAACTAACTATATACTATCTACTACATCTCCAGTCACTGGGTCAACCCTAACGCCCATACTCTTAACCCATGCCAAGCCTCTGTCTATTTCATCCTCGTTACCCTCAATCTCTAATACAACCCACCCCACGTCTTCACGCACATCGGCTCTTCTAATATTTGTTACAACATCGAAGTCCCGACCTAGGTTGAATATAACTGGTTCTGTAATGAGACCAGTGGGAAATGTAAATCTTGCACGACGCTTCACCATAACTAAACTCCCGTCAACAATATCTATATTAGAGTCTAACACCTATTGCTTCTTCAAAGGAAGCAAATGTTGGTTTTATCAAAACTGGATTAGCCACATGTTCAACCACTTCTCTAGTTTTGTATCCATTGCCAGTTATGAACGCTACAGTAGTTTCTTCAGGTTTTATCTGTCCAGTAAGAGCCAAACGTTTCAACGTTGCGATTACCACACCACCAGCAGGTTCAGTAAAAATCCCTTCCATCTCCGCCAAATCCTTTATGCCATCGGCTATATCTTCCTCAGGAACAGCGTAGCCGCCACCGTGAGTTTCTTCAATGACTTTCAGAGCAAAATATCCATCAGCTGGATTACCTATAGCTAACGATTTTGCTATCGTGTCCGGTTTAACAGGCCGTATAGCAAAGTCGTTGGCATCATACGCAGATATTATTGGAGAGCATCCTTCAGCTTGGCCAATAAACATTTTCGTTTTGGGGGTGTCAATAAGACCGGCTGTTGCGAATTCATTCATCCCTTTCCAAATTTTAGTAAAGAGAGAACCCGAAGCACCTGGTACTATACAATTATCAGGTGCTTTCCATCCCAGTTGTTCGGAAACTTCAAAACCTAATGTCTTACTTCCTTCAGAATAATATGGTCTCATATTTATATTAACGAAAGCCCAGTTGTAGGTATCTGAAAGTTCACTACACAAACGATTGACATCGTCATAACTTCCATCTACAGCGACCAAAGTAGTGCCGTAAATAGCAGCCCCAACAATTTTACCCACTTCAAGGTCTGCAGGTATGAACACAAAGGATCTCATGCCGGATCTCGCAGCGTGGGCGGCCACACTCCCCGCCAGGTTGCCAGTAGAGGCACAAGCAAGGGTATCAAACCCGAATTCTTTGGCCTTAGTGCTTGCAACCGCTACTACTCGGTCTTTAAACGAGAATGACGGATTGACCGAATCATTCTTAAAATAGAGGTTCTCCAACCCTAGATACTTACCCATGTTTTCGGATTTAATTAGAGGAGTAAATCCAGCATTAATATCCACTGCATTTGCTGTATCCACAGGCAAAAAGTCAGAGTAACGCCACATGCTATGGGGGCCTTTTAAAATTTTGTCCCTACTTATATTTAGTGCTATAGATTCGTAGTCATAAGTGACTTCCAATGGCCCGAAACAGAAGTCACAGACATTTATGGGCTCAATAGGGTAATCTCGCCCACATTCTTTACAAAAAAGACCTTTTGCATAACTCACTTCAAGATTTTCCTAATATGTATTATACAGACAAGATGTAGAAACAAAGCTTGCAAAACTCGATGCTAGCCCTATTGCACGCCTGAAATGTATTATCGATAAAGCGAATTTGATGTTACTTCAGGGTTAATTTATTGTCAAGATAAAAGGCTCTCACTAAGCAGCACAACATTTGAATCATTAGCCAGAAAATGTCTAAATAAACAGCCCATCTTTTTCTCTTGTTGCAAGCGTCTATATCCTAACCTATAATAATACGCCGTTGGAATAGATGTTAAAGCACAAGAAAGGTGCATAAAGTGTTCAAATCCTATGACTGTGGAACAATTAATAGTGAACTTTTAGGGCAACAAGTCCAAGTCGCCGGTTGGGTTCACCGCAGAAGAGATCATGGTGGCTTGATCTTTATAGACCTGAGAGATTGGACTGGCATAGTACAAGTCGTATTCAACCCAGAAACAAATGCAGAAGCACACGACTTGGCCCAAGATATAAGAAATGAATGGGTTCTGAATATAATTGGGACCGTAACCTCCAGGCCAGCTGGCACTACCAATGACGCTATGAGCACTGGCGAGATTGAAATAGTCGTTACCACTTCCAAAATACTGAATACTTCCAAGACGCCTCCATTTAGCATAGAGGAGGATTCAGACTCTACTGACGAGATGATCCGACTAAAACACAGATATCTAGACATGAGACGTAAGGGCCTCAGGGAAAATCTTATAAAAAGACATGTAGTAGTTAAATTTATAAGAGACTTTTTGGACGGTAGCGGTTTTATTGAGGTTGAAACTCCAATACTTACAAGGAGCACTCCAGAAGGAGCGAGGGATTACCTAGTTCCTAGTAGAATTCATCCAGGTCATTTTTATGCTTTGCCTCAATCTCCACAACAAATGAAGCAGTTATTAGTTATGGGTGGTATAGAAAAGTATTTCCAAATAGCACGTTGCTTCAGAGACGAAGATTTAAGAGCAGATAGGCAGCCTGAATTTACACAATTGGATCTGGAAATGGGTTTCGTAGATGAGAACGATGTACTGGCATTGATGGAACAACTCTTCGCTGGACTCACCAAAATAGTTTCACCAGAAAAAACGCTAATAGAACCGTTTCCTAAATTAACATATCAAGAAGTTATGGAGCGTTTTGGTACTGACAAGCCAGACTTAAGATTTGAATTGGAATTAAATGATATTGCAGATCAATTACAATCAACACAGTTTCAAGTGTTTTCAAACGTGATAAAAAACGGCGGAGCAATCAAAGGATTTGTAGCCCCTAGATGTGGCAATTACACTCGCAGGGAGATAGATGATCTAATAAATTTTGCCAAAGAACGAGGAGCCTCTGGGCTAATCACCATTTCCCTAGAAGGGGACCCTGAGATGGGGATACAAGATCTGTCGGAAAGTGATATAAAATCACCTGCTGCTAGGTATCTAACACCAAAAGAGGTTACAAACATATCAGAAAAATTAGGAGCCAAACGAGGGGATCTTATGCTTATTATAGCTGGAGATCCCAAGGTTGTTAATCTTGTACTAAGTCAGTGCAGGAATGAAATGGGGAAAAGATTAGGACTCGCAGACCCAAATACTTTGGCATTCGCGTTTGTCATTGATTTCCCTTTGCTAGAATGGAAACCTGAAGATAACCGATGGGATTCTACACATAATCCTTTTTCTTCACCCAAAAGCAA
This sequence comes from uncultured Dehalococcoidia bacterium, assembly GCA_964443385.1. Taxonomy (GTDB): domain Bacteria; phylum Chloroflexota; class Dehalococcoidia; order Lucifugimonadales; family UBA2985; genus VFHP01. The sequence goes on along the minus strand of CAYUCO010000045.1, from coordinate 37,067 downwards.
CCAAGTAGATCAATTGAGCACCAACCCAGGTTCAGTTCTTGCAAATCAATATGATTTAGTTTGTAATGGCCTTGAAATAGGTGGCGGTAGCATTAGGAATAACAAACGAGATATACAGGAACAGATTTTTGGCCTGCTAGGACATAGCGCACAGGAAATGCAAGAACAATTTGGTCAGATTTTGGACGCATTAGAATACGGAGCCCCTCCCCACGGAGGCTTCGCAGCTGGCATAGACAGAATCGTAATGTTAATGACTAACGAAGAAAACATCAGAGAAGTAATAGCTTTCCCTAAAACCCAGGCCGCCATAGACCCATTGTTCGGAGCTCCTTCTGAGGTTGATGATTCTCAATTATCAGAAGTACATATAAAGAAAATTGACCCTTAACGCAAATCTTCGGCTTCACATCAATGATAAGTCTGTTTATAATGAACCAATAGTATTTACAGGAGTAATAAGTGAAAGTATCCCAGATCAGTAGTATTAATAATCAAATAACTCTAAGTATCGAAGTTGATCCTCCAGAGTTAGAGGAACACATGGACCGAGTATATAGAAGGGCTGTGCAAAGGGTATCGATACCAGGGTTCCGCAAAGGCAAAACTCCAAGATCCGTACTAGAACGAGAACTTGGTCGAGACAATATGGTAGAAGATGCCCTTGAGACTCTTATACCTAAATTAGCTGCAGATGCTATAAAACAAGAATCTTTGGATGTGATCTCCACACCAAAAGCAGATGTGGCCAGTTATGAGCCTCTGACACTGGAGGTCGTGGTCCCTGTACGCCCTAATATCGACCTTGGCAACTATCTGGATTACAGATTAGAACCTCAAAAAGTTTCTGTGACTAAACAACAAATAGACGAAACATTGGAGACTATAAGAAAAGACTCCAGCACTTGGGAGCCTACCGAGAACCCTATAAATTTTGACAACATGGTTACCCTTCAAGTTAAAGGAACTATGGATGACAAAATAATAATTGACGACCAAGGAGTTGACTACTTAGTCACTCAAGATTCTTCTAACCCAATGCCTGGTTTTGCAGAACAGTTAATAGGTATACCTCGTGGCGAATCCAAGGTGTTTTCACTGGCATTTCCAACGGATTACCCTCAAACGGAATTGGCTGAGAAAGAATGTTCGTTTGACGTTACGGTGGATGAAATAAAAGAGAGAAAATTACCAAAGTTAGACAATAACTTTGCTAAGAGCTTGAACATGGACGTTAAAGATGTGAAATCCCTCAGAAAACAGTTGGAGTCAGACATATTAAAACGCAATCAAACCGTTGCTGAGCAAAAATACCAAGAGGATATTGTTCAAGCCTTAGTGGAACAGGCCAACCCTGACATACCTCCATTGTTAGTGGACCATGAAGTAGAACATATGATTTCCGAACAAGCTGAAGCCATGCAAAGACAACAATTAAACATGGAAGATTATCTGAGTTCGGTTGGAAAGACTATTCAAGAAATACAAACTGAAGTTAGACCATCAGCTTTGGAACGAATAAGCAGAACTTTGGTAATGGACACTTTCAGGGAAACAGAAAATATCAACGTTACTGACGAAGACATAGAAAACGAAATAAACAATATGGTCGCTTCATCAGAAACAGAATCGGAGTCACTAAGAAGCTTATTTGATAATGACAATGGACGTGCATCTATAGGAAACATGCTGATTAGTAGAAAAACAATGGAGCGCCTAGCCTCTATTGCCAAGGGTGAACACGGAGACAGTCAAGTACCCAAAAGCAAATCGGCTAACGCTAAAACAACCAAACGAAAAAAGAAAGATGACAATTCGATTAAGGAGTAAAATGTTATACAGACCCGAAGATATAGTGCCAATGGTGGTAGAAACTGGAGCTAGAGGAGAAAGAGCCTTTGATATTTACTCACTCTTGTTAAGAGAAAGAATAGTGTTTTTGGGAACACCTATCAATGATCAAGTGTCAAACTTGATAGTTGCTCAACTCCTTTTCTTGGAAAGAGAAGATCCAGACAAAGATATAAGCCTATACATAAATTCACCCGGAGGAGTAATCAGTTCTGGCTTGGCAATATACGATACTATGCAACTCATTAAACCAGATGTTTCGACCATATGTGTTGGACTTGCAGCTAGCATGGGCACTGTTCTTCTTTGTGCAGGCGAAAAAGGCAAAAGATACGCTCTACCAAATTCTACTATACATATGCATCAACCAATGGGTGGCGCCCAAGGACAAGCTACGGATATAGAAATCGCGGCGCGTGAAATTCTGAGGATGCAAGATATGCTACGAACCATTATTTCTGGACATACAAGTCAGCCATATGAACAAGTCGCTAAAGATACAGATAGAGATCATTATTTAAATCCAGAACAAGCCATGGAATATGGGATTATAGATGAGGTGCTATCCAAGACAGCCAAAGAAGAATAAAGAGAGAAAACACTGAAACAGTGAGTGACCAAACAGAAAATACAAACAGAGCATTTTGTTCCTTTTGCGGCAAGGATCAGTCTCAAGTAGACAGGTTAATAGGAGGACCTCCGGGCAACGCCTTTATCTGTGAACAATGCGTCGATCTTTGCAGGGAAATAATACATCAAGATGAATTAAAGACTGCTAGTCCCAATCTTTCGACGGAAATAAATGACATACAGCCCAAACAGATACATAAACTACTGGACGAATATATCATAGGACAGGACAGAGCAAAAAAGTCATTGGCAGTTGCCGTATACAATCACTACAAACGAATTAAGAGCACTCTTGTAAAAGCCAATGTCGAGTTGCAAAAGACTAATATCTTGTTAGCCGGTCCAACAGGATCTGGAAAAACTCTTCTCGCCCAAACTCTAGCCCGGATATTGGATGTCCCATTTTGTATAGTGGACGCCACTTCGATAACAGAGGCTGGATATGTGGGAGAGGACGTAGAAAACATATTGCTACGATTAATCCAGGCTGCTGATTACGATGTGGCAAAAGCAGAGTATGGCATTATATACATAGACGAAATAGATAAGATTGGTCGGAAAAGTGCTAACCCATCAATAACTAGGGATGTCTCAGGGGAAGGTGTGCAACAAGCCTTATTGAAGATAATTGAAGGATGCACAGCTAACGTTCCTCCTCAAGGTGGGAGAAAACACCCTCACCAAGAATTGATTCAAATCAAAACCGATAACATATTGTTTATCTGCGGTGGAGCTTTTGAAGGTCTGCAGGAAATAATATCTAAACGTATATCTAAAGAGAATCAAAACCTTGGTTTCAAATCTTTATCAATGTCTAGGGAAAGCTCTCTAAAGATGGACCCACTAGAAAATATAATCACTGAAGATCTATTATCTTATGGATTCATACCGGAATTTGTCGGACGCATACCACTAATTGTTACCCTGGAGGCATTAGATAAGGAATCCATGCTAGAAATATTGACTAAACCAAAGAATGCGGTAACCAAACAATATCAACACTTATTTGAGTTAGATGGAGTTGAATTACTTTTTAACGATGATGCTCTTAATGCAGCAGCCGATGAATCACTCAAAAGCAAAACTGGAGCTAGAGGTTTGAGGGCAATAATAGAAAATGCACTTATTGATGTAATGTATCATTTGCCGTCCATGCCCAAGGTCAATAAATGCGTTGTAGACAGTGATACAATATTGGGAAACGGCCCACCTATATTGCTTAGCAAAAACGGGTCTATCTTGCAAATAGAATCTATAGAGGATATGACCGCTTAAGGTCTTGTTTCATCTAAAAAATTGTTTATCGGAATGTCCAGGCACATTGGCAAGTCTGTTTTCATATGATAGATATCAATCCATAAATCCTCTGGTTTTAGAGTGCCATTTGCAAAAACCTTGAGTGTTTCCAAAATTAGAGGCCTTTCCCGTTTCATTCCTTCATTTCGTATGTGTGAAAAGACCGGTAATTCTTCCCCAAATTCTTCCTTGAGACTATTAATGGGTGCACCCTCTATATCAACCCAAAACTTACTATATTCATCTCCTGCAATCGGAAAGGAACAGTAAGTAATTATAGGGCCTTTATCTAATTCTTCAGTTACCAAGTGCACATACGCCCCATTAACTTTAGAACGCTCCTCAACGAGCTTCCATATTACATCCCTCCAAGTACCTGTAGGTCCTCCTGGCAATGCCGGATGTAGGTTAAGCATTCTGTAAGACCTGCAAAGTTCTTTCCCTAAGATAAGCATATATCCTGCCAATATACAAAGATCTACATTGAATCCACTCAAAGCTTGTATAATCTCTTCATCATATGCCAATCTGTGTTCATCAAAACGGCCTCCTCCATGTTCAGATCTGAATCTAGAAGAAGACAATGACACCGTCGGAACTCCGGCGCTGGACACTCTGTCTAAAAATCTATCACTACCCGGAGATTCCCCTCTTTCTCTATTACAAAACACGAATTCTATTCTAGCGTCCAATATCCCTAGCTCTATAGCCTTATGGACTTCGTTAAACAATCCTAGTGACCCGTCTCCATTTCCTGTGGAAAACCAACCTAACGACAACAATTCATCACCATTCCTAATACTATTTTAGATTTACTCTCTTCATTATTTTAGTCATTGTTGTTAAAACATGTATCATTGGATTTATTGGCCTACAAATCAATTCAGCACGATCCAAAGTGGCCATCAACCCGAGAGCGGTTCCATCAAATTGAGGAATATTCATATATGTGCGTCCAATTTCCATCAAAGTGTGTGAGTCACTAACCGCTGACGGAATTATACGATTTGACCTAGCAAACGCAAGGGCTTTTGCATTACTCTTTCCAAGGGTATTACGTGCATTAAATGACTCTACAATATCGATATAATCTAAGATTTCCTCCAAAGATTTTTTGTCAATGACAGATTTCCTGAAGTAATCGAAAGGGTGAGGTATGGATACTAATCCGCCTTGATCCTTTATAAGCTTTACGGTGTCCAACGCTGATAATTCCTTTGGAATGGTTTCCTGAAGATACAATCCTATAATCTCTCCTCCAAGACTTTTTATCTCCTCACCAATTATCACTTTGGCGCCGAATATCCGTTTTGCTTCCAAGGCTCCGTCTATCGTGTTGTGGTCAGTTATAGCTATACAGTCCAATCCAGATTTAATTGCCTTCAAAACCGCTTTTTCAGGATTTGTAAATGAATCTGGAGAGAAACCTGTGTGAACATGAAGATCAATTTTCATCGATTTCTTCTACACCATCTTGTGATATGTCATTTTTTCCGGAATAAATGTTTTGTAAGTTAGTGATTCTCAGTTCAGCACTACTAAGAAGCTCACTGCAGACATTCAATAAATTCATACCTTGCTCAAACAAGAGTATTGATTCTTCTAGAGATAAACCACCCTGTTCTAGAGTAGAAACCTTTTCCTCTAACAGAGTGTAAGCGTCTTCAAACGATAAATTCTCATCTTGACTCCCACTATTGGCACTCATAAAACCCCTCTCAAAAGTTGCTGTGGTTTCAGTATATTACAATCGATATGCTAGGTGTACAGTCTACTTAGATTTGACTTCCAATTTCCCATCCTTAAGCGTTACCACTAAATCCTCATTAGCCTGCACCTGCTTTTTGGACATAACAATCGTTGCATCACTGGATTTTTGCAAAATAGAGTAGCCACGAGAGAGAACATTTGCAGGGTTCAAGGCTTGTAATCTAGATTTCATAGCGTTAAGTACTTCTTTCATCAAATCATTCCTGTGAAGCAATGTTTTGCCTGACTGTTGAGTCAATTCGTCTAACTTTTGCCTTAAACTGTCAAAGTTTGGAACATGTCTTTTCAAACTTCTGTCGTATTCATGTATCCCGGATTTCTTTGAATCAAGATATCGCATCATAATATTCCCGATGTCTATAAAGTCATAATACAATTTTTCAGATATTTCATGCATATCCGGAACGGCTACTTCAGCCGCAGCAGACGGAGTAGGAGCTCTATAATCAGACACTAAGTCAGACAGCGTCACATCCGTTTCATGGCCAATCGCACTTATCACCGGGGCCTTACTCCCATATATAGCCCTACAGACAATTTCCTCATTAAAGGCCCATAATTCTTCAGCAGATCCTCCACCTCTTGCTATAATTATCAAGTCAATGTCTGCCCTTTGATTCAATAGACGCAGCCCTTGAACAATACCATCTGGAGCAGATTCACCCTGTACTGAAGTCGGAGCCAAGACCAGTTCAACAAGTGGAAATCTACGTGATATGACGTTCTGTATATCATGCCACACCGAACCATTTGGAGAAGTGGCTACACCTATCTTCTTTGGAAATCTTGGGAGTGGTCGCTTCCTACTATCCAAAAACAGACCTTCCTGTTCCAAAGAGGATTTTAATAATTCTAATGCTAAGTAGCGTTCGCCAACACCCGATGGCTGCACCAAGTTGCCATAGATCTGCATATCCCCACGAACCTCATATATGGATACCCTGCCATGAACTGACACAGACACACCATTCATCAAATGTTCGTTACCATAAGCAGGTTTAAACATCACACATTTGATCTGATTTGTTGCATCTTTTAGAGTAAAGTAAAAGTGTCCAGCAGCTGAGTGAGACAGGTTCGACACTTCACCTTTAACCCATAAGTCGGTTAGAACCTCATCTGAATCAAATATGTCTTTGACGTATTTAGTTATCTGTGATACTGAGTAAAGAGTCATCGTTAGTTCCGTTGAAATTGAATGCAGAATAAATCAACCGCTCTTTTCCAATATGAAATGTCATTCATTAAAGAACAAGTGGAACCATGTTACCTATTCATACTCTTTCAAGGTATTCACTGGTTCGAGTATCGATTCTGATGGTTTCTCCATTATTAACAAAAAAAGGAACATTGACCTTCAAACCAGTTTCTAAAGTAGCAGGCTTTGTGCCACCTTGAGCAGTGTTACCTTTGACTGGAGGTGGTGTGTCAGTGACAACCAATTCCACATAAGTAGGTAGTTCAAAAGATATTGGTTCGTCGGAATAAAAAATCAATTCTAGCTTATCCTGTTCTTTCAAAAACCTGATGGCATCTCCAATCAGATCTGAGGAAAGTGGATATTGTTCAAAAGTTTGCAAGTCCATAAAATAATAATAGTCAGGATCATTGTACAGATACTCGCATTCCCGGTTATCAACGTCAGCCAGGGTAAGTTTCTGGTTACCGGGCAAATTGCGTTCCATAAAACGATTGTTACGCAAATTTTTGAGCCTGAGAGTTAACACTGGTGCTCTTTGTTGCATCTTTTTATGGCTCCACTCTACAACCTGCCAAGGCTCCTCATCTAACACAATCACTATACCTCTTTTAAGCTCACTATAACTTATCGTCATTATCCACCTAACCTGTCTACTTTAGACGCCTTACTTATAACCCTAGCTCGACCATCTTCTAACACAACTACATCCTCTATCCTCACACCACCCCATCCCGTTATGTATATGCCAGGTTCAATAGTAAACGGCATGCCGTCACTCAAAATGGTTTGCGACCCAGGACCCACACCTGGCTGCTCATGTATCTCTAATCCAACACCATGCCCCAGACTATGCCCAAACTTGTCTCCATATCCGGCCTCATCAATAACCAATCTTGCAAGATTGTCCGCTTCAGAACCGGTCATACCGGATTCGACAGTAGCAATCGCGGTAAGTTGGGCAGCCAAAACCGTATCATAAACTGATACAAATCTGTCATCTGGAGTTCCTATAAATAATGTTCTACTCAGGTCGCTACAATACCCTTCGTATTTAGCCCCCATGTCTATTATCAAAGGACTTCCGTCCTGTATTCTAGTATCATCCGGTCTATGGTGAGGAAGAGCAGCGTTCGGTCCTGCCGCCACTATGGTGTCAAACGAAGGTGAGTCTGCCCCCATTTCTCGCATAGTTTTCTCCAACAGCCAGGCTATTTCCCGTTCGGTTTGGCCAACAAATATATTCTTTGCTACTTCGTCAAAAGCTTTGTCTGATATATCTATTGCCCTAGCAAGTGATTCCATTTCCAGATGATCCTTGACTTTCCTCACCTCCTCTACAAGAGAATGTGAAGGGAGTAATTCTATAGTTAAATTTTCGGATTCCAGTATGTGCGCAATGTTTTGGTGCATTGCATATGATAGATGTTGACTTTCAAATCCTAACTTAGTAATCCCTAAATCCCCCAACAGGCCAGGCAACCAATCTAATGCTCCAAACGTCCTCAACACTCTAAAGCTCGGGGATTGAGTAGTAGCTTGCTCTATATATCGAAAATCTGTGGCTAATACAGCTTGATCACGAGAGATTACCAGAGATCCTGCAGTGCCTGTAAATCCAGAAATATACCTTCTGTTATCTGGAGATTGTACAAGCAACCCATCGATTCCATAATCGTCGAATCTATCTCTAATATTTTTGATCCTATCAATCAATTCATGTACCTTCTTTCAAATAATCTGCTATGAACCACATGGCCAAACCATAACTTCTGTATCCCAAACCACTAATTTGCCCCAACGAAATAGGAGCTATAACAGATATATGCCTCCATGATTCGCGAGCATATATGTTTGACAAATGAACCTCCACAACAGGTAAGTTTGAGTCAACCAATGCGTCTCTTAGGGCAATTGAGTAGTGGGTTAAAGCACCTGGGTTTATAATCACTCCTGAGGATTCAGCAGATTTCTCTTGAAGGAAATCTATAATATCTCCTTCGCTATTTGATTGGAAGCATTCAACCTCTAATCCAACTTTTTCCCCTATTGCCACAACCTGATCTTGGATAGTTTCCAGAGAATATGAACCGTACAATCCTTTATCTCTGTTACCCAACATGTTTAAATTAGGTCCGTTTATCAATAATATCTTCATGCTTCATTCCTCTGCGAAACTATCTACATACTAACAGAGATTAGCCACAACCTCCACATGGCATGAGAATACTACAAATAGGATCAATTACTGAATTATAGCGGAGATCCACCACAAACTTTACGCTATACATGGGCTATGGTAGAATCAACAGGCTCAAGATTGTATATACTTGTCACCACAAGGTTGGAAGCTTGCGAGTAATAGCAGGAACGGCTAAAGGCCATAAAATAGTCAGTCACAAAAACCTGGGGGCTAGGCCAACCACCGGTAGGGTCCGATCCTCACTGTTCTCCATACTCGAATCGAACGGTTTATACGGAAAACAGGTCATAGACCTTTATGCTGGTACTGGCACACTAGGAATAGAAGCCTTAAGCCGAGGTGCATCGTGGGTGGACTTCATAGAATCAAATTCCAAAAGATGCAGCCTTCTAAGAAGAAGTCTAGCTAATATGGGATTCTCTGGTCAATCCAAGGTCCATTGTATGAAAGTAGAAAAAGCCTTAAAATCTATCAACGGTTTCTACGACATAATATTGATGGACCCACCATATTCTCTAGGTCCAATACATGACATTTTGAATACCGTAAGTATAATAGCTAAACCAGGCGCCATACTTGCGACTGGACATTCAAAGAGGCATCGGCTGGAAGACGAATATAAAGGATTCAAACTAATAAAGGAATCCCGGCAAGGTGATACAATCTGTTCTATATATAGGGAGGATCAATTAATTGACAACAGGATTATACCCGGGTAGTTTCGATCCCATCACTTTTGGACACATAGACATCGCTACCAGATCCTCACATATTTTCGATAAAGTCTACGTGGCTGTGGTTTCCACACGATCCACGAAATCTCTAATGTTCAATACAGATGAAAGACTACAGTTGTGTACAGAGGCCTTGAGTCACCTAAAAAATGTAGAAGTTGTATCGTACTCTGGATTAACCGTTAATGCTGCTAAGGATTTTGGTGCCCACGCAATGATAAGAGGTCTGCGAATGGGTTCTGATTTTGATTACGAATTTGAACTTGCATTGAATAATCAGAAGTTGTCACCGGACATAGACACTATGTACTTAATGGCCAATTTGGATCACATATATGTAAAATCCAGCCTGATAAAGGAAATTGCATCGGGAGGCGGACAAATATCTCACCTTGTTCCCACCAACGTAGAAGAAGCTATAAAAGCGAAATTGATGAATTAATTTAAGGGGCCTTACAATGGAGATAACAAATTTAATAGATCAACTTGAAAATCTCATATCCTCAGGCACAGGTGTGCCGGCAACTGGAAGAATATTCTTAGAGAAGGAGAGGCTTGCCAACCTTATCCAAGCACTCAAAGATGCTGTGCCAGTGGATATTCAAGAGGCTCAAGATTTACTAAAAATGAGAGAAAACCTGATAAATCAAGCCCTGCAAGAAGGAAGAAGAATAAAATCGGTTGCTGAAGAAGAAGCAAAAACCAGATTGGCAGAAAATACAATATTGAAAGAAGCCGAGGCTATGTCGCAGGAAATATTGGAGAAAACTAAGGGTCAGGCACAGGACATACTTGCAGATACAGAAACTCAGGCGATAAAACAAAGAGAGGAAGCCGACCTTTATTCGAAAGGCACATTAGAAAAGCTTGAAGAAGAACTCTATACAATGATAAATACAGTACGGCACGGGATAGAATTAATTGATTCCCAAAAAGTTAAAGAGGATAATCAGTAACCCAACGAAAGTACGCACAATAAACTTTTAGAAAGACTACATAATTGTTCACAAACATAACAATGTTATCAAGAAACCTTCATTAAAGTGTCCCAAGTAATTAACAGACCAACCATTAAGCTTCCATATAAAATACTGTTGTCGTTCCTAGTTTTGGTAATTGTAAGCGGATGCAATAACCAACGGACTACGGAAAATATAGAAGATCTCAATATCTTAGCCCAAGACATTGACGGTAAATTGATGTGCCCAGTATGCCCTAGCGAAACCTTGGATCAATCTCAAACGCTAATAGCTAAACAGATGAGGGGAATAATACGGGAGAAATTAAACCAAGGAGAAAACACCGAAGATATCCTAAATTACTTTGTAGATAGATACGGTGTTCAAATCCTTGCTGAACCACCAAAGTCAGGCTCATATTTACTTATATGGATAATCCCTCCTATAGGATTGGTTTTGGGATCCGTAGTTTTGGTAGTAACAATCGTATCTATGAGAAAAAAGAGTTTTGAAGACTTCAACGACCCAGCGTCAGATAACATGGATAAATATCTCTTGAAAGTTGACGGGTTTATAGACAAATCTATCAATAAATCACAGATTACAGATCAAAAAGCAGACGAAAGGGCGACGAAATAAATATGGCCAGCTTGGGTAACACCACATTAATTATGACTCTGGTTATAGCTTTATATTCGATATTGGCATCTTTATCCGGACACTACTATAAGTCGAATCAATTAACCAAAAGTGGACTGAACGCAACGTATTTGACACCGATATTATTAGGAATTAGCACTGCGAGTTTAGTCACCGCATTTGTAACCAATAATTTTGGCATCCAGTACGTTGCAGAGCATAGTAACCTCTCGATGGAAAAACAATATATCTGGGTTGCATTTTATGCCGGCAATGAAGGATCCCTATTATTCATAGCTTTCGCCTTAGCGGTACTATCAGCAATTGCTATTTTCTTCTCTCCTAGCCAGAATGAACACAGCATTCCTCACATAAACTCTGTTTTGATGATAATACTGATATTCTTCGTTGGTGTAATGATTTTCCTCGCTAATCCTTTTGCATTATCTCAAACCATCCCGCCTGACGGTAAAGGAATCAATCCCCTACTCACCCATCCTGGTATGTTCATTCACCCCCCTGTGTTAATGACAGGCCTCATATCATTTTCGGTTCCTTTCTCAATAGCAATGGGATCGTTGTTAGCCGGAAAGATCGAAGATCAATGGGTGGATTCTGGAAGGTTATGGGGAATAATCTGCTGGGGGATGTTAGGTATAGGTTTGCTGCTGGGATCATGGTGGGCATATACCATATTAGGTTGGGGTGGTTATTGGGCATGGGATCCAGTGGAAAATGCCGGATTTATGCCTTGGATAGTAATGACAGCATTCATACATTCCATTATGGTTCAAAAAAGAAGAGGAATGTTCAGAATGTGGAATATGGTCTTGATCATATTAGCATTCGCCTTTGCACAGTTTGGCATGTTTATAAACAGAGGTGGGCCAGTACCTTCAGTTCATTCGTTCGGTGCATCCACATTAGGCTGGATATTTCTTATGTTCATGATAGTAACTGTTTTAATTTCCTTCGCTATATTCTTCATCAGATACAATGCAATGAAGAGCTCAAGTAAATTAGAATCCGCATTATCCAGAGAGGCGTCTTTTCTTGTTAATAACTTGCTATTTTTGACTGTTGCGTTTGTGACACTTTGGGGAGTCATATATCCTTTAATATCAGAACTAACTCAAGGTCAAACTATAACTGTAGGACAACCATTTTATAATCAAGTAAACGGCCCCATATTTTTGATGATCATATTATTGATGGGAATAGCCCCATTCTTGCCATGGAGACACACCACTTTAGCTAATATATTAAAGTCCATATATGTACCCATCCTTGGTGCATCTTCAATGACTTTATTGTTGATTATATCTGGGGTTACCAAAATATTCCCGTTGATAGCATTCGCATTGTGTGCATTCGTGATTACAGGAATATTAAAGGAATGGATTAGAGGAACTTTGGTAAGACGTAAAAGAGGTGAAAATACGATAACGGCATTCACCAGGCTTATTGCTGGAAATAAACCCAGATATGGGGGCTATGTGGCTCATTTAGCTGTAATATTTTTATGTTTAGGAGTGGCTGGATCTTCATTCTATGGTGTACAAGAGGATGTCCCAATGGTTCCTGGAGAAAAATTTTCCTTGGAGGAATATACGATAGAGTATGTGGGGTTCGAAAATATTAAAAATCCGGACAGAACTCAAACAAAAGCTGAAATACGAGTTATGAAAAACGGTGAATTTCTAGGCACATATTTCCCACGTAGAGATTTCTACCCGAACTTCAACATGGCTTCCACTCAAGCAGCAATCAGGAGTACATTTATAGAAGACCTATACATTATACCTGGCGAGGTGCTGGAAGATGGTAACGCGATCTTTAGGGTACTTATAAACCCCTTGGTTATATGGATGTGGATAGCTGGTCCCGTTTTAATTCTAGCGGTGCTAATCACATTGTGGCCTGAAAAGAGAAGAATAGATAATTCTGACTTCACATAATTGGCCCTTGTTTAAATAATAATGATAAACCTTGTAATAATATTGATATCTCTGGCAACAATATCATTCATATTGTTACCATTGTTGAAACTTAGGCACACATCATTCGCTACTCTAAGCATATTGGAGGAAATACGAAATATCGAAAGGCGAATAGAAACAAGTTACCGAGAAATAGAAACTCTTATGTCAGATCATGACGCCGGAAACATTAATGACGAACAATTTGAAAACATGATATCGGACAGCAAACTAGAAACAGCTATTTTGCTGAAACAAAGAGACGATCTAATATCAAATCGAGAAAGAGTCATAGGCGAAATTAACCAAGAGATTTCAGAACCAAAAACCGAGCCAGTTGAAATTGATCAGGAAAGAAAACTGTGACAGTCATCTGGCAACTACGATTGTACAAACGTTATCTGTTCATCAATGCCTTCTCGCTAGTACTATTTTTTTGCATAAGTCACACGTCTTATGCTCAAGAACCGATAGTCATTCCTATAAGCGGCTTTATTGAAAACCAATCTTCCAATGCCAACGAATCAGATAATTTAGATATCGTCCTGAATGTTTTTAAATTGGGAGAAAATATTGACACTCTCATTACTAACACTAATGTTGATGGATCATTTAACTTCGACGAAGTCCCTGGTGGTATTGGGTTCGGTTACATTATAACTGTAGAACATGATGGCGTGACTTACAAATACGAGAGCGACTACCCGATAAAGACCGATTCAGTGGTAATACAAATATACGACTCTTCAAATACTAACTTCCAAAGCATATCTATAATTTCACACACTCTAGTAATTACAGGGACAGACACCGCAACAGAACAGATACAAACTCTCGGATTAGTCGAACTGGAAAATTCTGGGTCCCTAACCTTTATACCCAATATGGCAGAAGCATCAAAGATGGAATTCTTGAGATTTTCGCTGCCGGAAGATGTAATAGACTTAGATGTCCAAAGCAGCTTAAGAGGTGGGCAGATATTACAGGTTGGACTAGGATTCGCAATAACCACCCCCATACCTCCTGGCAAACATGAATTGGCATATACCTTCACGTCCCCTTATACGAACGGAAACTTCTCGTTTCAACAGTCCCTGCCAATTGGGGCTAATAGCTTCAAAATATTGATTCCAAGAAACATTGGGCTCGTTACAGCCGATGGACTAACAACAATGCAAGATATTACTTTAGGAGAAAAAGAATACAATGGCAAGGAAATATCTAACTTACTAGCAGGCACTAAAGTAGATGTGCTCTTTTACAATTTGCCACAACCAAGCTTACTGCAAAAAATACAGAAGGGTCTCAAAAGCGGTTCTTTAAGCAAATGGCTAGCACCCACCGCAATGGCAACAATACTTGCTTTGTTTTTCCTATCTGTTGTATATCAATTACGGAGAAGCAAGAATGGGCTCCCAACAGAATTGCAGCGCAAAAACCAAGAGGATTTGTTAGATTCAATTGCGCATTTGGAAGAACAACTGTCACGTGGAGCAATCTCTCACGATCAATATATTGAAACAAGAAGACAATTTCTAGAACAATTATCTTCGCATGAGTCATCCCAAGAGAAAGGCAGTCTGTAAACCGTAACTGATACTGGTAAAACCGATCTGTAATTCTAACGTTTATATACAATGAGCAAATATATAATATTCGGATCTGCCCTGATAATTATTCTGGCGTTTTTCATTTTACTGTCTATAGCATTGGTGAAAACAGAAAATGTGCCGGCTGGAGCTGGAGTCAACTCTGAATTCGGCGAAGTTATGGTACAGCCCAAATTAGCACCGGATTTTGAAATTACCACCTTGCTTGGTGATACACTCAGGCTCTCGGATTTAAGAGGCAAAGTGGTAATGATAGAATTTTGGGCGTCATGGTGCCCTCCTTGTAGAGAGGAAGCCCCAGACATAGCAAGAGTGTACAACAAATATTCCGATCAACCATTGGAATTCATTGGAATAGATGTTTGGGATCAATACGACAGAGCGATGGCATTTGTAGAGGAATTTTCAATTGATTATCCGACAGCAACCGATAGTACGGGCGAAATACTGGTCAACTATGGAATAAGAGGCATTCCAGAAAAGTATTTCATTAACAAACAGGGCTATATAGTTGGAAAGTTTGTTGGACCTTCAAAACCAGGTAAATTGGAGGAAATGCTCGACATGCTATTACTCAGCAACTAATCACTCCTTGTTTTGATCAGTTCCTACACCATTTTTCCATGCTTCAAGTATCAATTTATCCCTATCAAAGGCTAGATCAGGAAGATCACTTATTGAAAAGAATTCAACCGCTGATACCTCCGGACCAGGCAAAGGATTACCATCTTTTATAGCCCCAGCGTAAGCAATCACTATCACAGGATGATCTGACTCAGAAAATACACCTATCAATCTATCAATATCTACATCTAGTGTTGTTTCTTCTGATATTTCTCTTATACCGGCATTCTCAACTATTTCACCTCTGTCCACATAACCACCAGGGATACTCCACAACCCAATAAATGGAGGAATCGCTCTTTTTACCATTAGAATCTTTTCATCCTTCTCTAAGACGACAACGACAACGACTTTCGGATCATAATATCTGATATGCCCACATTTTTCACAAATGGGTCTATACACACCATCTATTTGTTTGAGCACCAAACAATGGCCACAATTCTCACAATATATATTCAGATCTTCCATTGTCATGGCAATATAACACGATATTAGAATCAAGGTAATATAGACCATAAGGCCTGTTTCAATGTAAAATACCTGAACCTACTTTTTCTCATGAAAATGTGGAAAACTATACTATGAAAATATTAGCAATAGACATAGGCACAGGAACACAAGACATACTTCTCTTAGATACCAACGATAATATAGAGAATGCAATACAAATGGTGATGCCGGCACCAACTGTAATTGCTAGTAAAAAGGTAAAGTCAGCCACTCAAAACAGCCAGAATATAAAACTTACAGGGACAAACATGGGAGGAGGACCAGTTACATCTGCGATCAAAGATCATATTTCATCAGGGTTTACGGTATATTCCACACCAGAGGCTGCCACTACATTTGATGACGATCTAAAAATGGTTGAACAAATGGGTGTAACAATCCTTTCGGAAGATGAGATAAAGAAAAAAACAGGAACAAATATAATCTTAGGTGACTTAGACATCGACACGGTGACTACGGCTTTAATGAGTTTCGACGTTGATCCCAACTGGGATATTATGGCAGCAGCTGTTTTTGATCATGGCAACGCCCCTCCTGGTTATAGCGATAGGAAGTTCAGATTTGATCATCTTTTAACACAAATTACCTCTAAGAAGCCAGGCTTCGAATCATTCGTATATCTTGACAATGAAATCCCTGATTATTTAACCAGAATGAAAGCTGTATCAGAAACCTATTCATCCAACACCAATCTTCTGCTAATGGATACGGCTGAAGCAGCTGTTCTGGGATCCCTAGAGGACCCTATAGTAAGGGCGGCTGATTGCAAAATAGTGACGAATATAGGCAATGAACACACTCTAGCATTTCATCTGCATGATGATAAAATACTCGGCGTTTTCGAACACCACACGCATATGTTGTCTAAAGAACAATTAGAAGTTCATCTAGAGAATTTAGTAACCGGCAATATAGATGGAGAAATAGTTTGGAAAGAACAGGGTCATGGAGCAATAGTCGTCTGTGGACATGAAAAAATGAGTTTTGTTAGCGTAATAGGACCGATGAGAAGCCTTTTGTCCGATTCAAAACTTAACCCATATTTTGCCACGCCACATGGATCCATGATGCTTGCTGGCCCGTTCGGTTTAGTGCGAGCATGTGCTGAAAAATTCCCGGAATATACTGATGAAATATCATCTGTTTTATCTGGTAAGAATAGCGGTTTAGCTCATACCCACTAGTTCTACCAAAAGTCAAAACATTTAGGAAGGATCTTTAATCATGGAATCAGTTAACTGGAATGAAATCCCGGAAGACAGGCTAATAGGTGGAATAAGAAGAAAAATAGTTACTGGTGAAAAAGTTATGTTAGGCAAGATGTATTTCCCTAAAGGATCAAAGGTGCCATCGCATGTCCATGAGAGCGAACAGGTCACAAATGTATTAGAAGGAAAATTATTATTCGTGATTAATGGTCAACAGATAACCGTGAGTTCCGGTGAAACGCTTGTTATACCATCCAACGTAGAGCATAGCGCAGAAGCAATAGAAGAAACATCCGAGATAGACACATTCAGTCCAATCAGAACCGATTGGTTAGATGGGTCGGATTCCTATCTTAGAGAAAACTGAACCTTATACGACTTTACTCTCCCGTAGAATCACTATGTCTTCAGATGTAAGACCAAGCATATTTTTAAATATATTGTCATTATCCTCACCTAACAAAGGGGCTCTTCTCCGAATAGACCATGGTGTTTTACTAAATATAGCCGGATGCCCAGGATAGGTAAAAGACTTCCCATGTTCTGAATGCTCAACACGTGCGAAAAAGTCCCTGTCGTCCGTGAAGTGTTCATCTTCCAAGTTTTCTTCTGGGGATCTTATGACGGCCCATGCAAGACGAATTTTTTGAGCACCATGATATATTTCCTCAGCAGGCTGACTGGCAATAAACTCTGTTATCTTATCTCTAAGGAAATCCATTTCTGGGCCTTGCCTTACTCCCTGACTTATCAAATCTCTGTATTTATCGTCTTTTAAGCCTTCTGCCATTTCTTTCTCGTCCATCCATTCAACCAATCGATTCCAACGATCTAAAGATCTAGGAGGTATATCAAATCCATTTATCAATTTGCCATCGGCAGTTATAAACTGACTTGAAGGAGTTGGCGCAAGCCCATGATGTCTGCCAGTCTGTCGCATAGGTACTTTTCTATCATAAAACCAATTGGGCATTGCTGCTTCGGTTGTACAAGACAATGACTCGTGTATAGAAACATCCACCCACTGCCCCTTACCTGTCCAATCCCTATGCAGTACGGCTGTCATTGTTCCTATAACCCCAAAGTTACATCCTGTAGCATAACCTATCCAACCATCACATCTCATCGGAGGGGCATCTGACAGATGATCATAACCTGAACTAGCCATAGGTCCACCCATAGCCATGTTTATCAGATCAGATGAATTCAGATCCCTATATGGACCAGTTTGTCCAAACGGAGTTAGCGATGTCATCACTAATTTTGGGTTTATAGACGATAAAACCTCATAACCAATACCTAACGAATCTAAATATCCAGGTTTGTATGATTCTAAGACAACATCTGCTCGCTTAACTAGATCCTTCAACAATTCCGATCCTTTAGTCGTAGTTATATCTATAGTTACGCTTTCTTTGTTGGTGTTGTTGTACCAGAATAGCAAACTATTATTGCTATTTGGATCATCTTGGTAAAATGGTCCTATGGCTCTCGCAGGATGCCCCTCTGGTGGCTCTACAACTATTACCCGAGCGCCCATGTCAGCCAACATTTTACCCATATACATACCCTTTTCGTCTGTCAGATCCAATACAAGCATATCACCTAAAGCTAGGCTCTGTTCTTGAGGGTTATTTGCAAAAACCATAACTAACTCCTGTAACGAATATTTTTTACTAAAATGCAGCTTGTTCGGATAAATCAGCTATCTCATCCGCTGTCATCCCTAGTATTTCAGTCAGAATGTAGTCCGCATCCGCTCCAAGCGGTGGGGATCCCTGTCGTATCCGGGATTCAGTTTCTGAAAATTTGATTGGCAAGCTATCAGTTTCATAAATTTCATCCACAGATCTGTGCTGGATTCTCTGTATAAATTCACGGGATCTCAGTTGAGGGTCTCTAACTATCTTGTCTTCATTAGTTTGCACTGCTCCTGCAGCTACTCCAGCATTCTGTAGTCTATACATGACCTCATGAGGCATTTTATCGGAAGTCCATGATTCTATAAGTTTATCCAATTCGTCTTCGTTTTTGACGCGATCGGCATTAGTAGCAAATTTTAAGTCTTTGGTCCATTCAGGAGAACCAATGGCAACACAAAATCTTTCCCATTCCTCTTCATTAAATATGGATATGGCACACCATCTCTGTCTCGGTTTCCCATCCACTATTTCATCTTCCCCAGCACATCTATATGTGTTGTGAGGAGCCACCTTGGGATTATTAGAACGGTTCCCTGGTGGATTCCCTTCCCTTCGATACGGTCTGCCATTTGTCGTATAATCCAATACAGCTGGCCCAGTAAGCACCATGCCTGACTCGACCTGAGATAGATCCAACCACTGACCTTCACCAGTCCTGTTTTTATGATGTAAAGCCATCAAAATGGCAATCGCTGCGTTGTAACCTGCAGTATGATCCAAAAAACTATATCCCCAGCCAGCAGGTCTTTCCCCAGGCAATCCAGACATATATGTCAATCCAGACAGGGCTTGGGCCGTAGGCCCCCAGGTACTGTAATCTCTATATCTTCCTATGTGGCCAAATCCAGTGATACTAGCATAAATTATGTCGGACTTTACCTCACATTGCTCTTCGTATGATAAACCCCATCGTTCCAATACTCTCGAGCTAAAGTTTTCTATAACTATATCGGATACGGAGATCAATTTCTTAATCACATCCAATCCAGCTGGCATCAAAACATTAACATTAATACCAAGTTTGTTTCGGTTAAAGTATTCAAACATCCCGCTGCGGTTGTACGGCTCAGCCTCTCCCTGAATACCACCTCCTGCACCTCCTGCACTTCTTACCACGTCCATAGCCTGACTATGCTCGACTTTAATAACCTGAGCTCCCAGGTCTGCTAATATACGAGTGCATTGAGGCCCAGCCACTATATGTGTGAAGTCCACCACTCTTACACCTTCCAAGGGCAGTTGTTTAGCCATGAATACCTCCATGAATATTTTCAATATATTTCACTGCACAATTCCAAAAAGGGAATACAGTCACACTATGTTCTGAATATTACCTGCAGTAATTAAGACCAGTTAAATAGCAGTCATCGGTCACCAACTAAAGCCACAATATTCTCTCGACAGATACCAAAACACTGCTTGGAATATAGCACCGAGATTCGAAATATGTCAATGGAATAAGTGTGAATATGGTTTAAAACAGTTGCCTATTTAAAAAGGATTATAGATCCTATAGTAATCCCAATTTCTTCAGCCAATCCGCCCTTGATTTCTATTGCATATCTTATGGGTTTACCAGGGGTATATGTTTCTAGTTCCCTGTCTTCTATACCAATCTGGGTTTCCATCGGGTGGATAGATTCAATCTTCCCTTTTGAATCTATAAAAATTAGATCCAATGGCATAGAAGTGTTTTTCATCCAGAATATTGGCTCAACGTCTTTTCCATACACAAACAGCATAGCCTGATTCTCGTCAATAGTTCGCCACCCCTTTAGGCCTTTTGATCTCTCCTCAGGCGTAACAGCTAACTCTAGGTTGAAATATGAAACGTTCAATATAGCTGATTTAACGGCAGCCATATTATCAATTTCATACGGGGGCAGGAACTTGTCATCCTGCGATATATGTTCCGCAGTCGGTTGTTGCAAAGTTCGATTGCCAGGTTGATGCTCAACCGTTTCGATATTTTCGACTATGTCTTGTTTATTAACTTCCTGAATTGTCGCGTCACTATTACAACTGAAAGAAACCACTATAACGAAACATATAGCGGTGAGACGAAACAATTTAAAATACTCAAGTTTAATCATTTTGAGCTTTTGAAATTAACATTTTTATACACATAGTTAATTATGGTTGTTTTCAGCAAAACTCCCTGATAGAATCTCATGGCTAAGTATATGTTTAGAGAATAATAACAACAATGGAACAATGAATAAATTATGAATGTACAACAACTTAGAGATATTTTACCTGTAACAAATAACACGATATATATGAACACTGGTTGGGCCGGTCCCACACCGGAAACGGTGCTCAAACGCATTGCAGAAACTCTGGAGGAGGAGGCGCGCCTAGGCCCTACAAGCAATAATTGGCTTGACGTAGCACGGAACATCAGAGATGAAGCCATATCTTTAGTGGCGAAACAATTAAATGCGTCGACCGACGAAATCACTCTTACTCACAGCACACGTGAAGGATTAAATGCCATTATTTTCGGTATGAACTGGCAAAACAGTGATGAAATACTTATCTGCGACCTAGAGCACCCTGCACTGACCACCCCTGCCTCAGTCCTAAATGAACGATACGGAGTAACCGTGAACTCCGTAGCAATAGGTGCTACAGACACACCATCAGAAATTGTGCAAAAAGTGAAATCTGCTATTACCAGCAAGACTAAACTAATTGCACTAAGTCACATACAGTACACATGTGGATTGGTGATGCCTATTAAAGAGATAGCTGAAGAATCACACAAAATGAATGTGCCAGTCCTTGTAGATGGAGCACAAACATTAGGACAAATTAAGCTAGATATGAATGATTTAGATTGTGATTACTATGCGGCACCAGGCCAAAAATGGCTTATGGGACCTGTGGCTACTGGAGTTCTTTATGTAAGGAAAGATCATAAGCAAACCATAGAACCAATATTTAGTTCCAATAAAATTTACTCTAGAAACTACCCTGACCTTCCGTTATCCAGGTTAGCTATGACTTCCAATAACCCAGCTTTGATAGCTGGATTCGCTGAAAGTTTAAAACTCACGGATTCCATAGGAATATCAACCATACAAAAGAGAACATTGAATCTGGCCAACTTGCTCCGAAGAAATGCCTCAACATCTAATGGAGTTAATCTGCTAAGCACAGACTCACCGGAATCTGCGTGCGGGCTTGTGACTATTGGATTGAACAATTTGGCACCAGACAAATTGGTTGAAGTTTTACAAAATGAATTCGCTGTAGTAGCAAGAACGGTTCAAGGTCCAGATGGTGTCAGATTCAGCACCCACTACTTCAATACAGAAGAGGAAGTTGAAAAACTGTCAGCGGTATTGGAAAACCTGGGCAACAAGTAGTGCACCATTTAAAAACGCTGGCCTGTCACTCATTTAACGGCAATACAGAAGTAGGGTAGCTTTCCACCTCTGCGTTTATCGAATCCACTCGGCCCACAACATCTCTTTTTGTTAAAACGTCTTGGCCACAATTATTACACCATAGTTCGTCTTGTGTGGACAGCATCATGTTCTCTTTTTTTTCCGATACAGTGCCGACGATAATCCCACACTGTGAGCAACTTTGATTAATCTCTATAAGCTCTCCAGGCATGAAGGCCTCCAATCATATCAGGGGTTTAACCCTCGATTACATGTAGAAAACATTAATATAATATCATTAAGTTTCTAGGAATATAATTCCATAAGTGTAATGTTCTATTTAATATTCAAGTTCTCCAATAATTTTATAGCCCATATCTGTAACTCTTCCTCTACATCTTTTCCACAGTGAGGACACTCATAGTCACCATATCTCAGGCGAGTGTCGCAATCCCCACAAGCTATTATTTCATAAAGTCCGGCAAGTATTTTCAATATCAAGCTATGGTTTGTCAATTTTAACTCCTAAATGACCATTAGTATCTAGTCAATATTTCAAAAAATTAAACCGATTTCACTATAGACCAGAAACAATATAACTACTAAACTATATCCCATTCTAAGTCAAGAAGTTATTATCAGTGACAGATATACAAAAATGTTGAACAGAGACATGCTGAACAGTAACGTGCAAAAAGCACCTATCCAATACCAAAACGTATTAATGAAGATAGGGTTCACCATCTTTGTTGCCCTATTAGGGTCGGCCATGGGTATGTTAATAGCTAGTAACTATACTAACCAAGATCAAACTTCCGTCACTCAAACTTCAATGCCTAATCAAGATTCGAATACGGTTATACAAGATCTAAGGGCGGAAAACGCTGAGCTATCCAAACAACTCACCCAAATCTCAGATCGGGTAAATAAAGATTCCATAGACAATCAAGCCTTGTCAGACAATTATCAATTAAAGATAGATAATTTACAAATGGAATTACAATCATTAAAGACACAAGTTTCAAGAGACATTTCGGATAATTCTAATGCGTCACAATTTAGAGATCTTCCCGTCACATTGGAGCAACACAGAGTTATGTTAGTGGAACTCAGAAAGTCTCTACCTGAAACCAGAGAAGGAACTGCAGGTTATTGGTACAATATGAAGAATATAGCTACCAAAGCAGATCCTTCTCTGAGTTCATCAGTCGATCGTGTAATTTTGAAAATAGACAATTATTATGACTGGAGTGACGATAATCCGGGCAATCAATCCAGTGCTCAAGCATTCCTTCAGTGGCAGTCCGATTACAGGTCATCTGGGGCTATAGCTTATGAAGAAGCTACGGTGGCTTTCACTAAAGATGCTCTACAATCGGTCATTACCAAACTTGAATCAATCGTACTCATGTACGACTAAATATGCCCTTAACTTACTAGAGGAACAAAGAAAGAGGACGAAAACATGAAGAGAATCCCAAGTTTTATATCAATCATAATTATCTTCATCGTATTTACGTTCACTATTCCATTACAGGTGCTAGGAATGGAGCCAGAAGCCCCTTTCTTTTCATCACACCGCCCTTTGGAATCTTCGTCTTTAGACTATTTTAGTAAAAACCTATCTAGCTCAGCATGGCTCATTACAGAAGGACTTGACCCTAGAATATCCGATGCCAAAGGCGATGCACTCGGGAACCAATTCCCACCAAAGGACGCTGAAGTCAGGGGAATATCAGCTCAACCAGCTGGGGCAGGACAAGGACCATTGGTTCCTTACAGCAGCCCGTCCCCAAAATTCAGTAGGAATATCCTAGTAACAAGAGATTTCAGTCGTTATCCCTATCAAACCGAACCAAGTCTTGCAGTTAATCCAAAGGACCCAGAACAAATAATCCTAGGAGTTATAGATTACGCCTTCCCCGGCATAACCACATATAACACGATAGATGGTGGGTCCACATGGCACGGACCTTACCAAGTAAAATACCCGATGGACGACTTAGGTGGAGCGGGTGATCCAGTAATAACTTTTGACAGAAACGGTACGGCTTATGCAGCATCCATATCAACAAATGTTGAAGAATTCACTATAAATAGTGCTTCTGGATCCGCAGGTGTATCCTCTATACCTATATCTAAATCAGAGGATGGTGGCATTACATGGTCAGAGCCCATCGCATCCGCCGCCAGCCACGTAGATACTAAGCAATCTGAACCAGATTCACAAGGCAGAGTACAGTATGAATTAATACTACCCTTTTTAGACAAACCATGGGTTACGGTCGGACCAAATAAAGATGACCCATCCAAAGACATTATTTACGTGACTTATACTAAATTCCTCACTAGACTTCCCATTGTGTTCTTGTTCGACGTTCAAGCCTTTTCCTTGGTACCAGTAACTGAGACGACGATAGAAATTGTTAGATCTGAAGATGGAGGTATCACTTGGAGTGAACCGATAAAAGTCAGTGAAACCGTATCAAGCACAATGGGCGAGGATGTTCCGAAAAGAGTAGTACAAGGGTCACAACCTGCAGTCGCCCCAGACGGAACCCTTTACATTACTTGGATGGATAGCACAGACGACGATTCGTTCGAAGGTATGGCCGAGATATACTTGGCAACCTCTAGTGACAACGGTAGAACATTCGATGTAAACAAAGCTTCGGACTTTAATGAAATAGGTTACAGCCCGAGAAACACATCGTTTAGATACTGGGCTTCTTCCTTTCCGCAGATAGCAGCAGGTCCTGACGGGGAAGTATATATTGTATATACTGGACGATCACCAAGTAGCAAATCAGATGACGGAAATATATACTTTATATCATCCAAGGATGGTGGCAACAATTGGGTCAAAAAAACCCTCAACGACGATAATACAAACCGCCTTCAATTTTTCCCTTCCCTAACCACAAGCCCAGATGGCACAGTGCACGCTATGTGGGGAGACATGCGGGACGATCCATCTGAGGCAAAATACCATATATATTACTCTAGCTCCTCTGACGGAGGAAATACTTGGATAGAAAATTCTCGTGTAACCGATTTCCCATCCAATCCAAACTACGCCTTCCCTGGCGGGGTTTTTATAGGGGATTACTTCACAATTAAAGCCACAAATGACGAGGTCTATATGGCTTGGCCCGATGCAAGGTTAGGGGAATTCGGTACTCAAAACCAAAAAATTGGCTTCGCTCGCAAGGGACTAATGCCATTACCTTCGGTTTTCCTTTCGCCTCCATCTGGACCAGGGGGTAAAGATATCACTATTCAAGGTGACAACTTCCAACCGGATCAAGATGTATATCTCGAAATCAGCGGAGCGGTTGTAAGTACCGTAAGAAGCGATGACGACGGAAGATTTACTGCTAGGCTATTTATACCGATTTCTGGAGAAGGTGCTCATGATTTCAGGGCAATTGATGCCTCCGGCAATATTGCTACTAGCTCATTCTATATGGATTTCGGTTTTGACAATATACAAGGATCCATTAACCAAATAACTGAAGGCGTCAACTCTTTACGGGATAGTGTTTCTGCAGAAAAAACAAATTCGAGTTTAGAACCTGATTTATTATCTATTCAAGAAAGCCTTGAATCAATTGATAAACTAGGAGGAAGTAGCACCAGTACAGAATTACTACTTCTCATAACCATCTTGACCTTAATAATATTCATTGTTATCGCTATATTAGTGTTATTCAAAACAATTAAAACCCAGTCCCACTAAAGATGTACTCAACATGAAAATTATAATGAAAAAATTATCAATAAAAATTTTGTCTTTACTGATAATATCAATGTTGGTAATAGGTGCGACTAACGAAAGCCAACTGAAATACTCTGGTCCTCACAACCAACCAGGCCCAGCCACAGACATCATAAACTTTAGTGCATACGACGTTGGAATAGCCTCTAAAGAGCTGGAATCAGGTAAAATGGACATGTACATATACAGCCTGAAAACACCAGCAGCACAATCCCTCAAAAATAGAACTGATATAGATGTATATAAGGCTCCTGCTTCAACCGTCTCTATAGTACTAAATCCTGCCCCATCTCCAGACGGCAGTCTGAACCCATTGTCGATCAAAGAAGTTCGGCATGCTATGCAATATATTGTGAATAGAAACTATATATCTAGAGAAATATACAAAGGTTTTGCATCTCCAATGATAAGCCACGTCAGCACCTCAGACTTTGATTATCTGACCGTGTTTGAGTTATTGAAAGAATCACGAATAACATACGATCCAGATTTCGCCATGGAAACAATTAGTAAGGCCATGAAAGAAGCCGGAGCAGAATTAAAAGATAGTTTCTGGCACTACAACGGAAAACGAATAGACCTGAAATTCATAGTTAGAACTGAAGACGAAAGATGGGATATAGGCAATGAAATAAGAACCAACCTATCTTCTCTGGGCTTCTCCGTAAATATAATACCCCAACAATTCGGACCTGCCATTTACACTGTATACGGTACTGATCCTCAATTATTTGAATGGCACTTATACACTGAAGGATGGGGCAAGGGTGGCCCACAGAGATACGACTATAGCAATATAAACCAAATGTGTTCACCATGGCTTGGAAATATGCCTGGGTGGCAAGAAGTCGGATTCTGGCAATATGAATCGCCTATACTAGATGAATTGGGACAGAAGATATTCACTGGAGGATTCAAGAGTGAATCTGAGCGCAATCAGTTATATATTGATATAACTAAAGCATGCCTGGATGAATCAGTAAGGCTTTGGGTAGTGACATCTGTGAACAATATACCGGCTAAATCGAATATAGAAGGAATAACAGAAGACATTGTAACTGGTCCTAAAGGAATCTGGACGTTGAGGGAAGCATATAACCCCGCCAATCCAAAAGAGCTAAATGTAGGCAATTTATGGGTTTGGACCAACCGGACTACATGGAATCCTGTTGGCGGATTCGGAGACGTATATAGTAACGATATATGGAACAATGTAAGAGACACCGCTATAACAACTCATCCATTTAATGGGAAGCCGATACCTTTCAGAGCGAACTATAAGGTGGAAACCGCAGGTCCAGATAATTATTTAAGCCTACCTGCTGATGCTTTCTCATGGGATACCACAAACAATCTATGGGCTCCTGTAACGACAGGGACTATGGCTACAAGCAAGGTGACGTTCGATTACTCGAAATATTTTAAGTCTCAATGGCATCACGGTCAAAGTATCAACATGTACGACGTGTTGTACCCAATGGCCCAACTTTTTGACATGGTATACAACGACAGTAAAAACAAAATTGAATTTTCTATAGGAACCACTAGTAAACCATTCACCGATACATTCCGAGGGTTTAGAATAACACCGGATAACAAACTAGAGGTTTATGTAGATTTTTGGCATTTTTCCGATGACTATATAGCACAATACGCCAATATATCTGGGATCACTATGCCTTGGGAAGTATTGGCTGCTATGGACACCATGGTATTTGAAAAGCGAACCGCCACATACAGTGATACAGCTGCTTCTCGTTTCAACCTAGATCCAATCAGCCTTGTACTGGACAAATTCTCTAGACTAACTCGGAACACTTTACGTGATTTCAAAGAAAGGGATTTTTCACCTACTACATATTTCGATATTCCAGGATATTCACCAAAGGAAAATACAGGGAGTCAAAATCGTTACAGTGCTTCAATCAATTGGTTTAAAGAAAAAGGACATTTGGTTATAAGTAACGGTCCTTATTCATTAGAAAAATTTGACAGCACAGCGCAATATGCCCAACTCAAAGCCTTTAGGGATCCTAACTATCCATTTAAGCCAGGAGACCTATATTATGGAAAATCTGAGAGTATAGAAATCGTTGAAGTCATAGGTTCCGAGTTGGAGACAGGCAAGGATACTTCAGTTTCCATTACCGTGACTGGACCCGGGGAATTAAATATGAAATATGTGCTTCAAGAACCGTCATCTGGAAAAATCATGGACGCGGGCCAAGCAAATCGCTTGGATAAAGAAACCTTCGAAGTCATGATATCGAAAGAAGACATAAGTGATAAGAATCTTATATACCACTTGCATGTAGGAGCATATTCTGATGAACTTGCCTCTTTATCTGAACAAAAAATAGATTTGGAATTCGGCTCAACGGCCACTGGTAATAAAATGATCAACAGGGAGGAAATAGCCCAAGAAAAGGAACAGGAGTACCAGGAAACTAAAGACTCAGAAGTTGTTTCTTCTGATCGAATTTCAGTAGATGAACCCACGTCTCCTATCACCATAATGATATGGATAACCCTCGGATTGGCTCTAGTTATTGGTTCTATACTTGTGTTTTCTTTCTTGCGCTCACGAAAGAGTTAAAATTGGTCATAATCATGTAGATTGACCATTCATTAGTTGTCATGTCTATTGCTAAAACATTGTTGGTAAGAGCCCTGAGTCTAGTGGGCGTCCTTTTTGCTGTTTTAGTAATGGTTGTAGTAACATTCGGTGCTACGGGATTCTCGGATAGGATGCTGACGGCTATTGTCAGTGAAGAAGTCAGAGGGATAAGGCAAGGTTTATCAGAAACTATAAGAGATCCGGATCAAATAGAAAAAACTATATCATTGCATCGCGAAGAACTGGAAGAATCCTATGGGCTAAACCAACAATGGTATTTCAGACTCCCGTCTATGATTACCAGAGTTGCCAAACTAGATCTTGGTGAAGCCAGAACGTTGAAAACTGCTAAAGGAAGCAGCAAGGTTGGTTCTTTAATACTAGAACGATTGCCAAGATCAGTGATGCTGGTAACGACTTCCACGATAATAACTGCCATATTGGGGTTAATATTAGGCGTCATATTGGCAACCAGAGTTGGAAGCAAATCTGACAGGATAGCCTCTATATTAGCGGCAACATCTAATGCAGTTCCTGCATGGTGGGCAGGCATACTTATGATAATGTTAACCTATCTCATTCTTTCTACATTCGGAGTTAGATTATTCCCCCCAGGAGGTATGTACAGCTCCCCTCCCCCAGAGGAGATGATACCCAGGTTTCTGGATCTAACTTGGCATGCCATTCTACCAATAACAACAATGGTATTGATTTCAGTAGGGTCTTGGACATACGTGGTCAGGACTATGGTAATGAACACCGCTCAAGAAGACTTTGTTAACGTAGCGAGAGCAAAAGGATTACGGGAACGAAACGTGATGTTTAACCACATACTTAGAGTATCCGCTCCACCAATTCTAACAGGATTGATCCTTGGGTTAGCATCTTCTTTGGCCGGTGCAATATTAACAGAAACAGTTTTCAGCTGGCCTGGCATGGGGTTACTCTATTACGAAGCAATCCTCTCAGCCGATGAGTCAGTCATAGTTGCCCTGACTTTTATGTTCACACTCATATATATAATTGCAAGATTTGTATTAGAAGTACTTTACGTAATTGTAGACCCGAGGGTTAGGTACTAATGATTAGTAAACTATATAATTTTGAAAAACAACTGCTAACTTCTTTAACTGGGAAGCTGGGTTCAGCATTCCTGTTGATTATTTTATTAATCTCTTTGTACTCAATAATATACAACCCAGCGAATTTTGGAGACGAATTATGGAACAATCCCTCGGAATGGGCGGACAATCCCAAGAATTCCCCACCTGGATGGGCGAGTCTGTTCAGCAATGTTAAACCTGTAAAGCATACAGTCTTAACTTCATCTAAAGCCACTCAATCCCACGATACAACAAATGGCACCTACAATATTTATGAATTGTCTACTAAGTTCAAATATGATGAATTGCCTTCATTTACTTCTTTTTCCGTAGGTAACATAACCTACCACGATGGGCCACCACTGATAGATGTATCTATAATGCGTCCGGACGGAAGAGAAATATATTTATACAAGTTAGTCGTACCTGGCCCTAGAAACCAAGAGGAATATCCTTACCGAAGATATGTTAATAAACCATTTAGACTTCAATTAACTGGCGATCCATATTCAGCGTCTCAGGTGTCTAAATTCCTGAAAAATGAGCTTGATCTTCAACTGAACTCAACTGAATTGATTGGAGATATAGAAAAAATTATATTCGGTCAACCTCCCTATTCTTCCAATCAAGAAGTTAAGACATTGAAAGGCACATACACCATTAAAATCTATATAAGATTGCAAAATAGTTCAGATTCTATAGATACTGTCAAATTTGTAATAGGTGGATCGAACTTCGGCATGATGGGGACAGATTCATTAGGTAGAGATCTTGCGCGAGGCCTCCTCTACGGATTCCCAGTTGCTCTAACAATAGGAGTGATAACCTCAGTGATGGCAACTATAATTGGTACAAGTTTGGGGATTATAAGTGGATACTTAGGAGGAAAAACTGATATAGCCATACAGAGAATTTCGGACGTTCTTTCCAATATACCCTTATTGCCAATCCTTCTGTTTCTAGCGTTTATTCTGGGACAAAAATTATGGATTGTTATGGCTACTCTAGTTGTGTTCGGATGGCCCGGTATGACAATAGTAATTAGATCTATGGTTTTGCAAATAAAGTCCGGTCAACTTATAGAGGCATCCACAGCTATTGGAGTCTCGAAATTTAGAATAATGTTTAAACACATATTCCCACAAATAGCTCCTTTCGTTTTAGCTCAAATGATATTTTTCACTCCGGCAGCTATACTTGCAGAAGCAGGATTGAGCTTTCTTGGACTAGGGGACCCTTCCATACCAACATGGGGGCAAATACTAGACCAAGGATTTAAAACTGGGGCAGTATATGTAGGGTATTGGTGGTGGGTTTTGCCACCCGGTATATTGATAATTTTAACGGCACTCACGTTTGTATTTATAGCTCTAGGGATGGAGCAAATTGTGGATCCTAGATTGCGCCGGGTGAACAAATGAGCCTTTTATCCATAAAAAACCTCCATCTGCACTATGCCACCAATTCCCAACCACTTAGAGCGGTTAATGGAGTTTCCTTGGAATTGCAGGAAGGAGAAGCTCTAGGTATAGTTGGCGAATCTGGTTCAGGGAAGACTAGCCTGTCACTAGCTCTAATGCGCTTACTCCCCAAGAACATAGCTCAGTTATCAGGCGAAATCCTCATTGGCACGCAAAATACGTTGGATATGGAGGAATCTGAATTTCGTAGGACAATGAGATGGAAAATTCTTTCCATGGTTTTTCAAGGGTCAATGAATTCACTTAATCCTGTTATAAGAGTCGGCAGGCAAATAGAAGAACCTCTTGAGCTAGATAAATCGTTTAATAAATCAACCATTGAAGAAAGGGTCTCATCTTTACTGGATATGGTACATTTGCCTCAAGAAGTAAGAAATAGATACCCACACGAACTTAGCGGTGGTATGAAACAAAGAATTATGATAGCTATGGCTCTCGTAATGAACCCAAAGTTGATAATATTGGACGAACCAACTTCAGCTTTGGATGTTAGTATACAAGCTCAGATGATGAACATCTTTAAAGATCTGAAATGGCAGTATGGAACTTCTTTCATCTTCATAACTCATGATATAGGGTTGGCTAGCGATCTAAGCGATAAAATAGGCGTAATGTATGCAGGGAAAATTGTCGAATCTGGCAATGCTCAAGACGTGTTACACAACCCTCAACATCCATACACACAAAAGCTCTTGAACAGTGTGCCCAACCTACATTCCGAAACCGAACCCAACTTCATAGAGGGGGAGCCCCCAAACATGACAAACCCCCCATCAGGATGTAGCTTCAATCCCAGATGTGACTTCGCAACACAAAAATGTCTAAATGAGGAACCAATCAAGTTTGATATCGACAATAAACATGAAGTATTTTGTTGGTTAATGGATGAAAAATCGTGAGCGAATTATTGAAACTTGAAAATATAAGTGTCACTTTCCAAGCTCGTACAGGTCTATTTGGATCCGTAAACGTAAAGGCACTGGACCAAGTTTCATTATCGCTTAATAAAGGGGAAACCTTATCGATTGTAGGTGAGTCTGGTAGTGGTAAAACCACACTTGGAAGAGTGTCTCTCAAGCTTATAGATCCTTCCGAAGGCAACGTATTATTCAATGGGATCAATTTGAATACAATGAATAATCGTTCAATAAAGAATTTCAGAAGAAAAGCCCAAGGAATATTTCAGGATCCATACTCAAGCCTTAATGGATTTATGACTATATATGAGATATTAGAGGAACCATTGATAGTACATGGTTATAAAAACAAATTGGAGCGCAATGAAATTGTGCATTCAGTATTGGATGCAGTAAAATTACTACCGGTAGATGAAGTCGCACAAAAATACCCACACATGCTGTCAGGAGGGCTAAGACAAAGAGTAGGCATTGCGAGAGCTCTCACTTTAAATCCAGAATATATATTGGCTGATGAACCTGTATCTATGATAGATGCATCTAACAGAGCTGAAATACTGTATTTGATGAAAGATCTTCAACAGAAGTATGGTGTTTCTTACATATACATAACTCACGACATAGCTACCGCACGACATTTTTCTGACAAGATAGCAATAATGTACGCCGGAAGGATAATCGAAACTGGAAATCCACGAGAGATAATAGATGACCCGCTTCATCCATATACAAAAGCATTAATCAATGCGATTCCAGCAGCTAATGCGAAAAACAGGATGATAAAACGCGAGGTAATTCTTGGAGAACCACCTAGCCCATCTGCTTTACCTAACGGCTGTAAATTCCACCCAAGATGTCCATCCGTAATTGTTGGCAAGTGTGATACGATCGACCCAAAAGCAACATACATTTACGAACGAGAAGTAAAATGCCATCTATATCCTGATTCGAAATCTACCTGATGGAGGTATCAATGATGCAAAACATGACAGGAAAACAAGCAATATTGGAAATATTGAAACTTGAGGGTGTTGAATACATATTTGGTAACCCCGGCACAAGTGAGGCTCCTCTGATTAATATGTTAGGAGATTACCCAGAACTTAAATATATCCTGTCATTGCAGGAAAGTGTAGCAGTAGGCATGGCTGAGTCATATGCAAGGTGTACCAAAAAGGCATCATTTGTCAACTTGCACGTAGATAATGGTCTAGCAAACGGAATGTCTCTAATATTAGATGCCTACAACACTGGTACACCTATGGTTGTGACATCAGCTAACTATGATGCCAGAAAAATCTCAGAAGGGATAACAGATCTTGCCGATCTAGTTAGACCGGTGACAAAATGGGCGGTTGAACTTACTCTACCCGACCAGATACCAAGCGTATTGAGGCGCGCCTTCAAAGAAGCTAATACACATCCAAAAGGCCCAGTGTACGTAGGCTTCACTTCTAACGCCATGGAGGGCACAGCTACTATGGACATTTCCCCATCTTCGTTAGTACGGGATCAATCTCGCCCAGACCTACGTGCAATAGAAGAGGCATCAGATATTCTATTGGAATCCGAAAATCCAGTTATGATAGTAGGTGATAGAGTTTCGGATGACGATGCAATGGGATATGCCATAGAATTAGCCGAGTTAATTGGTTTTAGTGTTTACCAAAGCAGAGGTGCCGAGGTTTCTTTCCCTACTCAGCATGAACAATTCTTCGGAAACCTATCACTTAGACTAATATCACATCGGGAAGTCATTAAGCGATACGACACTGTGTTAACAATAGGAATGGACACATTTGAAGATCTATTCCACTGGGGCGACCGAATACTCACAAATAATACCAAACTAATACACATAGACTCCGAGCAGGGTAAAATAGGCAAATCGGAACCAACTTCTTTAGGAATCGTTTCAAACTGTGCCACTGCTATTCAAGATCTCATTAGGGAGATAAATATAAGAATTAGCAACGCAAAAATGTCCACGATAAATGACAGAGTTCTAGAAGTAAAAAGACAAGTCTTGGCTGAACGTAACGCCTTTATGGAAGGAGTAAAACCTACCTGGGATAACTTACCAATAACTCCTGCAAGAATGATGTCAGAAATTGCACAATCCTTACCTACAAATGCTATGGTTGTAGATGACTCTTTGAGTAATAGAGCTTCTTTACGCAGGTTTATTCAGGCACAAAACAGAGGAGACATAGTTGGAGTTAGGGGTCAATCTATAGGAGGCGGCATTGGAGCTACTATGGGGGCCCAGTTTGCAAATCCTGAAAAAAAAGTATTCGGAATAATTGGCGATGGAAGTGCAATGATGACTATACAGGGTCTCTGGACTGCAGCCAATGAAAACATACCATGTGTTTTTATTATATGTAACAACGGCATGTATAGAATCCTCAAAACGAACTACGCCATTTATCAGAAAGATGTACTTGGTGAAACCGAGACAGCTGGTCCAAACCTATTGCACTCAGATTTTGGAACACCATTTGATGTAGCTTCTATAGCTAACAGTATGGGGGTCTACGGAGAAAGAATAGAAAGACCAGAACAGATTAAACCTGCAATAGATAAGGCTGTGTCAATGAACGCACCAGTGTTACTGGATATAATTATAGATGGCTCTATGTAGTGCTAGTGTAAAGAGTTATTAATTCTAGGTGGGTCAGAGGATAAGTTTATTACCACTGCACCCGCTATGTAACTAACAATAATCATGGAAAATGCCATTGTATAAGAACCATGAATGTCAAAAACGTATCCTGTTAAAATTGGCCCAATCATTGCAAAGGTCATAACAAATGGTTCACCTGCACCGCGAATAGAAGCTATATAACGCCGGCCAAAATAACGAGCCCACAGAAATTCACTCACAGGAATCGTACCTCCAAAACCAAAACCATAGAGAAAAAAACCTAGTAACAACATTGCTATGTTATTACCAATAGCCGAAAATAATAACAAAATAACCCCTGAACCTGAAATGCAAAACGCCAGGCTGGCTAATCTTCTCGCGTCATAACGTGAAAGCCCCCAACCCCAAAGTAATTTGGAAAGTAAATTGCCCACTCCACTTATACCCAAAGCAACAGAAGCAAGCGTTCTACTAAACCCAGCGTCTGTGGCAAAAGGTATTCCATGTATCACAACAGATGACAACGCAGCCATATTAAATCCATATCCAATGCAAACAAACCAAAAACTGGAAGTTTTCATAGCCAAGGATCTGGTATAAGTTCTGTCAGTATCATCCATCAAGGCACTACTGAGATTATTTTCTGTTGTATCTATATCACTCTTGGCAACTAAATCCGGTAATAATCCCATATCTTCCGGTTGTCTCCTCATTACCATAGACACAGGTAAAATAATAAGCAATATGGTTGCGGCTAGAACTAGATATCCTGTTCTCCATCCAAAAGAGTCAACAACTGATGTCATTAGCACAGGCGTGATTATACCCGCAAAAGAAACCCCTACTGATCCAACGGTGAGAGCCCAGCCCCTGTAATATATGAACCATTTAGATATCGTTGGGCTCAAAATCCTTGGTCCAAACAGGGTAAATCCAAATGCCCCGCACAATACATGAAAAGATATCAAAGCAAACAACGAAGATTGTATTGATAAACCTATAAAGCTAGCTGCGGAACATAGTGCTCCAATAACCATCACGCGTCTTGGGCCAATACTGTCCACGATAGGTCCAAATATTATGAGAGAAACCGCTCCCAGTGCCGAAGATAAAGATACAACAAATGCAAACTGCCACACCTCAATCTGGAGATCTTGGACCACAGGCTCTAAGAAAACTCCAGATATCATTAGCATAATACTGATGGACACAAATTGACTTATTAAAGTACCAGAAAGTATCCACCAACCATGATGTATTTTCGTCATCTATATGATCGAATCTTAAGATACATGAAGTCTCAATGCTCCATCACCGTTCCACCGTTAATGTTTATGGATTGGCCGTGTATCCATGAAGCAGCCTCAGTACAAAGATATACGCAGAACGCTCCAGTTTCGTCGTCAGTGCCATTTCTTCCTATGGGTGTATTACTTGCCATTCTTTCCCACTCCTCTCCCCTACCAAGTAAATCCATCCGATGGGTGTCTACGGCTCCTGGGCACACTGCATTTACATTGATGCCGTATTTTCCGAATTCTCTTGCCATGGATTGAGTCATACCAACTATACCAAAGTTAGCAGCGTTATAAGCCAAAGTGTTAGCGCTACCTCTCTTACCTGCAGTAGAGGAGATATTAACAATCTTACCTCCATCCCCTTGATCAACCATGTGCTTAAGAACTGCCTTAGTACACAAAAAAGTTCCTTTAAGTTTTATGTCCAAAACTTTTTGGAAAATATCTTCTTCCAAGTCTAATACTGGAACTCTATCTATCCCGCGTGGGAATGCTGCATTATTGATCAAAATATCCACCCTGCCAAATTCGCTTATCGTCTGGTCTACTAAATCTTGAATATGATGAAAGTTTGTCACATCTACGATAGCGGTTAATGCTTTTCTACCATGTTCCCTAATTTGATCTGCAACACTTTCTACATCTTTCCAACCGATAGCTTTTTCATCTGGCGGAAAACTATCAGGGTTTCGTCCTGTACCGGTCACTACAACATTAGCTCCAAGCCTAGCCAGTTCCACTGCAGCTGCTCTACCTATACCCCTTAATCTACCTGCTCCCGTGACTATGGCCACTTTACCATCTAATTCACCCATGTCTCTAATCCTCCTCATTTTGATTTGGTATCACGTATAGGGACAATACCGAATTTTAACACACATATATATTCATTTATAAACGTCCCGAATGCTATAATA
>CAYUCO010000044.1:0-2420 GCA_964443385.1 uncultured Dehalococcoidia bacterium | reverse complement strand
TACAAGGGCTGTACTTGATGACGACGAATATGTATTAAATGGAACTAAAATATGGACTACATTAGGACATAGGGCCGATTGGATATTTTGTCTGGCAAGAACCGACCCAGACGCACCTAAACACAGAGGCATAAGTTTCTTGTTGATTGACATGAAGAGTCCTGGTATAGAAGTCCGTCCAATAGTAAATATGGCAGGGGGACACGAGT
Source organism: uncultured Dehalococcoidia bacterium (assembly GCA_964443385.1). Classification (GTDB taxonomy): domain Bacteria; phylum Chloroflexota; class Dehalococcoidia; order Lucifugimonadales; family UBA2985; genus VFHP01. The sequence continues at coordinate 2,211 of CAYUCO010000044.1, read as the reverse complement.
TCAATCAAGTTATATTCGACAACGTTAGAGTTCCAAGAAGTAATATAGTTGGAGAAGAGAATAAAGGTTGGTACGTCGCAGTCACTTTGTTAGATTTCGAGAGATCCGGAATAGATTATTCCGCTATGGCACATAGATTACTAGATGAAATACGAGATTATACCAGTGAAACAAAGATAAATGGCGAAGTAATGTTAGACATACCATGGGTTCAGGACTTGCTAGCTGATAGGTATGTGGAATGCGAAGCTGCTAGATTAATGGCCTACAACGTGGCATACCTGCAGGGAGAAGACCTAGTACCAAACAAGGAAGCCTCAATAAGTAAAGTCTTTGGCAGTGAAACTCTACAAAGAGTAACTGAATCCGCTTTAAAAATACTTGGCCCATATGGATCAATCGGGCGAGATGATAAATGGGCACCACTGCGTGGAAGGATACAAGAACACTGGATGATAAGCTTTTCTCACAAACTTGCCGGTGGAACATCCGAGGTCCAACGTAACATAATTGCAGGACGTGGACTTGATCTACCTAGAGGTTAGGCAGCAAACAACTGTATTTCATCTTGAGAAATATTTACTTCAACATCCTCACGACACCTACGCATAATACGAAATATAGTCCTTACAGTCACTGAGAATTTATCTGCTGTTTGCTCAACAGTAAGATTTTCATTTTTCATTGCGGATAATATTTTTAGATCCTTCGCTATTCTGCGGTTCTTCTGATACCAGGTAGGATCATCATATTTACACTGTGGAAGCGGGCATTTTAAACACGATGACGAAACCTCACAACCCGTATCTTCATAATGATAAAACTCTGGGATTGAATCCAATTCAGGCTTAGATATAATCATACTAACCATTTAGAACACCTCGAATATTTGTTCTATAGAACGTATGATCTTATTTTAGAACGCGTGTTCTATTGATGTCAATAGTTTTTGAGGTCAAATTAGCACTAGTGTTCTAATAAATTATGCCTAAGTAGATAATCGTGACTGAATACGAAACACTTACATATGATAGAAAAGGGAAAATTGGATACATAATGATAAACCGACCTGATGCATTGAATTCTGTGACAGACCAATTTGAAGATGATATGGAAGAAGCGTTGTTAGAATTTGATATAGATGAGGACGCTTGGGTTTGTATCCTCTACGGGACCGGAAGATGCTTTTGCGCCGGCGCTGATATAAAACAACGATTCGTCAATATGACTCCTCAGTCCCGAGCCCGACGGGCTCGGGGAAACAGTCCAGACCATCGTCTTGGACGTTCTATAAACTGGAAACCTGTAATTGCAGCTGTTCATGGATATGCATTGGGAGCTGGAATGTCTATGGCAGCAGAGTGTGACTTAATAGTAGCTTCTGAAGAGACTCTATTTGGATTCACAGAGTATAATAGAGGAGTACCTGGAGGTGGAGTCTGGGCAAAAGTTTCAGCATTCATGCCATCAAAAATCGCCACAGAGATGCTTATAACTGGTGAACCTATCAGTGCTGGTGAACTGTATAGATTAGGACTCATTAACCGCCTAGTCCCAACAGGAAAACACTTAGAAGCAGCTGAAGAATTAGCCGAAAAACTCCTAAAAACTCCTCCATTAGCTTCTAGAGCCGGCGTGCGAATAACTAGAAGATCATGGCTACATTCTGTCGCAGATGCGCAAATGTACAATCAACCACTAAAACTGCATCTATCCGAAGATTTTCAGGAAGCTAGCAAATCATTTGTAGAAAAAAGGCCACCTGAATACCACGCCCGATAAAACTAGTCACATGGGCACTGATTTAATACACAGATTAGAAAAACTTGAATCAAGGTCCATGTGACACGCCATTACAAACGCATATTAATATTTGGTAGCAAATTCTGGAAGGACTTCTTTACCAAACATGTTTACAGCATTTAGTGATTCTTCGTTAGACATTCCAGGCCATTGGCAACGTAATATTAACTCTTGGATTCCAAGGTCCTGATATCTATATATTTCTCTAATGCAGTCATCAGGACTTCCAATGATAAACCGATCTTTCAAAACTTGGTCAAATTCAACATCTATGCGATCTGCTGAAGGCAATTCATTGCTGTGCCCAGAGGCCGCTCTATCTTTGTACAGCCATTCCACATGAGGTCTAGCTATATCTATCGCTTTTTCCCTAGTCTCAGCGATAAACATTTCTCTCCATGCAGAAAT
>CAYUCO010000043.1:0-1594 GCA_964443385.1 uncultured Dehalococcoidia bacterium | reverse complement strand
GCCCAATACTCCTAAGAAGGTCTGCATTGTATTGTATGTGAACATTCCCCCACAACTACCGAATCCCGGGCATGCTTCGCAGGCTATTCTCCTCTTCATTTCTTCATCGTGATCCCCTGCAACTTGGAATCCAGATATTATATCTATTCTTTCTCCAGTAACTGAGTCTACACCTGGACGTATTGTCCCATCTGACATCATTATTGCGGGTCTGTTATGTTCCAGTATTCCTGCTAACGTTCCGACGGGTGGTTTGTCACATGCTACCACTGCTATGGTTCCTTCTAGTCCACTGGCACTTAAGTGTTCACATACCGAATCATGTGTAACCTCGCGTCCAATTAACGAATAACGCATTTCTTTAGTACCGTTTCTCATACCATCTGAGGTTGCTATAGTATATTCCGGTTGGATTAATCTCATGTGAAGTTGGTCTTTGCTTTGGCCAATGTGTAAACGGAGAGATTGTTGGATTGCTTCAACTTTTTGTTGAACACCCAAATAACATTGGGAGTCCCCCTTATTTCCTATAACTCCTACAGAGGGCTCGTGGATCAGATCCATGTCTGTTCCAAGTTCCCTTGCAATGCCAAATGTTTGAGCATTTCTCCCGGGATTGTTATCTATAAGAACTGTTTTAGATTTTCTCAAATCAGGCGCTCCACTAACTATGATGACTAATCATAGCATAGAACAGAGTTCGATCTAAATAAGCCGAAGGGCCACGTAGTTCTTGTTGCTGGTTGGTAATTTGTCTAAATCAATTCGGCTAGTTCGGTTTCATTGATCTCGTATTGACTACTATCCATCATAGATATACTATGTCGCTGCACAAGATAATCTTGATAGGAGAAGTTAATGCCTAGAATAGGCCCAACCGAATTAATAATAATAATAGTCATAATACTCATAATATTTGGAGTAGGACGTCTTGGAGAAATCGGAGGAGCCTTAGGTAAGGGGATCCGGGAATTTCGTAGAGGACAATCAGGGGACGCTGATGATAATGCTGTCGAAGCGCCTAAGCGCACTCGGAGATCCAAGAAAGATAAAACATAGTTAATTATACGTTTTGTAGAGAAGGTGGAAGATAAACAGTTTGTTTACTTTGCCTTCTCTTATTTTTTGTCTTTACTTCCCAGTCTAGCTAATTTAGATAGTATGATGCCAAATTCATACAAGATAATTATTGGGATTGCCACGAGACTTTGATTAACAGGATCGAATGTAGGCGTTATTATAGCCCCCAAAATGAATGCTGCGACTATCGCTATTCTTCTTTGTCTGGTAAAAGTTTTTGGGTGTACAGCTCCTATCTTGCTCAAAAAGAACATTACCAAAGGGGTTTGGAAAGAAACACCGAGCCAGAACAATAAATTTATTACCAAATTTATGTAGTTGCCAACCCTTATCATAGGTGTAGCTATATCAGACCCGAATGTCATGAGAAAATTAAGAGCCGGAGGAAGTAGTACCAAATATCCGAAGACACATCCAGCCACAAATGACAAAAGCGTTCCAGGGAGAAGCGCAAATAGGTAATTCTTTTCCCTCGAAGTTAAACCTGGGGATATAAAAAGAACCATTTGATACA
>CAYUCO010000042.1:0-2812 GCA_964443385.1 uncultured Dehalococcoidia bacterium | reverse complement strand
TGGCAGTGACCTATTTTCCCACCTAGTTGCCCGGGCAGTATCGTCGGCGCTGGGATGTTTCACTACCGTGTTCGGGATGGTGACGGGTGGTTCCACCCCGCCAGAACCACCAGAGACGGCACCATATTAACGTATGTATTGGATGGATGCAAGTAAGAAGACCCAATATTTTGTCAGGTTTTGGAAATTTTATGGGCAAAACCGAAAGAGCATATTATAATTTGTGGTATCGTTCTATTTATGGAGGATTGATTATGGTTGATGTAAACACGGTTTTGGGGCCGATAAACTCCGAGGATATGGGTTTTACGTTGACCCATGAACATATACGTGAAAGTTCTGCCGGAGTCCCATATACATATCCAGACTTGTTAGACCACGATGGTGATGTCGCTAGAGGTGTTGCCCTGTTGAATGAGGCTTACTCTGAAGGTGTTCAGACTATCTTGAATGTTACTACTTTAGATTTAGGTAGAGATATGCGATTAATACAAGAAGTAGCCGAAAAGGTTCATTTGCATATAGTTCCTGCAACAGGATTATGGAGAGATATACCCAGGCATGTGGGTCTGGGGGCGACTGTGGATCAACTTAGTAGAGCATTCATCAGAGAAATTGAAAAAGGAATTGAAAGTACTGGAGTAAAAGCAGGAGTAATAAAGGTTGCTACCGATGTTGAACATATTAATGAAGGTGCTTTGACTAGACCAAATGAACTGGTTTTGCGTTCTGCAGGAAGAGCATCTTTGGAAACAGGAGTTCCTATTGCAACCCATACGGCTGCTTTAGCTAAAGCAGGAAACTACCAGATGGATATATTTGAAGAAGAGGGAACTGATCTTTCTAGGGTATGTATAGGACATAGTAACGATACAGACGATATAGATTACCTCAAAAACATTATGGATAGAGGATGTTTCCTTGGTATGGATAGGTATCCAGGCAATCCAGAAGGCCTGAATTGGGAGAAACGTACTGAAGTAGTCAAGAAGTTGGTTGATCTTGGATATGCTGGGCAGATAACCTTATCTCATGATTTCGGTGGATCCAGGCCTGCGTTGCCAGAAAATATCAATAGACGGAGTTTAAATAATCCAGACGGATACTGTTTTATTATTAGAAAAGTAATCCCGAGATTACTAGATTTAGGTGTCACCAAGGATCAAATTACAGATATGACCGTTAATGCCCCGAGGAAACTCTTTGGTGGATAACTCAAAAACTGTTTCTATTGTAGGTGGTAAGTTATGGCCGATCTTTTTGACTATAGAAGTATAGAATTATCTGCTGCTCGATCTCCTCTGGCATCTCGCATGCGACCCAGATCAATCAAAGAATTTATAGGTCAGGAACACCTAGTAGGAGACGGCCAGCCGTTTAGAGTCAATTTGGATCTGGGATATTTGCCGTCCATAATATTTTGGGGTCCACCAGGCACCGGAAAAACTAGCTTGGCAAATTTGATAGCCCAACACGTTAATGCCAGATTCATAAGCATTAGTGCCGTAGCCGCTGGAGTCGGAGATGTCAGGAAAATAATTGAGGATGCTAAATCCACTACCGGCATGTACGGTCATAAAACCCTATTATTTATTGACGAAATACATAGATTCAATAAAGCACAACAGGATGTCATATTGCCATATGTGGAAAATGGTACTATTAGTTTCATAGGAGCAACAACGGAAAATCCGTCATTCGAGGTTATTGCACCATTACTTTCAAGGTGTAGGCTTTTCGTTCTAAACCCATTAAATCCACACGATATAGAAAATATTATACTTAGAGCCTTAAATGATAAAGATCGAGGGTTGGCTAATTGGAACATAGAGTTAACTGAAGATGCCTGCGAATATTTGATTAGACTAGGTAATGGAGATGCAAGAAGGACTCTGAATTTACTAGAATTCGCCGCGTTATCAATGACTAACGATCCTAAAGGAAAGCGTCAAATTACAGTAGATGTATTGGGGAAATGTGCTGAATCTCAATCTCTTATTTATGATAAATCCGGAGACAATCACTACGATAATATATCGGCTTTCATAAAATCTATTAGATCATCTGATCCTGATGCAGCCATATATTGGTTAGCCCGAATGATTGAGGCAGGAGAAGACTCTATGTTTATCGCCAGAAGGCTGGTCATTTCTGCATCTGAGGATATTGGTATGGCCGACCCTAACGCTCTATCTATAGCCATTGCTGCCCAGCAGGCTGTACATTTCGTAGGTATGCCTGAAGGAGGTATTCCACTAGCTCAGGCCACTGTCTATTTATCAACTGCCCCAAAAAGTAATTCCTCATACATGGCTCTCAATAAAGCCTTTGAAAAGATTAGAGGAGGTGCTAAAGATCCTGTTCCTAAGCATCTAAGGAATCCAGTTACGGATCTCATGAAAGAACAAGGTTATGGAGAAGGATACAAGTACGCCCACGACTTCGAAGGTAATTTTGTGCCAACAAATAATTTGCCCGATTCTATGATGGGCGTCCGTTTTTACAATCCCACAGAAAATGGCTACGAGGGAACAGTAGTTGATCGGATAAAAGAGTGGTGGGGAGATAGAAATAAAGAGGATGAATTAATCGATTAACCTAAGAGGTTTGTAAAGTATATACATCAATAAAGCTGTCAATATTAATCCTGTTCCAAAGATTATCTGTGACAGTTGAGCCCCAAGTGCTTCAGCCATAAACCCTGCAAGCGCCCCCCCGAAGGTCATCATGGCTCTATCCAATGCAAGAACACCTAGTACTCTTCCTCTCATTTGTTCATCGGCTTTTTCGACCAATAATGCATTGATAAGTG
>CAYUCO010000041.1:0-1084 GCA_964443385.1 uncultured Dehalococcoidia bacterium | reverse complement strand
AATGGACTCTTTATAAATTTTACCTTGTAAATGGTCTGGCACTAACATCATGATAATGTCAGACTCCTTTGCCATAGTAGCAACTTCAGCTACTTTAAGTCCAGCAGCCTCTGCTTTTTCCCAGCTAGCGCTACCATTATATAGACCAACCATGACATCCACACCACTGTCTTTCAGGCTTAAAGCATGTGCATGCCCTTGACTGCCATATCCGACAACACCTACAGTTTTCCCATCAAGTAAAGATAAGTCCGCATCGTTTTCATAATAAATAACAGCCATTATATTGGGCTCCTCTTAAATAATCTTAATACGGTGTTATTTTACACCCAGATAGTACCTATGTCTAACTTCGTGAGTTCCATTCTCTAGTTCATTAAGTTAAGTTTGGTGTACTTGGCCGTTGACTAAATGGAGTTAGATATACCACGTATAAGCCCAACTCGACCTGTACGCATAACTTCTTTGATACCAAAGGGTTCCAATATTGCTAAAAGAGAATCCACTTTGTTTTCATCACCTGTGACTTCAATTATAACGGAATCCGAAGACACATCTAATATATTAGACCTAAACACTTCTACCAATTGGAATATCTCTGGGCGATTAGTAGGAGTAGTAGCCACTTTTATCAGTGCCAATTCCCTGATAACCACGTTCTCTTTAGTTATATCAGATACTTTGACTACTTCTATTATTTTGTACAATTGGTTGATAACCTGGTTTATGGTAGCGTCATCCCCTTCGACTACGAAAGTCATTCTGGAATAATTTTTCTGTTCACTATTGGCTACAGTCAAGCTAGATATATTGAAACCACGCCGTCTGACCATACCGGCGAGTTTATTTAAAACCCCTGGTTTATCTTGAACCAATGCTACAATTGTATGTCGCTCGGTTTCTATGATGTGGATCCTCTCTTCAACACTTCCATGTCGTCAAATTTTTCTTCCATAAGATCAGCAGTGCTTTGTCCTGCCGGTATCATAGGATATACATTTTCCTCTTTAGCTAAAACAAAATCAACAACAACTGGACCATCATGATCCATAGCCTGTCGGATTGCATCTAAAGATTGTCCTTT
>CAYUCO010000040.1:0-9461 GCA_964443385.1 uncultured Dehalococcoidia bacterium | reverse complement strand
TCTCCTATCTCTTCAAGCATTGCGTCGATTGTGATGTAACTTAGGGTTGAAGGATCGTATGATTCTTGATTCGCTATAGTGGAAAGCAGAGCTTCTAATCCGGCTTCACTGATACTTTCAGGATTTAATGTTTCTTTGTCTACAAAGTTATTTGATAGAATGTCCCATACTTCCACTATGGTGCTTTCTTGTAGATCTTGCGTTGATCCAGAAAAAGAACTCCATTCACCTGCTAATTTCATGATGCTTTCTGGGGTGTCTTGACCGGGGTTGTACATATCCGTCCGAGTTAATATTACAAACAGAAATATTAATGCCACTGAAGTAGTCAGAATGTATTTGTTGTTGCTAATGTTTAAATTCATAAGTCTATTCATGTATTTTTTGGAATTCTTATAATCAAGTATAACTTAAAGCAATAGCATTGTTTATCGGAACAGTTCAAATATTGAAGAAGTTTGTGGTTAATTTCACTTGATAATCTGGTCATGGCTATGATATATTTTTTCCAGTGTTTGTTATAGGAGAAATATACGCCTATGCTTGAAGATTATTTTCGTCAGTATGGGCTCATAGCTATATTCACCGCACTGGCTGTAATACTGCCGGGAACGTTGTTGGTTCTATCGTGGTTACTATCTTTTATAAGGGTGCGCCCTCACAAACCTAGCTTCGTAAAAAGTAGCCCTTATGAATCAGGAATGAATCTCGTTGGCAAAAGATGGCCGCAATTCAATTTTAGATACTATCAATTCGCTTTACTCTTCGTTGTTTTCGATGTAGAGACAATATTCATCTACCCATGGGCGGTGTCCTTTGGTAAGTTAGGGCTGTTTGCATTTGTGGAGATGTTGATCTTTATTATGATTTTGGTTGTCGGATGGGCGTATGCGTGGAGATATAAAGCATTAGAATGGAGTTAATTTATGGCTGAGTTTACTGATAGTGAGGTCAGTTTGAATCAAAGCGGTGTTGGAATCACTATACCCCTACACGCCACTACTTGGGACTTGGATAGGGAAGAGGGTTCTGAGATCAATGACATGAAGGCTACTCATCTTGAACCATTCACAAAAGATTCTATACAGGTGGAGCCGGACTTTGAACGAAACATAATAGTAACGTCTGTGGATGCACTTTTAAATTGGAGTAGAAAATCGTCAGTATTCCCAATGACCTTTGGGCTTGCCTGTTGTGCTTTTGAAATGATAGCCAGTGCTATGTCTAGGTTTGATATATCTAGATTTGGAATGGAAGCTATGAGAGCATCTCCTAGGCAGGCCGATTTGATGATAGTAGCGGGCACGGTTACTTGGAAAATGGCGCCGGTCATACGCAGATTATACGAACAAATGCCTGAACCGAAATGGGTTATTTCTATGGGAGTGTGTGCCACAAGTGGTGGTCCTTATTATCAAGGTTATAGTGTAGTGCCTGGAGTGAACAGAATAGTCCCAGTAGACGTATACGTTCCAGGTTGCCCACCCAGACCAGACGCATTGTTATACGGGATTATGCAACTGCACGATAAGATAAAGAAGTACAGTCTTTCTGGAAGGGCTGCAGGAGATTAAATGACTTCCGTTTTGGATACTGAAAATTTAGCGCGCAAATTAAACGAATTTATCCCTGACGTTGTTGAAAGTCATGGTGAAGGAGATGTGTGGGTTAAACCAGAATCTATCGCTGACGTATGTGCTCAGCTTAAGAATGATCCAGAAACCAGCTTAGATTATCTAGTCGCCGTCTCCGCAGTGGATTACATAGAATACTTTGAAATGGTGTATCACCTGAGATCTATTTCTTTGAACCATGGGGTGGTTTTAAAGTCCAAATGTTGGGGAAGAGAAGACATTGAAGTTCCCTCAGTTACTCATATTTGGCAAGGTGCAGATTTTCAGGAGCGCGAAGTATATGATCTGATGGGGATTCAGTTTAACGGGCATTATAACCTGAAGAGATTACTCTTATGGGAAGGATTTCCAGGGCACACACAGCGTAAAGATTACTTGGAGGATCCTCGCTAAAGAGGTACAAAAACATGCCAATTAGAACAGAGCCAATAACAGTTAACATAGGCCCTCAACACCCTAGCACTCATGGGGTATTCAGAATGCGTGTTACTTTTGACGGCGAGATGATTATAGATGTAGAGCCTATATTCGGATATCTACACAGAGGCTCAGAGAAACTTGCCGAAGAGCGTACATACACTCAAGTTATAACACTCACAGATAGATTAGATTATGTGTCTTCTATGTCTAATAATCTCTCATATGTTCTGGCAGTGGAGAAACTTGCCGGTGTTGTACCACCTGAGAGAGCTATGTATCTCAGGGTAATTGTTGCAGAACTGCAACGTGTGGTTAGTCACCTCGTAGCTACTGGGTTCTTCTTGAATGATGTTGGAGCACTAGCTACTCCACTAATGTATTGTTTCAGGGAGAGAGAAAAGATATTAGACATGTTTGAAATGTTGTGTGGTGCAAGAATAACTCTCAGTTTTATGAGAGTGGGCGGGATATTTCAAGATGCACCGTCCGAATTCTGGGAAGCGCTCACTGATTTTCTGGGGTATATGCCTGGATACATAGATGAATACGAAAGACTCATTACTGGCAATGAAATCCTGCTCTCCAGGACGAAAGATATAGGTATCTTATCTTCAGAACAGGCGATTAATTCTTCTATAAGCGGTCCAATTCTGAGGGCATCTGGTGTTAACTGGGATCTTCGTAAAGCTGATCCATATGACGTCTATGACAGAATGGAATTTGAAATTCCCGTTGGTACAGTAGGGGATAACTATGACAGATATCTTATTCGCATAGCAGAAATGAGGGAATCCCTGAAAATTGTGCAGCAATGTGTGGATCAAATACCTGAAGGTCCTATTCGGGCAGACACAGCGAATCTTATAAGGCCGCCTGTCGGAGACGCATATGGTCATGTTGAAGGGCCCAAAGGAGAATTAGGATTCTACCTTGTTAGTGACGGGGGCATTTCGCCTTATAGATGTAAAATCAGGTCATCTTCTCTGATCAATCTAACTGCTCTAAAGGATATGTTGGTAGATACTAAATTGGCGGATATGATAGTTACTTTTGGGAGTGTGGATATTAATATGGGAGAGGTAGACAGGTAGTGGATAACGCATACGTGCCCTTTAAAGAAGCAAACGCGTTTTATGGAAATATCTACCAGTTTTTGGCAGATTTGACCATATTCGGTGTTTCTCCTATACCAGATTGGCTGGCCTACTTAATAGCGGGATTCTTGATTGTTTTCTCCGTTATTAACACTGTTGTTATTATTACTACTTTGGGTACTTGGGTGGAAAGACGTCTTATTGCGAGATTTCAGTCTCGTTTAGGCCCAAATAGATGGGGGCCTTGGGGTTTATTCACACCAATAGCGGATGCAGTAAAGCTGCTGAGTAAAGAAGATACTAAACCGGATGGCGTGGATTCTTGGGTCTTCAATTTGGCTCCACTAATGTTCATAGTCCCTCCAATACTGGTATTTGCAGTTATACCGTATGGTCATAATGCATATATATCTAATTTAAATATCGGAATATTGTTCATAATAGCAGTCACTACAGTACCTACAGTTGCTATGTTTATGGCAGGTTGGGGTTCAGGTAATCGATACTCACTTTTTGGTGCTATGCGTGGAGTCGCTCAATTGGTTAGCTATGAAGTACCTATGGTGTTGTCGATAGTAGGAGTCTTGTTGTTTGTAGGATCTTTGTCCATGGTTGATATTGTGGAACGACAATTTGTTCCGTTTATATTAGTCCAGCCTTTGGGTTTCATTATATTTTTTATAGCTATTTCTGCAGAAATGAATAGATCTCCATTTGACATTGTAGAAGCTGATTCTGAACTGGTCGCAGGGTTTCATACTGAATATAGTGGTATGAAATGGGGAACATTTCAATTGGCGGAATTTATAGCTCCGTTTGGAGCAGCTTCAATAATGACCACGCTGTTTTTAAAGGGTTGGGAGGGACCAATACTTCCCGGTCCTTTGTGGTTCTTCTTGAAAGTGGGTCTCGTTTGGTTCATATTACTTTGGATAAGAGCTACATTGCCAAGATTAAGAGTAGACCAGATCATGGGTCTCGCATGGAAATTTCTCTTCCCGTTAGGATTGATTAATTTATTTGTAACAGCTGCAGAAGTATTGGCGTGGGGTGAGCCTACCGGTGGTGAAATATGGCTAATGGCTGGTATAAACTGGACGATTACAGTGGCATGTCTCGTTATATCGTCACATCTGGTATCTGCAAAATTGAGTACCAGAAGTTCTGTTCTCAAGAACGCGGGCAACAATTAATATTTAGTATAAGAAGGTATATGTAATGTATGGTTTAGGAATAGCAAAAGGTTTAGCGGTAACTTTTAGGAATCTATTTAGAAAACCTTTCACTGTACAGTATCCAGAGGAGGCGGTTCCTCAGGCGGCCCGGTTTAGGGGAGAAGAATTTGGTTGGTTTGAAGAAAGATGTACTGGATGTGCTAGTTGTGCTAAATATTGCCCTTTGGGAATTATTAAGATAGTGACTCACCCTGGCGGGTCCAATATGCAAGAGGGGCAATCTTACACTGTAGACACCTTTGACATAGATATAGGTAGATGTATGTTCTGTGGTCTATGTGTGGAAGCTTGTCCATATGATGCACTTTTTATGGGTAGCGGTTTTGAAAGAGGTCAATATCGTAGGGATGACCTTATTATACCCATTCAAGAATTAAAATCCGCTGAAAGAAGATTAAGTACTTGGTATAGACCACAATTGGAAGGTAAAAATTATCATCCACATAAAGATGAACCATTGTCTTGGGAAGAGGTTGGCCGCAAATGAGTCTATTAGACATTGTTTTTGGAGTGATGTCCCTCGTGGCCATAACTTCCGCTATATCTGTTGTAAACCAAAGAGATATATTTAGAGCGGCTTTGTTCTTGGTAGTTTCATTCCTGGCTGTTGCAGGATTGTTCGTATTACTTAACGCTGAATTTTTGGCTGTTGTACAGGTATTGGTTTACGTAGGTGCTGTTTCTATATTGATAATTTTTGCAATAATGTTAACTAGTAATGTTCAAGATGGTAGTACGTCTCATGGTTTCAGTCCCTTGATATTGATTTTGGTGGCTGCTTTGACTGCTTTGATTGTGTCAACGGCGATTTCCACAGATTGGAATACATGGGACAGTAAAGGATTTGAGGTTTCTCCTGGTGGAAATGAAGAAGACCTGAGTAATACTGAACAAGGAATCAAAAACGTATTTAGTAATACTACTGTAGTTATATCCACATTAATTATGACTCGATTCGTGCTGCCAATGGAAGTTGTTTCTGTAGTTTTGCTGGCAGCAGTTATAGGAGCGCTTGCTCTTGTGAGAGACACGGAGGTAGAATCCTGAATTTAGAAAACTTTTTAATAGTGTCAGCCATAATCTTTGGGATAGGGCTATATGGCGCCCTTTCCAAGAAAAACATTTTGATCGTGTTGATGTCTATAGAATTGATGTTCAACGCGGTAAACATAGCCTTGATTGCTTTTAGTAGATATACAATTCCTCAGGGAATGACTGTTTCAACGGCTGCATTGGACGAAGAAATAGGTTTGGCTCTCGCTAATGGTACTCCGTTGGGAGATACTGCCTTAAACACTTTGTTAACTGGTCAGATATTTTCTATATTCATCATAGCGGTTGCGGCTGCGGAAGTGGCCTTGGCTTTAGGAATCGTAATTGCCATATATCGCAACAGAGAAACTGTAGATCTTACTAACGTTAACTTGATGAAGGGTTGATAATACAATGTGGGTAGATTTTAAAAAAGCTCCTAACTTAATGATAGCAGAGATGTGGAAAGAACTCCTGGAAGGAGAGGGACTTCCAACTCAACTGCTGCCAGAAGGCCATATATTGTCATGGGGTGAACAAATACCATATCGCATTATGGTTCCTAGAGGCAGAGAACATGTTGCAGAAGAAATACTTAGGAAGCTATAGGTTTTTTAATGATATTTAATAACTTTGAAGATATAAGTGAGATTGATCATTTATGACTGAAATGATGGCTTGGGCCATATTTTTACTCCCACTGTTTGCATTTATATTCATATCTTTGGTAATAAGGCCGTTTTTGAATGGATATGACAGAGTAAGCGGTTATGTTGCTATTATCGCTGTTGGGATAGGATTCGTTTTATCCATACAATCGGTTTTGGAGGTGTGGAGTAGTCAGGGTAAGATAGTTTGGCCTTCCCATTCTTGGATTACTGTAGGTTCCTTGGAATTATCTGTAGGAATACTTATGGATCCATTGACAGCTATTATGTTGGTTGTTGTCAGTGGTGTAAGTTTAATGGTCCTTATTTATTCTCAAGGGTATATGCACGGAGACCCAGGATACTCAAGATATTTTTCTTACATATCTTTATTCACAGCTTCTATGATAGGTTTGGTGCTTGCAGGCAACATTATACAAATTTACTTTTTCTGGGAATTGGTCGGGCTTTGTTCTTACTTGTTAATAGGATTTTGGTTTCACAAGCCCTCTGCGACCGCGGCAGCTAAGAAAGCATTTTTAGTTACTAGGCTAGGTGATTTTGGATTCTTGTTGGCAATTTTGTATCTTTTCGCAAATGGTGGAGAAATTTTCGCAGCGAACGCATCTGAATTTACTGGAGCAGGCATGTCCGGTTCAGTGTTTGATATATCCTCTGTGAATTTTGCTGCTAAATCTGGTTTTTTTACTGGTAGCATTGCTACTCTAGTGGCGCTCGGTATTTTCGCTGGAGCTGTGGGTAAGTCAGCACAATTTCCATTACATGTGTGGTTGCCTGATGCCATGGAAGGTCCCACTCCTGTTAGCGCTCTGATTCATGCGGCTACCATGGTAGTTGCGGGGATATTTTTGGTGGCTAGATTCTTCCCACTCTTTGAGGTTTCTTCGACTGCCATGAGTGTTGTTGCTCTTACTGGAGGAGTTACAGCTTTGTTTGCCGCTTCTATGGGCTTGGTAATGTACGATATAAAGAGAGTACTTGCCTACTCTACAGTGAGTCAATTAGGGTTTATGATGCTCGCTCTTGGTATAGGAGCTTATGGTCCGGCTATTTTCCACCTTTTCACTCACGCGTTTTTCAAAGCGCTATTATTCCTGGGTTCTGGTAGTGTAAATCATGCCACTGGTACCTTTGACATGCGATATATGGGTGGTTTGAAAAAGCATATGCCTTGGACTTATTACACTTTTCTTATAGGTTCCCTTAGTATAGCAGGTATATTTCCATTGGCAGGATTTTGGAGCAAGGATGAGATAATTGCCGCAAGCTTGCATCATCCCGACGCCATACAAATTGTGGTTGCCATTATGGCCTTAATGGCCGCTTTTATGACCGCTTTTTATATGTTTAGAGCTTTGTTTATGACATTCCACGGTGAATTCAGAGGGGGCATAGCAGCTGAACCCGATTCTGGTGCGGATTCGCATGATGTACATTTGGGAGAATCGCCTGCAGTTATGGTCTTACCAATGGTTATTTTAGCTATACCAGCGATCGTAGCTGGTTTCTTATTCAACCCAGTTATTGAAGGAGGAATTGGTTCGATTCCTCAGTATTGGTTCTCAAAAATGCTTAATATGGTTGATCACGTATATGTCAAAGGTCATCCTGTTGATTTTGTCGCAGCTGGCATCTCTAGCATTATAGCTGTTTCTGGAATCGGACTGGCATACCTTATATATATCAGGAAATCTGTTAAGACTTCTACAATCATAGATGGTGAATTTTCTTACATGACGGGACCGGTTTATAAACTTATTTTCAGGAAATACTTTTTTGATGAATTATATGAAGGTAAGATCACAATTTCTTTCTTCTACAACGGGTTAGCACGATTGATTGATTGGTGTGACCGCAACATAGTGGACAGAATCGGTAACATTATTGGATTCTTCAGTAGAAATAGTGGGAAGATTGTTACTAACCTTGAAACTGGACAGGTTCAAATTTATGGTGCAGGCATGTCCGTCGGGATTGTTAGTATTCTAATAGGATTTGTTGTATGGGGATAATTATTGATATGGAGTTTATAAACTGATGCTTCTTTCAGCTATAATATTTTTACCTCTAGCTGGGGCGATTTTTATATTGTTGGGCCTGAACGATCCTAAGAAAGTACGCCTCTGTGCTGTTTTTATTGGATTTGTTGAACTTGTACTTGGATTCTTGTGTTTTTATTTGTTCCAAACTGCAGACATAGATCTGGAAGGGGGAATGGAATTAGTAGAAAAATATGAGAATTGGATACCAGTACTAAACATTCAATATCACTTAGGAGTAGATGGACTTAGTGCTCCACTGGTTTTGTTAACTTCATTATTGGGTTTCTGTTCCATAATAGCTTCCTTTAGTATTCAACTGAGAGTAAAAGAGTATTTTATGTGGCTCTTGATACTGCAAAGCGCGGTCATGGGTGTATTTATCTCTTTGGATTTTGTTTTATTCTTTATATTTTGGGAGCTTGAATTACTACCAATGTATTTCTTGATCTCTATCTGGGGAAGTGGTAGAAAAGAATATTCAGCAATGAAATTCGTTATTTTTACTCTTCTGGGTAGTGCATTTATGCTTGTTTCTATCTTAGGACTTTATTTTTCCACAGGCTCTTTCAGCATTATTGCATTGCCTGAATTAATATCGGAAGCTAAATTGTTTATGCCGGCAGGGACAATGTTTGCGTTCCTGTTTTTGGCATTCGCTGTTAAATTACCAGTTTGGCCTGTTCATACTTGGCTACCCGATGCTCATACTGATGCTCCTACAGCTGTAAGCGTGATGCTGGCTGGTGTTCTGTTGAAAATGGGTGGTTATGGAATGATAAGGTTGGCAGTAGGGATATTTCCAGGTGAGGCACAGGAATGGGCCTGGGTTATTGCAACGCTTGCTGTGATAAGTGTTTTGTATGGAGCTGTTTGTACCGTAAGACAGACAGATTTGAAAAGACTTGTCGCCTTTAGCAGTGTCAGTCACATGGGTTATGTACTACTAGGTATTTCGTCTGTGGTTGGAGTCGGGGGGTCTGTATCCTCTGTGGGATTAACTGGAGCTGCGATGCAGATGTTTACCCATGGCACTATAACCGGCCTTTTGTTTTTGGTGGTAGGTTTGATATACGATAAAGCACATACTAGACACATACCTGATCTTGGAGGACTCGCGTCTAATATGCCTTTTGTAGGGGCTGCATTTTTGGTTGCCGGATTGGCTTCTTTGGGACTTCCTGGGACAAGTGGATTTATAGCTGAACTGCTGGTTTTCTTAGGTACATTTGAGGTGTGGCCAATAATAACTACTTTGTCGGTATTCGCAATAGTACTAACAGCGGGTTACATATTATGGATGATACAACGCACATTTTTTGGACCTGCGATATCTCGA
>CAYUCO010000039.1:0-6737 GCA_964443385.1 uncultured Dehalococcoidia bacterium | reverse complement strand
CTTGGACATGATATTGAGTGTGGATTGGCGGGATTAATTTCGGAGGAAGATGTTAAGGATGGATATGTGATATGCGTCCTGTGTGAAAGTTGTGGTTTTATTCAGGTCGATCACGAAGGAAAGAAGGTTCCTTGGAATGATGAAGAGCAAAGCTCAAGAGATGTTGGATCATAATATTTCCTGTGTAAAAAATATTGACATAGATAAGGTGATTGATATAGTCGGGATTTTGCAGGAGGCCAGAGATTCAAACAAGCAGATATTTATATTCGGTAACGGTGGCAGTGCTTCAACAGCATCTCATTTAGCCGCCGACCTACAGAAAACCGCCCTGCTTAGTAATAAAAACAGGTTTAGGGCGATGTCGCTAGTAGATAATACCGAGGTTATTTCTGCTTGGTCTAATGACGTATCATATGATTACATCTTTGCCGAACAAATAAAAACTTTCGCCAACGAGGGTGATATCGTAGTTGCAATCAGTGGCAGTGGAAACTCTAATAATGTAGTCAAGGCAGTTGACACATCCAGTAAAATTGGTTGTAAAGCGATTGTGCTAACAGGCGGGACGGGTGGAAAACTTTGTAAGAGAGAATGTACGTCTGTTATAATAGATAGTTGTGATATGTTGACTATTGAAACCTTACATCTTATGGTTTGCCATATGGTTATCTCGCTTATAAGGAAAGACGGAGAGCCTATATTTAAATATAGATAAGTCAAATGAAAGTTAGAGATTATTACGAAGTTAAATTGTATCTAGGAAGCATTAACAGTGTTACTGGAGAAGATATATACGGTTTCACTCTAGAGAGGGTGGTTGGAGAAGTTCAAGAGGCATACGGGAAGGTAATACCGGTAAGAATAACAGAGACAACTTACATATCTGGAACTAATTACAGGGAGAGAGGGTGGGAGATAGCGGCAATAAATTACCCGAAGTTATTTATTCCAATGTCAGATATAAAGGAGTTTATGCTGGAGCTTGGAAACAAGTTACTTAAGAAGTTCGGGCAGAGTAGGATCTGTGTTGTTGATTCGGTTGAGAACGAAATTATCATGTTGGAGAGGGAAAATGGCTAACCAGTTTAATGTTCCGGTTGAAGAGAGAGACATTGCTAGCTACCGAAAGGAAGCTATGGTTATGATTATAAAATTTGCCGGTCCAAGTGCAGCGATTCTTCGTGATGAAGATGCTGTTACTAATGTCGCAAGTGCAATTGCAAAGGCAGAACATAACTTTGATCCTAGTCGGGGCTTTAAGAGGACCACTCTCAGGATTACATACGGAAAAAATCAAATCTGGAAGGAGTTGAGACAGGCTGCAAAGCGTAAGGAGAAGACTTTTTCTATTGATGCTCCTAGAGGAAAAACGCAGTATGATGGAGATGGTGATTCTTCTGGATTGGAGCTAGAGGATTATAGGTTCGATATGTCGAATGAGGTGGAGGAAGAAGAAGAGAGGGGCAAAAGAAGGTCTATGGCTAGAAAGATGATCGAGTGTCATGCATTAACAAATCTACAAAAAGAATACCTGTATCTAAAATATGTCAAGGATATTAGTGTTAAGGAGATCGCAGAGAAGAAGAAGTGCAGTAAACAGGCTGTGGCTCAGGTGATTGACCTTGCTATTAAAAAATTGAGAGGGATGTATTTTGAAGATAGTGTTTACCAATAGTCAAGATAAGAAGAATGTTAAAAAGTACGGACCATTCAAATCTGTAAGGCTTATACATGAGTGGCTCGTGGGAGATGATGATGAAATAGCCATTTTCGATAAGCATGGCAGCGGAATGTGGCAAATTAAGGAGGATGGTACTAAGTGGATGGAAGTAACAATACAGTAGAAAAACCTTGGGGAAGTTATACTGATATATTTCGGTCTGATGAAGTTGTTTTTAAGAAAATAGTAATCGGTCCCGGCGAAGAAATATCATATCAACGTCATCAAAAAAGAAGTGAGTTCTGGTATGTAATAGAAGGTGAAGGCATCTTTAGATACAATAATACTAATTGGAAAGCTAAGCCGGGCTTTACTGTAGAGATACATTAGAATGACGCCCATCAAATGACTAACACTGGAGAGGAGGATATGGTAGTATATGAGATGCAGTATGGGAAATGTTTAGAAGAAGATATAATCAGGATTGAGGATAAATATGGAAGATGAGAATGTATTACCAGAACGTACCGGATTTGAGAATAGAGCGATGAGAAAATATGACATATTGGATTTCATGATTATAGGTTTTTGTAACGGGATAGTTTTTCTGTCCGGTTTAGGAGTTGGATGGTTTCTGTTTTGTAAGCTGGGAGTTGAGGTATGAATAAAAAAGGAAGACCGGCAGATAAGGATGAGTACTTAAGTATAGTAATGAATATCATGTCGGATAGCTCAAGATTGAATGACTTGGCGTCTGACTTACTAGACAACGGGTTTAGTAAGATGACTTGTCTTGAGCTTGCTTTGGTAGCGTGTAGATTAGGATGTCAGACCGAAGACCTGCCAAGCAAAACAAAAGCACAGCGGGACCGAGTGGAAATCGTGAAAAATACTTTTGCAATTTATGACAACTGACGGTATAATACACTATGCTTCGGCCCGAAACAAAGGAGTTAATATGCCTACTGTAGAAGAAATGGCTAGAGGTTATATGGACAATATCGCCTCTAGAATCGCAGAGTTGAAAAAGCAGGTTGCGGCACTTGAGGCGCACCTAGCTGAGTGTATGGAAGAAGACCTTAAGGAACTTAAAGGAGAAGGAAATGACTGAGACACAATTTCTACTGGCTCTATCACAGACAACTAAGTCTTATAGCTGGACTCTGGAAGGCAAGACTATTGTTGGTACTGCCAAGAATGGTAAGACTAGGGGTAAGAAGTTCGACCCACTGACAGCAGTTTGTCGTTCGACTGGACAAGGCACTTATGCTTCTACCTGTAGAGGCAGGAAGAGTGCTGCTTCTAAGCTAGGTATCACCGCAACGCTAGCCTCAAATGTTAGTCAGGCAGCGAAGGCTGCCTCGAACCGAGGAAATGGACAGGTGCTTCGAGGAAAGATCCGACAGGTTCTTGGTGTTTAGCACCAAAAGCTAACGGGGGCCAGTGTTCTATCCGTTACGGTTAGATGCGTCAGTGGAGACGGGTAGAAATGCCTGTCTCCATTGGCGTTTATAGAGTCGGTTATTAATTATTTATCGTCAGGTGATTTTTTAAGAAAATCACAATCCGAAAAAGTAAAATTTTTATCTTGACAGAGCAAAAATCTACAATAAACTAGGGGGACGGCGGCGAAAGATGTGAGGGAGTGAATTAAATTGGTCTAAAATTCCGTGTTTCGCTCTCCTTTATTTCATACATCCTTGCCCAAATAAAATGATAGTTGACCGTTCAATAACTCTAGCCCACTCACTTTTTCCAACAGCGTACAGTGAAAAGAGAAAGTATAGAACCTACCACTTCTCTTTTGCGTGGAGGTCTAGCAAATTATTGTCCATCGGACAGAACGATCCAGATAAGACTAACGCCAAGGCCATGTGGTTTGCAAAGAGGTTTGGTAACAAAAAACAAATGCAGTATCCGTATCTGCACGCAGAAGTTGATATGCTTAGTAAACTGTGGGGAAAGTATTACATCGACTCAAAGATGAAAGTTGTCGTTCTAAGAATAAACTCAAGCGGCGAGCTTAGAAACAGTAAGCCGTGTCCAAGCTGTAGTAATATATTGTCTGCATTAGGAGTAGACAAGGTGTGGCACTCTACAAAACAGGGTAAAGTAATAAAATTATAGAGAGGATAATTATGAATCCACAACAAGAAACACAAGAAACACTTAACTCAATTGTTTTTGAAGGAAAAGGGATTTTAGCTGCCGATGAAAGCACTCCGACTATAGAAAAAAGGTTTGCTTCTGTATCAGTTGAATCAACCCCTGAGAGTAGGCATCATTACAGAAATACAATATTTTCATCAGATGGTTTAGAAAACTTTATTAGCGGAGTAATTCTATTTGATGAGACTATTAGAAATCCAGAGACAGTTCAACCGCTTATTGACAAGGGCATTAAGCTAGGTATTAAAGTTGATAAAGGTGCAAAGCCTTACAGAGAACAGGGTGCTTGCTGTGGGAGCAATGAGCCATTCGTTGAAACAATTACTGAAGGACTAGATGGTCTTTCCGAAAGACTTAAGGAATACAAGACGCTGGGGGCTTCGTTCGCTAAATGGAGAGCGGTCCTAGCACCAAAGAGTAGCAGGGATGTTATTGAGATTAACAATATGTTTCTTGCAATCTATGCTAGGAAATGCCAAGAGCTAGGTATTGTTCCTATTCTTGAGCCTGAAGTCTTAATGGATGGCGAGCATCCTATGTATGCTTCTTATCAGACCACAGACTTTGTTATAAATGATATGTTTTCAAAGCTCAGAGAATACGGGGTTGACGCAGACTCTCTTATCTTGAAGCCTAATATGATTGTGTCTGGTTATACCTCAAAAGAAGAACAGAAAGCTACAACAGAGCAAGTTGCAGAGGCAACAATTCATTGTCTGAAAAAGTCTGTTCCCGCATGTGTTAGGATGATTGCATTTCTTAGCGGCGGTCAAGCGGATGGCGTAGCAGTGACCAATCTAAATGCAATTAATCAAGTTGGAAATCTTCCTTGGTATACATCATTCTCTTTCGGTAGAGAACTTCAAGGTCCAGCGCTTAAAGCGTGGGCATCTGTTTCAGTGGAAGAATCTCAAAAAGAAATTATAAAGAGAGCATCTGAATGTTCTTCTGCATCTCTAGGACAATATGTTGCTCCTGAAAAGGAAGTTGTTGAGCAAGTCCAAACCACGGGCTTTCCAGCATCTATGAATCAGTCATGAGCAAACTGATATATACTTGCCACGAGAGTATGGGAGACTTCTTTTGGGAAACCAAAGTGTATGGTTCTCATGGTGGACAGGAAGTGTCTTTTATTCAGACTTGGTTTGACGACAATAAAATATTAAGTAAACAAAATGTGATAATGACATCTGACGAGTTGAAAAAAATAATTAATAGTTTAGAGTCAGAAAAATGATTGTCGAAGATGGCATCAAGCTAGACTTTAGCGATGTTTTAATTAGACCAAAGCGGTCTACTTTAACCAGTAGGTCTGGTGTTAATATTGAGAAGACATATCGCTATCTAAACTCTGGCGTAACTGAAACTATTGTTCCTATAATTGCTGCCAACATGGATACTGTTGGTACTTTTGCCATGTCGGAGCAACTGGAACAGGAAAGAATGCAGACATGCTTACATAAGCATTATAGTTTAGACGATCTTATTGATTTCTTTGGCAAAGGAACCAGACTAAATACTTTTTATACAATAGGTATCAAAGAAGAAGAAGTAGAGAAACTAACCAGTATTCTAGACCCCGGCTGGTCAGAAGTGTATAAGATATGTATTGATGTTGCAAATGGTTATCAAAAAGTTTTTGTTGACCACGTTAAAAGAATCAGAGACAATTTTCCCCATTCAATTATTATGGCTGGTAATGTTTGTACACCAGAAATGGTTAGTGAATTACTTATTAGTGGTGGGGCAGATATAGTAAAGATAGGAATTGGACCGGGAAGCGTTTGCACAACCAGAAAAATTACGGGTTGCGGCTATCCACAACTTTCTGCTATCATAGAGTGCGCAGACGCCGCTCATGGACTTAGCGGTCACATCTGTGCTGATGGGGGATGTGTGGAAGCTGGAGATGTCGTTAAGGCTTTTGCCGCTGGAGCAGACTTTGTAATGCTTGGTGGCATGTTGGCCGGTACTGATGAGTGTGATGGAGATTGGACCTATTGCGGTGGTTCTAAAAAATCGTTAAGTTTTTATGGTATGTCTAGTGAGACGGCTATGAATAAACATAGTGGTGGAATGGCGACCTATAAGGCTTCAGAGGGAACAATGAAGTCTGTTGATTACAAAGGTCCAGTAAAAGATACTATACAGGAAATAGCTGGGGGTATACGGAGTGCTTGCGCATATGTTGGAGCAAGAACTCTAAAAGACCTTCCTAAGTGTGCGACTTTTGTGAGAGTTAATCGCACACATTAAGAAACTTGCCCCCGTAGTTCAACGGTTAGAACGCCGTTCTTATAAAGCGGTAACGTGAGTTCGACTCTCACCGGGGGTACTTGATTTGTCTAGACTAGACCTTGGTTTAAAGTTTTCTTTTCGTTCTGCTGCCAATGTCGCAATGTTTGGAGCTTTAATCTTTGCATTGCTTAATGGTTTTCATCCAGCATACGAAACAGAATTTTTATTGTGGTTATCTGTGTGTCTTTTTTCTTTTGAAAAGTAGAGTAATGAAAAAGCCTGACGAATGGCCTGTTCGAGTTTTGACAACTAGAAAATGTACTAAATGCGACAAAGAGAAGCCAGCTACGCCTGAAAGTTTTTACAGGCAAAAAGCTGCTATAGATGGTTTTCACGCTTGGTGTAAAAAATGCTGTTCTACATACAGTAAGATAAGATTTAAAACATTAAATGAACAAGAATTTTTCCGAGAAAGAAAAGCAGAGGAAAAACGGGCAAGAGGGCGCAAGTACAAAAAACTACTGATTGAACATTTTGGGGGAAAATGTGTCACTTGTGGATACGATAGATGTCCAGCCGGTTTTGACTTTCACCATATAATTCCAGAGGAAAAAGAATTTTCTATTGGTGAGAACTGTGGAAACTTTGCATATGAAAGACTGTTGAA
>CAYUCO010000038.1:0-21203 GCA_964443385.1 uncultured Dehalococcoidia bacterium | reverse complement strand
GGGGCGTATAGGCGTAACATCTATGGAACAACTCAGTCCATAATATCTCGCAATGGCACCACTCGTTACCATGCCTCACGAAATGAGTGGATGGGTTAACATGGCCGGCGATAGAATTTTGTAAGTTTCATTACGGAATCTACGGAGTTTGAACGTTAACTCTCTGTAGGGAGGCCCAATGGAGCGCTTGCTCTCCTTATTCATATTCGGTGTTCTTATCAGATTCCTGATAAGAACTATAAGAAATATAGGAAAATTTCTTCCTAAAACGGGGAAACGGGTTTACTGCTTAGGTTAGCCGGAATATTGTATTCAGTTCTTGCCGAAATCTCTTACAAACTTAGGAGCCCACCAGTTTAATCTTCCCATAACGCGCATTAAAGCAGGAACAAGAATAGCCCTGACTAGGGTAACGTCTATAATTATAGCCAATCCTAATCCAACCCCGAACATTTTGACGATTACAATATCAGCCATGGCAAACGAAGCACAGACCAATACCATGACTAATGCGGCACTTGTAATTATTCTTCCAGTCCGTTCCAATTCCTGAGCTACACTGTAAGTATTATCACCAGTTTCGTCATATATTTCCTTAACTCTACTTAAGAGAAATACTTCGTAATCCATACTTAATCCAAAAATTATACAAAAAAGCATGACTGGTAATATTGCGTCTATATACCCTAATGCGGTAAAACCTAATACGTCCTGGAAATAACCTTGTTGAAATATAAGAACTAATGCACCGTACGAGGCAAATATGCTCATGCCATTCATTAAAACTGCTTTAATTGGTAAAAGCACCGACCTGAAAAGTAGAAATAACGCTATATAAATTGTAACCAAGACATACAAAATAACCATTGGGAAAGAACCATATATAGCGTCTATTGCATCAATAAGATCAGCAGTTCCTCCGGTAACGTGAAGAGTCATATCACCTTGAATAACACCTGTAGATCTTATCATTGCCACCAAATCCCTGGATTCATCGGCCATTATTTCGTGTTGTGGAACAACTCTAATATATGTCGCGTTGTCACTTGTCATAACATCCAACATTCCAAGTACTTTGGGATCTTGTATAGCATCTATATTTTGATACATCTGGACGTATTGATCTTTTGTCATACCGGGAACTAAACTGACTACGCTTTCAACACGCTCAACTCTAGAATCTTTAGACAGTTTATCGGTAGTTTCATATATTTCCGCTAGGTTTTGTTCTGATAAAGGGCTAGAAGGAGTGGTATAAACCAGCATAATAGGTGCAGTCTCTCCAGGTCCTAATTCTTTTTCTAATATATCAAATCCCTGTCTAGATTCAGCTTTCTCAGGTAATATACCAGCCCATGGGACACCAAGTTTAACTCCCAAATAAGGGGTGCCCAAAAACACTAAGAAAGTTGTAAGCGTAACTATTACAATTAGGGGCCTTTTCATTACGGATGAAGCAAGTTTTATCCAGAAACCTTCGGTAAAGTTACCCGTTCTAATTATTCTCAGGGAATTAACCCTTTCACCCAAAGCTCCGATAATGGCTGGCAAAAGTGTCATTGCAAGTAACAGAGCCAATATCATTACCGTTACCCCACCGATACCTACAGAGCGTAGAACCATAAAATCGAAAAAGAGCAATCCTGATAAACCTAATATGGAAGTTACAGCTGAAAATAGAATCGACTGCCCTGCTGTGGAAAAAGTAACACCTATAGCATCCGGCACATCCCGATTTTTAATTTCTTCTCTGAACCGATTTACAAATAGTAAAGAGTAGTCCACGGAGACACCTAACCCAAGAAAGGTAGCAATATTAAGAACGAAAACGGAAATATCAGTGGCCTGGGTTAAAAGAAAAACTAAAGCAGCTGTAACAACGACGCTTATAATTCCCATAATAAGGGGTAGTCCTGCGGCTATCAGACTGCCAAAGACTAGTATCAAAACCAGTAGTATAACTGGAAATGCAACCATCTCAGCTCGCTGAAGGTCTTCCTCGCTATACACATTCATGTCATAGAATATTGGGATACCTCCGGTGACCCAAACATTCAAAACATCCGAACTTACATTTGATTTTATATCTGGAACCATATCCATCGCGCTGTCTATATCAATGTCCATAGACACAACTGCATACATAGTACGACCATCGTCAGAAACCATATTTAAATCACCTGAGTTATATGGTGTCAATACTCCTGTTACAACATCTATATCGGTTGTAAGGACAGTAGCAATTCTTTCTACTTCGCTTCGAAATGCTCCATCTGTATATTGCATATCATCGTCCTGCAAAACTAGCAGTACGGACGATTGTGTAAATCCTAATTGATCATCAAGGATATCTAAGCCTTGCTGTGCTTCGGTATCAACTCTTCCAAAACCGTTGCTTAATTCACTCATTAACATTGGGCCTGCAGGGAGAGAAAGCAAAAATATAAGAATCCACAGAGAGATTACCTTCCACTTCCATCTATAAATCAGCAGGCCGTAACTATATAACAACTATATTTCCTTAAAAAATAATACTAACTAAAGAGCACTGCGACATATTAATAATATGAATCAAATATGGCAATACATTTTAGTCAAAAATAAGTAGGTTTTAAATAATTCGTTGGGAATATATATAGCTATTTTATAATGCCGCCGAAAAGTCTTCTGTCTTTCCATGTAGTGATCCGAAGATTGTAGGCTATAACAGAATGCCACGCCGCTATAAACATCAAACAAATACACAAAGGGTAAAATACAACTGTAATAATACTATGCTCAAACTTCTTACAAACTATGACCCATGAAATAGCTATCAAAGACAAAGATATGTAAGAGATAAATACAAATTCCGATCCTGGTGACGACAACTTATCGAATCCTAAAATGGTTGATATAGGGATAAAACACATACCAAATAACAAAGAAAATAAGAGCATAAATACCATAAAACTGTAATTTATTGCAGGGAATAGACTTCTAGATATACTCATGAAGGCATCAACGTTGCCTTTACCTGCCAAAACGTCTACAGATCCTGCACCGGAAAATAAAAGCCATTTCAATCCTGATTTTTTTACCATGCGACCTAAACTGAAATCATCCAATGGATTATTCCATATTGAATAATGTCCACCAATTTTGTTATAGGATTCCTTCTTAAAGAGCATAAATTGCCCGAACGACGCTGATAGATAAGAGTTTTTCCTTCCATGAGCAGCTCTCATTGGCAGCCAAGAAAACAAAAACCAGTCCAGGAATGGGTACATGAGTTTTTCTGCTATACAACCAGCCATTCGTTTTGGCATTACCGTCAATAAATCCGCGGATTGACCTTTAGATTGGTGCATTGAAGCGGTAATAGCTCCAGGAGCCAATATTGTATCCGCATCCATAAAAAGTAAATAATCTCCTTTTGCTTCATTGAATAATTGATGACATGCCCAGTTCTTTCCAATCCATCCATCCGGCAATTCTTTACCTTGAATTACTCTGATACGATGATCTCTTTGTTCAAATGAGCGTATTATCTCTAGTGTGTTATCACCTGAGTCATCATCCAGTACTAATATTTCCATAGGTGTATACCTTTGAAGAACCAATGCTGCAAGTGAAAGACCTATTTTCGTTTCTTCATTTCTGGCCGGTATTAATACAGAAACCAAATCACCATCCACTCGATCTTCAAACATCCCAAATGAATCCCTAAGTGAGTGCAGGAAGAAGAAATTCGATACTGTGATTAGAAAAGTGAATATGCAGACAAGCAGAATTATATAATACTGTATCTCAAATAAATCCATTATACAGCCCTGCCTGTCATTCTAAGCAACCACTCTCTGGGAAGTATTCCATAAGAATATTCATGCCTGTGTTTATAAAATATTATAAATGCATTAACCAGCCAAAAGGTTAATAGATTGTCAAATGTATTCAATGGAACAAGGAAAATGGGACAGCTAAGGAAGGCTATAGTTACTGTCTACGCATGATTCTTTTGAAAGACGTGTAATATTAACAAGACACAAACCAAACCTGGTACCACACTACCAGTTGTAACTGCCATCCAAGACCCTAAGCTTGTAGCCAAGGCCTTACCACCACGGAATTTCAAAACGGGCGTCCACGCGTGACCCAAAACTGGTGCTATTCCTATAGCAGCTATCTTCATTTGAGGCTGATAATTTAAATGATCACTAAAAAAAGTAATAAATAAGAATACTGGTATAAAGGCTTTACTAACATCCAAAATCAGAGCGATTAACCCTGGTATCGGTCCTGCCAACTTCCAAGTGTTGGCGGTTCCTGGATTACCGTCCCCTACCGATCTGATGTCACCGCCAGCTAAAATCTTCCCTAGTAAAACAGACCATGGTATAGAGCCCGACAAAAAACCTGCTAAACAAAATAGACCTACTAGGATATACACCTCCAGACAAACTTCAGCAGATAAACACCGGTATAAATACACTGGATACCGAGAGAATTCTTTGAGTTAAAACTGGTGGAGCTGAGGAGGCTCGAACTCCTGACCTCTTCAATGCCATTGAAGCGCTCTCCCAGCTGAGCTACAGCCCCATGGAAATACAATATACCTGTTTATTCCTGATTGCAACTAAAAAAGGTCAGATACGAACTCTGTTGATAGCAACGATTAAACCAAATATTAACATCAACAAAAATAAAATATTGCTTAACACAAACATTAAGATAACCGGATTGAGCAAGAATGTAATTAAGTAGCTAATAACTACACATATGCCAGACAGACGATCTAAGTATTTAACTGGCCTATGGTTCGATAATTTCAGCAACAGTTCACTTATCAAATAAGCGATACCTATAGGTAACATCAATGGTACAAATGGAATTGCTAAAATGGGTATAAATATTACAGCCCATATCAGCCCTAACAATAGACTAAACAATGTTCCATAGGCTACATACTTGATGGATATTTTCGTACTTTGACTGAATATCGTAACTTCTGGTATGAGAGCACAATCAGGGCATCTGGCACCAACCGGAGTATATATTAAACAGTCGGGGCATATTAAGTCGCCACACTTACTACACCCTAAGTTAGTTTCTATCGATGGATGCCTGAGGCAATATAGAAAATTGCTATTCACCAGGAATCCTGTTTATCCATTCTTCTCTGTTATAAACGTCTCTGTCATGCAAGAGTCTGGGCAAAATCAATTTCCTGAAAGGGATAGTCCCCGCATTGTCACCTCTATTACCTATCAAACGTTTAAGGGCGGTAACAATTATTATGCCTATACATAGAGAGACAATTTCAATCGTTCCAGAAAATAAAGACGCCCAAATCGGCAACATCGACATAGAAATCGCCACCCACAAAGCAGTATTCCTAAATATTATCCAACCGCATAATCCTATAGCAAGTAACAACAACAACTCATTCCATGCCAATACAAACAACACCCCCAACATCACTATGTTCCCTCTTCCACCAGTGAATTTCAAATACAAGGACCAATTATGCCCAACTATAGATGCCAAACCCATCAGTACTAATATCCAAAGATCAAAATGCATCATGGTGCCTATGTAAACAGGCAAAGCACCTTTTACAAAAATATCAAAAGCTATGAGTGGCGCGACTACCCATTTGTTTACGTGAACCCAAACATTTGACGCTCCTACATTACCGCTGCCATAATCTCGAATATCTATGCGTTTAAAAACCCTGCCTAGCAAGTATGCCATGGGTATTGATCCGACAAGATAGGATATTAAAATAGCCAGAATTTCTATCATAAGAATCTGTTTCCATTAACGGGAATAGTGCAACTATTTGTAGTAATTGCGTTCATATTAATGCACAGCCTACTATAAAGACAACGAGAGCTCTCTGCCGGACAATTCATACAATTTTTTGGCTATCTCTATACTGGGACCGACTGTGCCAGGTTGCACTTCCCCTGGGGTGCCAAAAGCATGGTAGTCACTACCACCACATGGCAACAGGCCGTATCTCCCTGCCATAGATTCGAACGCAGAGATTTCAGATTTGGAATACTCCCCATAATATACTTCCATTCCCACTAAGCCTGCTTCAGCCAAACCTGGAAGCAATTTCTCCACCCCATCTATAACATGAGGATGTGCAAGAACAGGTAATCCACCAACCCCTACAATCAGTTCCACGGATTCCTCAGGGGTAAGTTTTGCTCTTTCAGCATAAGCCAATCCGTTCCTACCTATATATTTATTGAATGCTTCTTGAGGATAAGTTATATAGCCTTTTTCGACCATAGCTTGAGCTATATGAGGCCTCCCCACAGCTCCTTCAGCCAGTTCCAAAACCCTTTCCCAATCCAAAGGCAAACCCAATTCACCTAATTTATCCACCATTTCCTTAGCTCTTCCGACTCGACCTTCTCGAAATTCTCTTAAAACGGCTTGGAAATTCTCATCTTTATAATCAATAAAATATCCAAGCATGTGGATTTCATTTCCAGGTATGTCGGTGCTTAATTCTATACCAGGAATTATTGAAAGTGATGAAAATTGATTGGACGCTGCAATAGATTCATCTAATGCCTCAGTCGAATCATGATCTGTTATTGAGATTACATTTAAACCAACTGAAACTGCCTTGTTTATCATCTCTACAGGGCTTAGATTACCATCAGAGCACGTCGTATGCAGATGAAGGTCTACTGTACTCAAGACCAATCAACTTCTCTATCTATACGCTGTATATCCGTTGCCCTACCGGTATCCTCATCAATATCTATCATAACTGAACCAAATTTTACCAGTTTCCCGTTAGAAACTTTAAGTCTTCTCGGTGTCTGATTTAAAAATCTTTCCAAAACATCCTCAATAGTACTGCCTATAACAGAATGAAATGGTCCGACCATTCCTAAATCTGTAACATAAGCAGTACCGTTAAAAAGCAAACTCGTATCTACAGTACCAACGTGAGTGTGAGTGCCGACTAACGCACTGACCCTACCATCCAGATACCATCCCATAGCCACCTTTTCAGAGGTAGCCTCTGCATGAAAATCCACCAGTATGATCTTATGTGTCTTACCAAGCCTATCCAACAAAGAATCCATGGCTCTGAATGGACAGTCAAAACTTCCAACAAAGGTTCGACCTATAAGGCTTATGACTAAAACTCCGTTTCTTTCTATGAATCCTACACCCGGCACAGTTGGAGGGTAATTAAGGGGTCTCAAAATCGGCAAATCTGAATCCAGATGAGATATGATTTCCCTTTGATCCCAGATGTGATTACCGGAAGTTATGACATCGACACCGGCATCAAAAAGTTCTAAGGCGGTATCATATGTCAAACCGAAGCCAGCTGCAGCATTTTCGCCATTTGCTACCACAAAATCTATTTCATAATCCCTGATCAAACCAGGCAAAATAAGCTGTACAGCTTTTCTGCCTGGTTTGCCCATTGCATCTCCTACCATCAACACTCTCAAATCAAAACCTCAATGGATGCATATCCCAAAAACAACCCCCCAAGACAAAGCCTAGCGAGCGTATTCGACTGATCTAGTTTCTCTTATTACGGTAACTTTAATCAACCCAGGATATACTAAATTATCTTCTATCTTTTTTACCACGTCCCTAGCGAGCTTAGAAGAAGTAATGTCATCTACATTTTCGGCGTTGACAAGTATCCTAACTTCTCTTCCAGCCTGTATAGCATAACACTTATCGACTCCTTCAAAACTCAAGGCTATCTCCTCCAAGGCTTCTAATCTCTTGGTGTAATTTTCCAGACTATCTTTTCTGGAACCTGGCCTTGCTGCACTTATAGCGTCAGCTGCAGCTACTATGAAAGCTTCTATAGAACCACGCTCTTCATCATGGTGCTCCATAATGGCCCTGACTATTTCCGCAGGTATACCATATCGCTGAGCGACCTCTGCACCAATTTCA
Organism: uncultured Dehalococcoidia bacterium; assembly: GCA_964443385.1. Lineage (GTDB taxonomy): Bacteria > Chloroflexota > Dehalococcoidia > Lucifugimonadales > UBA2985 > VFHP01. The sequence goes on along the minus strand of CAYUCO010000038.1, from coordinate 13,268 downwards.
GCATGAGTACCTTCAACTTCATGTGTCAAAGCTTTACCTATGTCATGAAGAAGCCCTCCTACTTTTGCCACCTCCACATTAGCTCCTATTTCTGCGGCCAACATACCCGCAAGTTGGGAGACCTCTACACTATGTTGTAGTATGTTTTCACCATAACTATATCTATACTTAAGCCTACCTACCAGATTGACTAACTCTGGATTCAAACCTCTTACCTTAGCGTCAAAAACAGCCCTTTCGCCTTCTTCACGTATAGTATCTTCAACTTCTTCCCTTGTTTTTTCCACAACCTCTTCTATTCTTGCAGGGTGGATCCTACCATCCACAACCAATTTACTTATAGCCTGTCTTGCTATTTCTCTTCTAATAGGATCAAAACAAGAAATAGTCACTGCTTCTGGAGTATCATCTATTATTAAATCAACTCCTGTAGCACTTTCAATAGCACGTATATTGCGTCCTTCTCTCCCTATGATTCTACCTTTCATATCATCGTTCGGTAGTTGTATAACATTAACAGAATGCTCTGATACTACATCTGACGCTAACCTATGTATCGCCAGTGTCAAAACCTTTCTGGCATTTAGATCCGCATCTTGTTTGGCAATCTGTTCTACATCTCTGAATCGCCTAGCCACATCATATTGAATTTCATCTTCAGCTTTCTTCATCAACATATCTTTAGCGTCAATTGCAGACAAAGCAGACAGTTTTTCCAAAACCTCAAGTTCCTGATGTTTCATTTCTTCAAGGGTAGATCGTTCTTTGTCTAACTCTGTATCCTTAACATTTTGAGCTTCTTCCCGTTTATCCAACGTATCGGCTCTACGCTCCAGGTTTTCTTCGCGGTCTGAAACCCTTCGCTCTTGACGCTGTAAATCTGATCGGCGATCTTTCAGTTCCAATTCGGTATTAGTTCTAATCTTCAAGGCTTCTTCTTTCGCTTCGAAAACTGCCGACTTCATGTGCAAATCAGCCTGTTCTCTAATGCGTGCCTCTTCTTCCCGGGCTCTTTCCAGCCCTTTAGCCAAGAAACCAGATCTCACAAACAAACCTGAACCAATACCTACTCCGAGAGAGATTAGGACGGCGAGGACAACAATTAATAATTCCATAGCCCTTACCTTCCTTTCTAAATTAGGCACAAAACCTACAATAAAATAACTTCACACATATCAATACATAGCTACACTTTTGATGGTAATCCTAGATATATTTAGTGTCAAGAACACTATTTGCTATACTTTGAGTATAAATCCATTACTAATTTACACACGAACTACACCTACATATCTTCTTCAAAAAATCAAAGGGATATATACCGGTATCATGAGTGTCGCTCCAAAGAAACTGAAGAGCATATTTACCTATCTGCATCCAATCTACAATCTCAACATCTTCTCTAACATCACTCTCTCCTACTCTTCTATTACCGCTCATTTCCTCCACACAGCCTGCACAACAACAATTACCTCTCAAGTATCTATAAGGATAAAAAGAGTTATGCCCATCCGACCAAGATATCGATAAACCGTCATTATCAAGATTCAATTCATTAAAAGACAAAGCATGTTCCTAAATTTATTTTTTATCCGACATTTCCCAATCTCTGTCCACCTAAAACGTGCATATGTAAGTGTTCGACTTCCTGACCAGAGTTTTGTCCTTGGTTTATAACCAATCTATAGCCAGATTCCAGTATACCCTCTTTTTCCGCAACATGATTAGCCACTCCCAACATATCCATAAAAGAGTCTCTGCTCAAATTTTTTAATCCGCTTAGCTCTGTAACATGTTTTTGAGGTATTATAAGAAGATGGGTCGGAGCCGCAGGGTTAATATCTCTTATAACAAAAAACATCTCATCTGAATACACAAAATCACTAGGCACGTCTCCAATTCGTATATTACAAAAGACACATGAGTATTCCATAAATCAAACACCTCTAAATGATCTCACGGATGAGCAATCTAGCAAATTCTGCAGAATATATAACTAAGTTGCAGTTGTAGAAACGTACGTAGTTGTCTTAGAAACACCATTCATCATGTGTATTTTCCCGGTAACCAAGTCACCGATATCGGCTAAACTGTCGCCTTCTATCACCGCGACAATATCATAGTCACCAGTCACTCCATCAACCTCTCTAACCCCGTCCATGTGTTGTAGGGATTCAAGAGCGTCCTTTGTCTTGCCAACTGTGGTTTCTATCAGCACATAAGCTTTCACGTATTACCTCCTTGCAACAAAAATATCCAAGGCTCTTCAATTGGTATTTGTGCATAAATGCTACGCACTCTAATTCTAGAATTCTCCGGATTTTATGTCAATTATATGAACCATGACTATTGTGAATCACAAATATAACTGTGCTATACTCATGACCAAAACTAATTTAGGAGCGCACAAAGTGCGAATTTTACGTCTGGCAATGGCCCAGATTAATACTACAGTGGGCGATATAGAAGGTAATACCAATAAAATATTGGATTATATTAAAGAAGCTAAATCTGTTGATGCCGACGTTATATCATTTCCGGAATTGGCAATTACTGGTTATCCTCCTGAAGATCTATTATTTCAACAATCGTTCCTCGCATTGAACTACTCCAACATGAATAAAGTCGTTGAACAGTCTGATGGGATTACCATCGTGGTGGGGTTCGTGAATTACGACACATCCAGTGACCCTAATGATGTTCGCAAATACAATTCTGCCGCTATAGCTCATGATGGCAAGCTAATAGAAATATATGACAAAATTTATTTGCCAAATTACGGTGTATTCGACGAAGAAAGATATTTCCAAAAAGGATCCTCATGCCCAGTAATTAATATAAACGGGATGAAACTAGGCATTAATATCTGTGAAGACATATGGTACCAGATGGGGCCCACGAATGTACAAAAGGAAAACGGGGCTGAGTTAATAATTAATATTAATGCCTCCCCTTTCCATCTTGGCAAGAAACAATTCAGGGAACAAATGGTGGCCGACAGGGCTTCTGAAAATAACTTGTTTATAGCCTATAACAACTTAGTTGGAGGGCAAGACGAACTTGTTTTTGATGGTTCCAGCATGATTGCTAGTCCAGAAGGCATAATTATAGCCAGAGGAAAACAATTTGAGGAAGATCTTATAGTAACAGACCTAGACATAGACACCATAGCCGATCTTAAACCTTCTTCCAATAAAGCCTCATTCCAAATAGGAACACCCAAAAATATACATGTATCCAACTACAATCATGTACTGAAATCGAATAAGAATGTAGAAAACTCGTTAACCGAACCAATGAACCATTTAACTGAAGTTTACTCTGCACTCGTTATAGGAACTAGAGACTATGTAACAAAATGCGGTTTTAACAAAGTAATTATAGGATTATCTGGTGGTATAGACTCCAGCCTTACAGCTGCAATAGCTGTCGATGCTCTCGGCAAGGAAAATGTAGTGGGCGTCGCCATGCCATCCCGATATTCATCAGATTCAAGCATTTCAGATGCTAGTCTATTAGCCGAAAACCTTGGCATAGAGTTAATGACTATATCTATAGAAGATGCTTTCACTGCAATGCTTGGTATGTTAGAAAATCCATTCAAGCAAACCGATCCAAATGTGGCAGAAGAGAATCTCCAAACTCGTATAAGAGGCAATCTATTAATGGCCATTTCAAATAAATTCGGCTGGATGGTACTTACTACTGGTAACAAGAGTGAAATGGCAAGTGGATATGCAACACTTTACGGGGACATGGCCGGAGGTTTTGCTGTGATAAAAGATGTACCTAAAACACTTGTCTACGAACTCTGTTCCCACATTAATGATCTGAAATCTCCAAACAATGTAATACCTACCACTGTAATAACCAAAGCGCCCAGTGCTGAACTAAAATACGATCAAAAAGACCAAGATGTATTACCTCCTTATGAGGTCTTGGATGCGATAATTCAGGCCTACGTGGAAGAAGATATTAGTTCAACTGACATAATAAACCAAGGATACGATCCCAAAATTGTTCATCAGGTAATCTCCATGGTTAACAGAAACGAATATAAACGTCGTCAAGCTCCACCAGGGGTCAAAATTACTCCCAGAGCCTTTGGTCGGGATAGAAGGTTCCCAATAGTAAACAAGTACAAAGGGTTTTGACAGAATCTACCCTCATCTGTGTGAAAGATATGACATTATACATGTCACTATCTAATGGTCATCACTCGTCTCATCGCGACTAAAAAAAATAATGATACGAAGTACAGCAATAGTCGCAATCAAGAACATTATGCCACAAAAAACTAACCCTACAGATACAAATACCATTTAATCACCTAAACTGACACAACTCGTGTCCATCAATTGAAAGAACCACTTAAAGTTATAATAGAGACACCTGAAACCACCAGTATAGTTCCTAAAACTGTTCTAGTAGTAATCTTCTCCAGTTTATTTAAAAAAATATGAGCCAACAACAGGGTGATCAAAGGGTTTATAGCGAATATTGGGGACACCATTACTAAAGGAGCCTTACTTAAAGCAAAATACATTGACAAGACTCCTGCCGAAGAAAATACACCAGAAACACCAAAAAAAATGAAGCTTTTCCGCGAAGACTTGCCTAAGTCCGCGGCTATGTGCCGCGAGAACATTATAGACACATATATAAATCCGAATAACAGAGCAAATGCTGTGGCTACTAGAGGGACGGCATATTCAGTAGTAATATGCTTACCCAATGTTTGAGCCGCTCCATACGATACGGCAGCACTTAATCCGGCCGCATATCCTATCCACACAGACCTGTTAGACAACAACTAACCTCCCCGTCATTATGTTTGCTCACTAGTGATCAGTACCACGCCAGTAATAATCGTTCCCGTACCGAAAACAACCCAAAATGTGATGCTCTCACCTAGAAATATCATTGCAAATATGGTTGCAAAAAGAGGAGCAGTGTTGAATAGAGGAGTCGCTCTGGTCACTCCGACTAATGATGTACTAAAGGCATTTAAAAACCTTCCCAAAGCGAAATTAAAAAATCCCGCTAAGGCAAACCAAAGAAATGCTTTATACCCCAAAGAAAGTATGTCATCGCTATTAAATATAAAAGCTAAGGTTAAAACTATTACGAAACCAGGTAAGAGAGCCACCCAAGTTCCTGTTGTAGGCCTCATATATTGTAGGCCAAGTCTAATGAATATAGCAGTGAATCCCCAACAAGAAGCTGCGAGAACAGCGAATAGAACACCTAACATAAATCAGTCCTTTACTATCCAAATACAACTGATATACAGAATAAACAAATATTATTGCTCAGAAGTAGTTTTTTACTTCGCCCTAACGGACAACGTTCTTTTCTTAACAGACATAGCCATGAAAGTTTCACTTCTACGGACACCGTCTATGTTGCCCACTGTATTGAGTATAAAAGAATGTAATTCCTCTGGTGTATATGTAGCGACCCATACAAATATGTCAAATGCACCGGTGGTAATAGAAACATTTACGGTCTGAGTGGATTTGGAAAGAGCAGACGCCACGTCCTCTATTTTACCTGGATCCACTTGCAATGCTATCATTGCCTCAGTTTTATATCCCAATTTTGACGGTTCAGGCAATGCGACAATTTGTATTGTACTGTCACCAATTAATTTCTTTAGTCTTCTTCTTATAGTACCTTCGCTAACTCCAACCCCGCGAGCAATTTTAGCATTAGAAGCCCTTCCGTCTTCCTGCAATATACCAATTATCTTTATGTCCAAATCATCCATTACAATCCCTACCTATCTAATGCTAAATGCATAATCCGATAAATCATAAGCACTCGGGCATTCTACTAAAACAAATGGTTAACTTTCAAGCCAATTCTTGCATTAATGTATTTCTGTATAATTCAAATAGCTCTTTGGTTATTGGACCACAAGGCTTTTCAGAAACAAAGCTTTCCTCTACGTTTGTAACTGGAACTATACCAGTTACAATATTTGATATAAAGATTTCTTGAGAATATTCTATATGAGTCTTAGTTATAGATTGCTCTAAAAACGGCACTTTCATACTTTCAGCTAACTTAATTATCCTAGACCTAGCTATCCCAGGAAGAACGCCGTCCGATTTAGGTGGAGTGATCAATTTACCACCCATAACCAAAAAAATATTGCTTGATGTAGCTCCAGTAACAGAATGTTTCGTATTCAACATCAAAGCATCGTCAAATCCATTTGTATGCGCATAAAGTCTGGCTATGACAGACTCTGTATAAGATAATGACTTAACATTAGAAAGAGGAGATAAATCGTTCTTTACCACCGAAGAAAAACATAGTCTTTTCCCTTCCGACAAATCAGCAGAAGGCCCAATCCATGGAACAATACGCACCATAATAGATGGAGTTACATTCTCATGCACCTCCAAACCTCTGTTATAGTCAATTCCTCTAGTGACAGTAAGCCTCAACACTCCATACTCCAAGTCGTTCTGTTTAACAGTCTCGTAAAGTATATCCTTCATTTTATTAGCTGAAAGTAAGTCAATATTCAACACTTCAGCAGAACAAGCTAGTCGTTTAATGTGATCATCAATACAAAATATGCGCTGATTACTGGCAACCATAGTTTCAAATACTCCGTCTGCTAAATTGAATCCTCTGTCCATTAGCGATATATGGTTGTCATAACCATCAATAAAGTTGCCATTAACATAAACAATATTTTTGAATGCTCTTTTATTTTTCGAATGCACGTCTAATGCCGGCCCCTTTCTGGAAAGTCTCTAGATATTCTTCGTAAGGGTCTGAGTCAGAAACTATGGCTCCACCTAATTGCATATATAAGTTCCCGTCTGTAACACAAAGAGTTCTAATAGCTATGCTAGTCCCCATGTCTCCATTTAATGAGATGTACCCTATGCAACCGCAGTAAATATTTCTTCTAACAGGCTCTAATTCTTCGATGATTTCCATAGACCTCAATTTAGGAGCACCGGTAACAGACCCGCAAGGAAAACACGCTTTCATCAAATCTATTGGAGAAGCCGTTTCTAGTAATTCTCCTTCCACAGTTGACACAAGATGAATAACTGATGGATGCTTTTCTATTGAAAATAAACTAGGAACATTGACAGACCCTATTTTGCAAACTTTGCCTAAATCGTTCCTAATTAAGTCAACAATCATCAAGTTTTCAGCCCTTTCTTTTTCACTAGCTATAAGGTCCTCTTCGTGTTTACGATTGTCGCGATGATTACTGCCGGCTGGGCGAGTGCCTTTTATTGGTCTAATACTTACTGATCTATCGTTAAGAGTAATGAACTCTTCTGGAGAACAACTGAGAATCTTAACTTCTGGAAAGTTCAAATAGGCACTAAATGGAGCTGGATTAGTTTCTCTGAGGCTCAAATAAAGCTGCCAAGTATCTCCGACATATTTGGATGAAAGTCTCTGAGATAGATTAACTTGATATGAATCACCTGCTTTCAGATATTTCTGTATTTTATTTATTGCCGAAATATATTCTTCATATGTAAAGTTGGACTCCAAATTTATTTGACTGCTGGGAAGCGTCCCATTGTTATGCATGCCCAACACTTTTGCATTAGATATACGATCAAGAATCTGAGATGATCTATTCAGAGCACTAATCTGTGTTGTATCTGGCAAACCGGTGGACAGTAAAAACGATCTCCCGGAGCTAGCATCATGGGACAAAACCCAGTCATAGAAACCTAAATACATTTCGGGAACATCTATATCATTCTGAGCTTTGTTTGGGATAGACTCCAAATGCCTGACCAAATCGTAACCCCAATACCCTAATATTCCACCTTGAAACGGAGGCAGTCCAGATATTCTGGGTATATGATACTTCTTGATCAATTCATCCAATACATCCCAAGGGTTGCCGGTCATACAAATAACATCTGACCCACTTTTCAATTTAATATCTTTACCCTTAGAACTCATAACAAGAAAAGGGTCAGCTGTTAAATATGAAAACCTTCCACTCGAAGCTCCCTCCATAGAAGAATCCAATAACATTGGGTACGGCAAATCCTGAAATTCTTCAAATAGATCAACTAGGTTAAATGAATTTCCTAAATCATATATAAGTGTATTTGAATTTTCGGTGTTCGGTATTGAACTAATCATCGAAACAACCTTACCAAGTAAACCAATCTGTATTCAACTCCAATATCAAACAGTTTGAACAAAAAGGACACGCGTGGATACAAATTAGTAATTGGATGCCAGAAAGTGTTCTACATCTATCGCAGCCATACAGCCTGTTCCTGCTGCAGTTATAGCCTGTCTGTAGATCCAATCTTGAACATCTCCACAAGCAAAAACTCCTGGCACACTAGTTTTCGTTCCGTCATTAGTAATAATATACCCGGATTCATTAACATCAAGTTGTCCGAGAAATGGCTCAGTATTGGGTTTGTGTCCTATAGCCATAAACACGCCATCCACAGATTTTTCTATCACCTCTTCGGTTTTTAAGTTTTTCAGTAAAACCCCTTTGACTTCTCCCTCTGAAACACCCAAAACCTCTTCAACAACACTATCCCAAATAAAACTTATCTTAGGATTAGATATCGCCCGATCTTGCATAACTTTGGAGGCTCTCAACGAGTCTCTCCTATGCACTACATGCACTTTACTGGCAAATTTGGTCAAAAAAGTAGATTCTTCCATGGCTGTGTCCCCACCACCTACCACTATCAATTCTTTATCCCTGAAAAAAAACCCGTCACACGTGGCACAAGCTGAAACGCCACGGCCCATCAATGCTGATTCTCCGGGTATATCCAGAAATCTCGCCGTAGCACCCGAAGCAATAATAACCGACCTAGCGCTGTACTCAGACTCCTCATCAATGACTACCTTGAAAGGCCTTGAGGAGAAATCAACAGATGTCACATTACCACTCAAGTATCTGGCTCCAAATCTTTCAGCTTGAGACCTGAAATTCATCATTAAATCTGGTCCCTGTATACCATCGGGAAATCCTGGGTAATTCTCAACATCAGTTGTAATGGTAAGCTGACCACCAGGCTGAATTCCGTCAATCACTAACGGGTTTAATTCTGCCCTAGCAGCATACAATGCTGCGGTATCCCCTGCCGGACCAGATCCTATTATTAAAACATTTTCCATTTCAAATCCATTCACAACAATTCTCCAATCTGATTACTTTTATAAATATAAACCTATATTGTATTGATAAAAACTCTAATATCCAGTACCAAAATCCATAGACCCTTCGGATATCCGTAAAATTTCCAACGATTCTTGGGCAGCTTCGGCTATCACTTCGTCGGATGATTGTATGTAGTCCATAAGTGCATTTTTTGCTATATTTCCACCAATATGACCAGCAGCCATAATCGCGGCACTCTGAGTCTCTAGGTCCTCATCTTCAAAAAGAGGCAACAAATATGGAATCGCCTCTTCCTCTGACAATTCAGCACATGCATTACATGCTTCATATCTCATAGCAGGATCGATGCTATCCAATTCCTCAACAATTATAGCCAACCATCCTATATCACAATTCTTACCCATAGAATAAACAGCACTACGCCTCATGGCAGGGTTTTCATGTTGATAAGCTTCCTGAATAATATCATGAACCTCTTCGGTATCAAAAATTGATACAGATTCCATGGCTCTTCTCCTAACCTCCAAATCTTCAGACAAATCCTCAATGACGCTTAACAGTGGGTACATGATCCTGTCTTGGTCATTAGACAGCATTTTCCCGTTCTCACACAAAGTAGCAAACTTACCTATTCCCAACGCTGCGGAAGTCCGAACCTGAGCAGAAACATCATTTTCGAGCATACTGCACAACGAATCTAGAAAAGATCTATCTTCGCACTCCCAGAGACCGTCTATTGATATACATCGAATTTCAGGATTATCATCGTACAAACAAAATTTAAATATAGCATCGAAATCAACATCTAAATTATGTTCAGCCAATTCAGTAAGTTTTTTTAGAATTGTGATTCTCTTGTCGGCATCAAAATTCACCCAATAGTCAGTGAATAAATTCATATTTTGTTCACTCATACCTGACAACTCTATGACATCACTATCTTTGATGTTTGACTCACTGGTCACCAATACATCTAAAAAATCCCTTAGACTCAAAGTACACCTTCCGTTATCCATCAAATGAATCAGCTATGATTCCCAATTCTATATTTAGCAAAATAAACGGTCAACATATAGAAGATGACTGGTAATTACAAATAGTGTAGAATGTTCCTCAAACATATAAATATACCTGAATTAAATGAATTTATTGCCAAGGAGATTCACAGTTGAAAACGTTACTTCCCGTTCTGTTACCTCTATCGTCGTTCTTAGTAGTGGCCCTAGCCATAGTTGCTCTGGGTAATATATTCCTTAGCATAGGTCAACAAGGAACAATAATCCTAGGATTGGCTATAATAATACTGGTTCCACTTATAGGGCTCATCATCGTCAAAATGGGTGGAGACGACTAAGCTTAGACAATCATCCAATCTTGGTCACTCTCATATTGCATTTATCTCTGACAGCATGGATATCTCGGCCTTGCTCATTGACATTTCGTCACAGTAAACTTGTTCATTATGCTCACCTATCAGAGGAGCTCTCCTGCCTATCCTCCACTTTGTAGAACTCCATATTGCAGATGACCCAGGATAAGAAAAAGTCTTTCCAAGTTCAGGGTGTTCTACATCCACCCAAAACCCACGATCTAACAACTGCCCGTCGGTAACCAATTCTTCGTGAGTTCTAACAGCTCCCCAAGAAAACCCCATCTCTTGGGCGCCTCGATATATATCTTCCCTGGTCATATTGTTTATAAACTTTCTAACCGTCTCACTGATGTGATCTGCCATTTCTTGAATAACTGCAGTATCTTTGTATTTCTCATCTAGCAGATCGTCAGCCATGCCGTATTGGTCCATCCAATTAGCCAGCGTTTCTAACTGCTTCGGAGGTAATCGCATAGGAATTAATTGTATATTAACGTACTTACCATCCTTACAGAGAGTCTGGGTCGGAGCACTCGGAGCAACACCCGCATGTCTCCCAGTCTGTCTAATCATTGTTTTGCCCATATATATCCAAGAAGACATAGCTCCTTCGGTAGTAAGAGCACAACTTTCATGTATAGAAACGTCCACATATTGACCCACTCCAGAGTCAGCACGATAAATAAGCGCTGATGCTATAGCCATAGACGCATAATGACTACCCATATGCCATGCTTGCCCCCCACCCGGAGCAATAGGCGGAGCACCATCGATATCATCATATCCGCAAGAACCCATCTGTCCTCCTGCAGCTAGATGCAAAAGGTCACTTGTTTGGAAATCTCGCCACGGTCCGCTCTGACCGAATGGGGTTATGGAACAAAAAATAAGAGATTTATTATCTTTCTTCAAAACATCGTAACCCACTCCCAACGAGTCGAGATGTCCGGGTTTAAAAGTTTCAATAATGACGTCAGCCGTTTTGGATAATTCCTTAAAAATCCGTCTACCATCTTCAGTATTTAGATTCAGAGTCACACCTCTCTTAGAGGTATTATAGTGCCAGAAATATAGACTTCTTTCTTTGTGGTATTCATCATCGTAGAAGGGTCCAATAGTTCTTGTTTGTTCTCCTCCTGGTGGCTCTATTTTTATCACATCAGCTCCCAAATCACCCAATATCTTACCGCACCAGTGACCTTTCTCATCAGCCAATTCTAATATACGCACACCCGAAAAAGGACCATCATTAATCTGATTTACAATCATGATAGAAACTCCTTCTGATACGGAAATTTATCCAACTCTTGAGGCCAAAAAGTCCCATCGTCGTATCCTGACCTCAATTCTTCGTGTGTCATACCTAATATGCCTTCTATAACCTCTACATTATCCTGACCGATAAGAGGTCCATGACGATAATTTACAGCAGGACTTTCATGCATCTTAAAAGGAGCATTCTGGAGTCTCCAAGTACCCAATACAGGATGGTCAACTTCCTGATACATCCCTCTGTCTCTCAATTGAGGATCGTTCTCTGCTCTGTCCTCATTACTTTGGACTGGCATGCATCTCACTCCAGATTCTTGGCATTTCTGCATCACATCATACTTCTCTAAGGTTTTAGTCCAACTTTCTATTCCAATATCCAATTCCTCTTGGTTGTTCAGACGCCCCAAAACCGTATCGAACTTTTTGTCCAGCGCCCATGTCGGACTACCCATTAGTTCAACCAAAACTCGCCATTCTTCGTCAGAAAAACAGGCTATAACACACCAATCGTTGTAACCTTCGGGTTTCGTCCTGTACGTATTGTGAGGTGCAACCGTCCTATCTCTATAATTATTTAGCATTGGTGAACCTGGCCAGTGACTCCGATTACCCGAAGGATACCCTTCACGCTCTGAACTCCTACCATTTATCGTTATATCCAATAATGCTGATCCATTTAGAGTGGCCCCCATGATCATTTGTCCCATATCCACATGTTGACCTTCACCTGTCATTTTTCTATGGTATATAGCTGATAAGACATTGAATGCTATATACATACCACCAGTATCATCTAAATATGACCATCCCCATCCAGCTGGTTGTTCTCCAGGAAGACCTGAAGCAAAGGTCATGCCAGATAATGCTTGAGCAGATGGACCAAACGTAGTGTAGTGTTTATCCCTACCAGTGTGCCCAAATCCTGACATTGACACATAAACTATATCGGGCTTTAATTTTTTTAGCTCTTCATAACCCAACCCCCAGTTTTCCAAAACCTTGGCACTGTAATTTTCCACAACTACATCTGACACTGAAATTAAATTACGTATGATTTCCATGCCCCTTGGACTTCTTACGTTCATGGAAAGACTTAATTTGTTGGCGTTAGTATCATTGAAATGACCATTACTATTGAGGCTAGGATCTATACCTGGTGGAGTACCTTGTGCGCCAAATCCTCTACCGAATTCCCTCAGAGGCCACTCCACTTTTATAACTTCCGCCCCAAGTGCACCCAACCACCTAGTAGCCCATGGACCAGCTCTAACCCAAGTAAAATCTACTATCCTAATTCCTGACAAAACCTTAGCATTATTGGTCGATGTGCCTTGTGAAGACATGACTACCCCTCCAATCTAAGAAGTAAGGAACCCAGCGAAAAAAGAATCGAACAACACTTCTATTATAATGATGATAGAGTTCTATAGTCAATTTTATGTTACTGTAATAATATATGAAATCTAT
>CAYUCO010000037.1:0-9198 GCA_964443385.1 uncultured Dehalococcoidia bacterium | reverse complement strand
TTAACCACTGGACGTATCATTTGAGCACAGTATTGAGGTGATTCTTTACCTGACAGTTGCACTACATCAATGCCACAATATTCAACTATTCCATTAACCTCTTCCACTGATTGATTAGCGAACACCCCTACCCACAGCACTATTTCAGTTCTGATTCCAATACTTGTAGATTCTATTAATTTTTTGCCTTCTCAGTCTCGACACATCTCCTGCTGTTTGGTTCGAAAACAATACCAATAAAATCTGCCCCAGCATCTACTGCTGCTTGAGCATTTTCCACCTTGCTAATACCACAAATTTTTACTTTAGTCATATATTGTCTACCCAAACTGAACTTAGCCCATGAATCCTAAATGCCCTTGAGCAATTCTGCAACTTTATTTCCCGGATTATCCGAAGTTACCAATGCTTCTCCAATTAAGACTGCGTCGGCACCTATATTTCCTAACCGTATAATATCCTCCCTAGAATGTATGCCGCTCTCGCTAACAATTATTTTCCCGTCAGGAACCATAGTAGCAAGTTTCTCAGTCACAGCAATATCAGTGTGGAAAGTTCTCAAATCGCGATTGTTTATGCCTATAATTTCGGCTCCTGCCATTAGTGCTATTTCTAATTCATTTTCATCATGAACTTCCACCAACGCCTGTACCCATAATTGCTGGCATTTTTGCAAAAGTTCCGACAGTAAATCAGGAGATAAAATAGCTACAATCAAAAGGATTGCGTCTGCTCCATAAGCCCGTGCCTCATATACTTGATACTCATCAAACAAGAAATCTTTCCGTAAAACAGGCAGGTTTTTGTCTAACAAGCTCTTTTTTACCGCTACCATGTGGTCTAAACTACCTTGGAAATGAGCTGTTTCAGTTAAAACTGATATTGCAGCTGCACCATTGTCAGCATAAGATCTGGCCAGGACAACGGGGTCGTAATTAGAGCGAAGCAAACCTTTCGATGGTGACGCCTTTTTTGTTTCAGCTATCAGCCTAGTACTTCCCCCCATTAAAGATCCGGAAAGGTTGAGAGTGCTGGGCATCAACTTTATAGCTTTTTCTAGTTCACCAAAAGGTTTTTCAACCTTTGCTTTCTCAAGTTCATCTAGTTTGCTATCTACGATGGTATTTAAAATAGTCAACGTTAATTCCTTGTAACCTATGTCGAAAGTTTTTGACTAGTTTCCACAAAAGCACGCAAAGTAGTCAAGGCACAACCATTATCTATAGACTCAGCAGCTAAACCAATACCATCTTCTAAGCTATTGGCTTTCTCACCTATCAAAAGTGCTGCTGCTGCATTCACCAATACTACGTCTCGATAAGGCCCTTGCTCACCAGTTAAAACACTGTTAAGCGCAGACAGATTTTCCTCGATCGTATTGACCTTAATCGCTTCTGGAGAGACTCGGCTGAACCCTAAGTTTTCAGGAGATATTTTATAGGTAGAAATACGGCCATAATTCAATTCCCAAACATTAGTATCTCCGCATATAGATATTTCGTCCAAACCATCCTGACTGTTAACCACTAAAGATTTCTGAGAGCCTAAAATACCTAGAACTGCAGCCATTTTTCCCCCTAGTGACTCATCTGCCACACCCAAAACTTGTCTATTCACTCTAGCCGGGTTTGTCAATGGTCCTAATATATTGAATACAGTTCTTATACCTATTTCTCTCCGGTGGGGACCAGCATATTTCATGGCAGGGTGGAAAATTGGGGCAAACATAAATCCTATCCCCACATCTTCTATGCATTTCTTTACTCCATCAGGATCCAAGTCTATTTTTACTCCCGATGATTCTAAAACATCAGCACTACCACACAAGCTTGTGATAGATCTATTCCCATGTTTTGCAACCTTCAAACCTGCTCCAGCTACCACTAACGCGGAAATGGTAGAAATATTAATCGTGTTAGATCCATCTCCTCCGGTGCCACAAGTATCAACGACTTTTAAATCTTCGTGCAAGTTAACCTGCAATGCCTTACTTTGCATTACACGTGCCATACCAGCTATTTCTTCCGGTGTTTCACCCTTTATTCTAAGTGCAGTAACAAAAGCTCCAAATTGTGATGGCAATGACTCTCCAGTCATTATTTCTTCCATTACTTTACCCGCTTCCAGTTCGGAGATGTCGTGACCTTCTACGAGTTTAGATATTGCTTCTTGAATCATGTCATTACCTCTATTTTTTACTAGAGCCCAGTGTAAACATAAATAAATCTAGCAGCGGTTTCAGTAAACAAGTTCACATATCAAGAAAATTCTTTAACAGATCTTTCCCGCATAAAGTTAAAATTGATTCTGGGTGAAATTGCACACCTTCAACTTGATATGTTTTGTGTTTTACGCCCATTATTAATCCATTATCTGTCCAAGCGGTAATTTCAAGATCTTCGGGCAAATCCTCCTTATATAGAGCAAGAGAATGATATCTTATTGCTTGGAACGGATTCGGCAGACCCTGAAATAAGCCTGTACCGTAATGATGAATCATGGATGTTTTACCATGCATTATCTCCCCGGCCCTATCCACAGTACCCCCATACGCATAACCTATACACTGGTGACCCAAACAGACACCCAGTATGGGAACTCTTCCCTCAAACAGTCTAACCAAGTCATTTGAAATTCCTGCCTCTTTGGGAGTACAAGGACCAGGGGATATAACTATCTTCTCGGGATCCATTTTTTCCACTTCTGCCAAAGTAATTTGGTCGTTCCGGTATACTTCGACCTCCGCACCGAGTTCGGAAAGATACTGATATAAATTGTAGGTGAAACTATCGTAATTATCTAATAATAAAATCATGTTTTCTACAACTTTATGGAATGAACTAAAACTTACGGCTTATTCTACATCTAGCACGACTACTTTGGAAGATGTGTCTACAACTGAGTTTATTTAAGAGTGATAGAGAATTCTTGAATCGAATCTATCTCATAAACTCATACTCGAAATCTCTAGGAACTCCATCAAAAACAATCTTACCGTTATTTAAAACCGCAATTGTATCAGCGTATTGTCTAGCTAATTCTATATCATGTGTTACCAAGAGCACCCCCTTACCCTCTACAACTAATTCTTTAAGGAATGCACAATAGTCGTGTTTTGTAAAAAAATCTAAAGAACTAAGCGATTCATCCAACAATAACAGTGGTTTTTGTTGTGCTAAACAGAAAGCTAACCACACCCGTTGCTTTTCGCCGCCAGACAACGATTCAAATCGCCTATTTAGAAATCTGTGAATATCACATTTATTTATAGCCTCATTTATAGCTTCTTTGTCCTCTTGCGACAGTTGCCACGCTATACCACTGTCGGGTTTAAACCTAGATAATTTAATGACATCACTCACCAGTAAATTAGGAGGATCTTCAATATGCTGAGGTATGATGGCCATGAAATCATTGATATTAAGGGGTAGCGATTCATCTCTTGATCCTGAGTCATCTTGGACTGATATAAAACCATTTTCAAAAGTTATATCACCACAGATCAAATTAAACAAAGTACTTTTTCCGGAACCATTGATTCCTACCAGACACTTAAACGAACCTGTTTGAATCATCAGAGTTACGTTTTCAATTATAGGTTTTGTAGATATATAAAACCCTACATTTTCTACTGATATTCTCATAATATACGCCTAGCAATCACTATCATTAATGGAGCCCCTATCAGTGTAGTAACCATGCCTACTGGAATCTCAGACGGCATTAAAGCTAGTCTTGCGACCTGATCAGCAAACAAAACTAAAATGGAACCTACAAAAGCAGAAAACAGGACTAAAACGCGAGAATCATTGCCGACAAACAATCTCACTACATAAGGAGTCAATAGCCCTACAAATCCTATGAGACCTCCTATAGCTACAGCCACGCCTGACAAAATGCCTGCTGCTCCAAAAGATATAATGCGAGTAGTTTCTGGGGAGGAACCCATGTTACGGGCAATACTATCCCCTAATATTAGAATATTTAACCTACCCGAAATAGAAAATGCCAATATCATTCCTAATGCTATTATCGGTAAGGCGGGAATTACATCATGCCAACCCCGATTGGCAAAACTACCACTTATGAAGACTAAAGATTGTTGTGTAAAAACTCTTGATTGAACAAGTATGCCCACTGAAATCGCAACGCTTATTGCAGATACAGATATTCCTATTAGTGCTAATCGAGCTTGCCCTATGTCTTTGCGAGAAGATATCAAGGATATGAAGATGGAACCTATCAGAGCAGCTGCAGCAGATGTGACAAAAAAACTGAACCCGGAAAATGTCACAACTCCCGCAAATCCCAGAGCCTGAACTATGGCTGCACCACCTGAAACTCCGAAAATTTGTGGATCACCTAAAGGATTTCGGGTAGACAATTGTATCATTGCCCCAGCAACACCCAATGACATACCAACAAGCATAGCAGCTATGACTCTGGGTAGTCTTAGGTCCCAAATAATTACCGAGTGGGGACCGTCCTTTTGAAATACAACAGCATCCCAGAAATCTCTAAAGGGCATACCGGTTGGTCCAAAAAAAATCCCGATAAAAATACCCACCATGAAAAAAACGCACAAACCACCCAAAGTCAGGGTCAGTTTATTCACTTGAATATCCTTGTTAGATTAAATTAGCACACATGCAAAGATTCACCCTTGCACATTTTATCTGTCCTACGATTTACCTATACGGAAAACCTTGGTACCACAAGTGCCACACACACCCTGGGTGGCCGGACGACCGTTTTTCATAGTTATAGATTGTGAGTTATTTATTTCTCGTTTGGCTCTGCATTTAACACAATATGCTTCCATGAATCAACCCCTATTATAAATTATTTTTCCCTAGACCACAGACGTGGTAGATTCCAATCCTTTATTCAAATGTGGCTTCCGCTATAATCCTATTAAGCTCTTCAACTGCATCTACTATCCTAGGACCAGGCGCCTGTAAGAACAAATCAACGCTAACTTCGCTAACTCTACCACCAATAACAGCATCTAGCCCTGCATATCCGGGCACCATAGGCAACGTTGTTGACAATTTAGGCGCTGGCGCTGGCGCTGGGCTTATAGTCAATATTATCTCTGGGTTACTAGCTATAGCTTGTTCAGAAGAAAACAGTGCGTAACCAGGATATGGCCCAGATTCACTAAGATTCGCAGCAACATTATCGAGAGTCAATATTCCGGCTATTGCACCAGCATATGAATTAGGTAGTGCAGCATAAATATTCCTGTCTGCATCCGAAGTCAAAATCAATACACTCCTAGACTTTTCTAAACTAGACACTGCAGATTCTATACGCTTCTCTATATCGTTACTTGCAATCCTAGCTTTATCTTCTTTATTTATCACCTTACCCAACAGAGTCAAACCATGGGTAACATCATCAACGCTAGTAGCTCTAACTGCCACTATTGGAGCACCAACACCAGCCAACATGTCAGCCAGGTGACCCTGGGTAAGTGCTTCTATTATTATTAAGTCAGGCTGTAGTCCAATTATAGCCTCCATACTAGGGCTATATGCCCCACCCACTGAAGGCAATGCCTCTACCACAGGATTCCATGTGGAAGAGTTGTCTCTACCAACAGCTTCTCCTCCTACCCTGTAGAGCATTTCCATAGCCGTAGGACTTATTCCCACTATATTAGTCGGCTCCGATTTAATCTCAACCTCTCTACCCATCATATCAGTTACTGTGACGGGATACGCCGAAACTTTATCGTCATGACCATGTTCATCATGTTTATCCCCCTCATCACTGGCAACATCTGTTGTCTCGGGAAGGGGGGTTGGCTCTACAATTGGTTGTTCAGTAACAACAGGAGCACTAACAGCTGAAGGAGTTTCTACCACCACTTCAGTATCGTCACCTGAGCCACACCCCATTATCATTGCTATCGAAATTACCAAAACCAACAAAAAAGAATACTTATTCATTACAAAAATCGTCCTACCATAAATTTTTAGTATGCATACACTAACCGTATAGGTATGCTTGCATTAACTAATCAAATATAATACGCCATCAAATCAATATTTCAACCCGAAACACTAATAACATTCAACTCAGCATTCAAAAGTTATTATCGGTTTTATGCGTATTTAGGGCCTGAATAACGAATTATAATTGTACAGCCATTATTTACTACGTTATACGTATTGCATTCACGTATTTAAATAATTATACACTTTAAGTAAGAACATTTTTTAGTAGCCCTGAAAACACAGGATCAAAAATCCGCTTAATACAACATAAATACCTGACATAACCCGAATTAAAACTGAAACTGGGTGTGGGTTATCAATATTTCATAAGTTTGACCTAACCTAAATAACAGATTAGAATATTGGCTCTCACGTATATCAGTGCCGATTGGTGTAGTGGTAGCACACGTGTCTCTGGAACACGGAACCCTGGTTCGAATCCAGGATCGGCAGCCATTAATTAATGCAAATGCGTGAGACTTTTTATTTTAGAATTAATTAAAATACTAGTTTTTTGTCAAATTACATTAGGGGAATCCAATAAAGATTAAAGACGTTCCTTACCACTGGTGGGTAGTTGTACTAGCCACAATTGCCATGTTGGCTGACGGCATTGTGATACAAAGTATCCCAGTTTTATATCCGTTCATTAGAGATGATTTGGGGCTCACCAGGGCCCAAGTCGGCCTCATAACATCTGCGATTATGGGAACTAGTATGATTACAGTTGTTATAGGCGGTTGGATGTCAGACACATGGGGCGCCAAGAAAATATTGGTTATTGTAATGCTATACATAGCTATAGCGGTACTAAGCCTAAGCATTATAAATTCTTTTTGGACAGCACTTCTTGCAGGTCTTCTGATTGGGGTTGGGGTAGGTCCTTTCTATCCCCTAACATCTAAACAAATAATCGACTGGCTGCCACAAAAAACTCGTGCCCTAGGTATGAGCATTAAACAAACAGGTCCGCCAGTGGCCGGTGCTATAGCAGCCGTCACCTTACCCAGTATAGCCATCGCAACAAACTGGAGAATAACTACCATAATAATGTCCGTTGTCATTCTTGCATTAACCTTTGTCATATTTTTTTGTTATAGGGATAAAGCGCAGGTTGACAAAAAGGACACAAAAATATCATTACGTAGTTTCTTGGATATAGGTAGAAATAGAACTCTAATGATCTTAACCCTCTGGGCTTTTTGTATGGTCGGTTTACAGCAGACTGTAGTATCTTACCTAATACTGTATCTAGTGGAAGACCTGGAATATTCAACTGTATTGGCAGGTGGATATCTGAGTATATGCCTAATAGCAAGCGTAATCGGCAGAATATTTTGGGGAGGGGCTAGCGATTTATTGTTCAGAGGAAGCAGAAAGGTTACACTTGCAGGAATAGGCTTTCTTGGCATGATAGGGCTTCTTGCCCTAAGCTTTATGGAACCAAATACAAGCAAAGTATTGGTTATATTGGCCGTATCTACAATTGGTGCAAGTGCGATGTCTTGGCCAGGCATATTTACAGTCTATGTAGCTGAGATATCTGGCGCAGAGCGTAGCGGTACCGCAATTGGGTCTACCAATGCTATTGTAAGAATAGGAATAATAATTATGCCACCGCTATTTGGCCATTTAGTAGATACAACGAATTCCTACTACGCCGGTTGGCTGGTAACATCCATAATAGCAATCACCTCCACTTTGATCATGCTCGCATGGGCTAAGGATCCAAATCAGGGCGACAATCTAGTTTCAAGATAGCCAAATACAAAGTCTTTATACGCCTCTTTGTCTTTTTCATAAGCCTGTGCATGATCACAGCCGTCAACAAACAAGCTCACACTGCCCTTAGGGGATACCTGTAATATTTCCTCTGCATGACTGAAGGGAATTCGCTTATCCGATTTACAGTGTATTATTGCTATAGGGTACTGAAGACCCCCTACATACTCCACCGGAGCCACCTTAGATACATCTGCGTCCTTGAATAATTTGCCCATCATTATCTAGCCAGGCTGTAACATGCCAGCAGCCCAAGAAGGAATAGGAGTTCTGTCCGCTGTTTCTTGTTTTATCAAGCTGACAATATTTGCAAATGAACCATCCGCAACAACTCCTTTAATCGAGGAATCTCGAGGCGCAGTCATTAATGCTAATGCACCCCCTAAACTGCTTCCCCCCAACACTATTGGAGTACCTGCCGCCTTTACCTTAGAAAATGCTATGGCTCCCAAGAGATCTCTATGTTCGTAAGCACCCCCACCAATTGGTACTTTGTCAGATTCGCCGTGCCCCCTCAAGTCGAACATGAGGACGGAATATCCCTCCTTGTACAATGACGCCAAAAATTCCATATTCCCTGCCCTAGTGCCATCTATGCCATGAACCCAAATAACAGTGGCTCTCGCATTATCGTGGGGTATCCACCAACCCCTTAAATCTATTTCTTCTTCATTCAGAGGATTAAACACTACAGATTCGTAGTTTTGTATACCAAAATATTGAGGTCTTTGGCTGTAATGAATTGAATTTTGATTAGCTACAAGTGCTATATCCACCACAACCCAACAAACAATCAAGTATGCAAATAACAAAACCACCGATAAGGCTAACCCAGATATGGTAAGTGTTCTCATGTCGCCAAGCTCCTAAATGAACTCTTTAAGCTTATTTCCTATACATTCACTAAGCTTTATCACGACCAGCCAAATATAATTGTCTATTTAATGATAAATGGCCGATATGTATACCAAAGTGTTCAATTGTATGCAACACGTGCCACCTAACAGGTTCGTCTTTTTCATAGGAACGAACCGCAGGCACAATCTTATCCAAGGCGGATGATGACAGACCAGCAAATACTTTCTGAGTATCAGCATCCACCTCTTTTAAATAATCAAGTAGGTTGTCCAGAGTGACTGAACTTGGAACGAATTCAGATTCCCGATCTCTGCTAACGTCTATACCTCCAGCTATCTGATGAATACGAAATCTCTCTGCGCCTA
The DNA here is from genome assembly GCA_964443385.1 of uncultured Dehalococcoidia bacterium. GTDB lineage: Bacteria > Chloroflexota > Dehalococcoidia > Lucifugimonadales > UBA2985 > VFHP01. The sequence continues at coordinate 191 of CAYUCO010000037.1, read as the reverse complement.
ATACATGTACCATAAGCACTGATGCTGAGTTGGTTTCCCCTTCAATGGGGCACCAACTCAATTCATCTTCAGACATGTCAACAATTATGTCCTTCATTTGTTGATGTGCTGATTTAAAAAGTTCTATATAAGTGTTAATTTCAGATGACAAAGCCTACCTCCAGCATAATATTGTTAGCATTCGTGAGTAC
>CAYUCO010000036.1:0-6244 GCA_964443385.1 uncultured Dehalococcoidia bacterium | reverse complement strand
GCATATGAAAGCTGCCCTGGATTTAATGAGCATCTCATCAGAAGACCATGCAATCATGCTAAACTACTTTGAAAATACTGCCACTATGATGATAAATCGTTGATTCATCAAAATATTATTTACCAAAACCCCCTTCAATATAACTTAAAAATTGGCTATAATAATCCCGTAAAATCAAAAGACGTACTAATGAATGATCTGGAATGACTAATCTGTAATGGAGGAATCAGAATGGCTCAAGAAGATATAGAATTAGTATCACATCTCCTAAGGCGGGCGGGCTTCGGTGCAAGCATGAAAGAAATTGAAGCATATGCCCAGAAACCCTACGAAGAAATCGTAGAAGACCTAATTAACCCAGAACGATTCCCCGAGTACGATGATGACTTGGAACAAAGGTACTTGATAGGGTTTATGCTCGGCGATGCATTCGCCCAACAGCAAGCCGTCTGGATCTTGAGAATGATTAACAGTGATCGCCCATTGGAAGAGAGAATGACGCTGTTCTGGCATCATCTCTTTGCAACAGGATGGAACAAAACTGAACATGCTCTTGCATCTGGGCAGCAAATCGACATGCTACGGGAGTATTGCCTTACAGATCTTAGAACCTTGTTAATAGAGTTATCTAAAAATCCAAATATGATTAGTTGGCTAGATAACTGTGAAAACCATAAAGATTCACCTAATGAAAACTACGGAAGAGAGATCATGGAATTGTTCTCTATGGGATTAGGTAACTACACAGAGCTGGATATCAAGAACGCTGCCAGAGCTTTTACTGGCTGGACTATGACTCAATGTATTCCTCTTTATCCATTCGGGCACTATAATGCCTCTTTCGAATTCAGAGAGGACGACCATGATAACGGTGAAAAATCTTTCCTTGGAGAATCCGGCAATCTCGACGGTTACGATATAGTAGATATAATAATCAAACAACCCGCAACAGCAACATTTATATCAAGGCATCTTTACAACTTTTTCGTAGCAGATGAGCCACAAGTGCCTGCATGGAACATACAACCACCAAATGATCCTGCCGCAGTTGAACTTCTTGCGAAGACTTTCACTGAAAGCGGAGGAGATATAAGGTCTATTTTAAGAGTTCTCTTTAATTCTGATTTCTTCAAGAACGCAAGATTTGAGAAAATCAAGAGCCCAGTAGATTTAGTTGTGGGAACAGTGAAAATTACTGGCACACATAAAATCCCTCAACCTAATGTTACAGAACTTTCTTCTGCCACAGCAATAATGGGCCAAATTCTTATGGACCCACCAACTGTAGAAGGATGGCACACCGGTCAAGAGTGGATAGACAGTGGAACTCTCACTGAGAGAGTAAATTTCGCTACAAAACAAATGAACGATACCGATAGCCCAGGAATAATAGACATAATAGATCGTATAAAGTCCAAAGGATCTCATATGTCTCCAGAATCGTTTTTGGACCATTGTCTGGAATTAATGGGGCCAATGAACGTGGATGGTTCTACTAAGTCCGGTCTACTGGAATATGCTAACGAAACTGATGGATTAACATTTGGTAACGCCGAAGCAGACCAACAAAGCACAGAAAAAATTAGAGCAATGCTCCAGTTAATAGTTGCCTGCCCTGAATATCAATTCGCCTAGTATTTTATTTTAAGGAGATACACTGTAATGGCTACAATAAGCGCTCCTCCGGTTCTGGTAGTTGTACAACTTAGCGGCGGTAATGACTTCATGAACACAGTTATACCTATAACCAATGGTATATATCATGACTCTAGGCCTACTTTGGGAGTAAGTGAAAATGAGGCATTGCCTCTCAACGGCGATCTCGCCTGGAACCCTGTAGCAGCACCACTTAAAGAAATGTACGACAAAGGTAACGTTGCAATTGTCCAAGGCATAGGATACGAAAACCATAATAGATCGCACTTTAGAGGAATGGATATCTGGCACACCTGCGAACCAGATAAGATAGTAACAGAAGGTTGGTTAGGAAAGACAATAAGAGAATTGGATCCTGATGGGGAAAACGTCGTGACTGGTGTTAGTTTCGGTAAAGGATTACCCAGAGCTATGGTTTCTCCAGGAGTACCAGTTACATCAGTGAGTGATTTGGACGCATTTGGTGTAATGTCCAATATTGCTGCACAGGAACAAAGAGATAAAGCACTCCAGGTGTTTGAACGGATGTATACCCCGGCGATAGGTGCAGGGATGGTTTCTGATTATCTTGCGCACACCGGAACAAATGCTCTTACTAGTGCAGGTATATTGGGGGCTGTGCCAGGGAAATATTCATCTACAGTGGAATATGCCAATAACTCAATAGCCAAAAGCCTTAGAGATGTGGCAAGGGTTCATCTTGCGGGTGTGGGAACCAGGATATTCTATACTCAACACGGCGGCTACGATACCCACGCGACACAACTGGCTAACCACCCGAGACTACTAGGTGAAGTAACTGGGGCTATAATGGACTTTTTCCAAGACTTGAAAGATCACAATGCATCAGAAGAAGTGGTGATGCTTGTCTTCACTGAATTCGGCAGAAGAATAAAAGATAATGGCAGTGGAACAGATCATGGTTCTGGTGGAGGAGCATTCCTTATAGGGGACAGGGTAAGAGGAGGCTTATATGGTCAGTATCCATCGTTAGAGTTTGATCAATTAGCAAATGGAGAAGATTTGGGATTCAATGTAGACTTCAGGAGTGTCTACACAACTCTGCTGGAACAGTGGATGGGTCTTGATGCAGTTCCTTTGGTAAATGGCAAGTACGATCAATTGAATCCTTTCTTAAACTAATAGAAAAATAAGTATATGGGTTAGGTGTATTATGGCTATTGCAAGTGCTTTGTTTAGATGTGGTTTCCCCTATATAAAAACCTTGGGCATGAGGCGAGTCACTACTGGAACAGTAGATGTAGCTCTAGGCGAAAACGGTTTGGTGTATGTTCTCGGCCGTTCCGTATTCTTATTTGGCATTAGAATACTTAACTGGGATGACGAAGACTTAGGTTATATAGGAAAAGAAGGAACCAATGATGGTCAATTTCAGTGGCCAGTCAAACTCATAGTAGATAAAAATCAGAACTTTATAATCCTAGATGAAGCTTTAAATAGAATCACCACGATGAGTAGCGACGGATCGTTCATATCCAAGTGGGGAGAATACGGATGTGACGAAGGTCAATTAAACAGGCCTGCAGGAATGGCGCTAGATAAAGACGATAATCTTGTGATAGTAGATGGATTCAATCATAGAGTGCAAAAATTTACCAAAGAAGGAAAATTTCTGGCATCGTGGGGACAGTACGGATCTGAAGAAGGTCAATTTAACACACCATGGGGTATAGGTATCAGAGATGATGGTGACATATTCATCTCAGACTGGAAAAACAACCGCGTACAACACTTCACGGAAGATGGAGAGTTTGTAAAACAATTTGGCCTATCCGGAAATGACAAAGCTAGACTAAACAGACCTGCTGGAGTAGCAATTGATGAGGACGGTGACGTTTACGTAGCAGACAGAAACAATCACAGAGTGGCCATATTCGATGCCCAAGGAAGATATGTACAGGAATTACTGGGTGACTCTCAGTTAATGGGTATGGCCAAGCAATATGTCAGGACTAATCCAGTTGTGCTCAGACTCAGAGAAATGACTCAACTGGACGAACAAAAACGCTTCCGATACCCAACTTCTGTAACTTTGTCCCAAGGTATGCTCTGGGTAGGTGACACCGGGTCCCACAGGGTTCAGATATATCAAAAAAACGCGGAGAGACTGGAGGACCACGAACTTGAAAGTCCCAGAAACTCCCCTAAAATGATAATAAATTAACTCGAGTATCTCCAACCGTTGAAAGGTACGCTTTTGCCGATTCGCATAGGTTTCGCTCAGCACAGATCGCAACTTCTTAAGCATGAAATGGATAGAGTTGTAAGTGAATTGCCCAGCCTAGGAATTACTAAGGCAATAGTAGTGGGTGATCTCGCTAAATACACCGTTAATCCTTCCAGCATACTGGAAATTATATTTGTCCACGACACTGAAGCCACGTTTTTAGATAGAATCGACTTTTTCACCTCCCATCTTACACCTCTAGTAGGAATGGATATATCTGTGTATACACCTGAGGAGTTTTCCAAATTGCAAGATTCTAACCTTTTTGTAATGGACGCTCTGAAAAATGGATGGATTGTCTATGAATAGCCACTCAGTTAACGAGAGCAAGAGATGGATGCAACAGGCAAAAGAGGATCATACAGCTGCCGAGGCAGTACACCGATCTGAAATTTACAACTGGTCCTGTTTTATTTGCCACCAGTCAGCTGAAAAGGCTATAAAGTCCTTCTTATATGCTAAAGGGTGTGAAGATGTATGGGGAAACTCATTGTCCGATCTATGTGAAGATGCAATTCATTTTGAACCAACATTTACAATGCTCAAATCGATAGCAATGTTACTAGACAAATACTATTATATATCGAGATATCCTTCACAAATACCAGGAGGCACGTCCTCCAGTGTATTCTCAGAACAAGAATCTGATAAGGCACTAGAAATCTCCAAGGAGATACTAGACTTTGTGCAAGATAGACTCAATGAAAACTAATATACTGATAAATTAAATGGACCTCTGGATACCTATAACAATTTTAGCAGCGTTGTCTCAAAACATAAGGACCGCTATTCAGAGACATATGAAAGGCCCTTTAGGTGACTACGGGGCCTCTGCAATTCGTTTTATATATGCTATACCATTTGCTTGGTTCGGATTCTTTGCCGTTCGCCATTTAACTGACCAACCGATGCCATCATTAAATGTAGATTTTTTCTTATGGACCAGTGTGGGAGGTGTAGCTCAAATCCTATTTACAGTTTTCTTAGTAAAACTATTCAGTTACAGGAATTTCATGGTTGGAATAGCATTCTCCAAAACTGAAGTGATCCTAGCAGCGCTTATAGAAGCCGTAATAATATCTGCCGCAATAAATCTACAATTTGGTATTGCTATAGTTGCTGGTACTATAGCTGTCATCTTGTTATCTCTAAAAAGCGACTCTTTTTCGCTATCTGACACCATGTCTGGCATAAAATCTCGCGCAACATTAATTGGATTACTATCGGGTTCTACACTTGCAGTAAGCGTTATAGGATTTAGATTAGCGGTTAATAGCCTAGAAGAAGGTGATTTTCTGATACGAGCTACCACAACTGCTGCAATCGGTGTAGTCGGTCAATCTATCGCTATGCTAATTTTTCTCCAACTTTACCGTAAAGATGAACTTATAGCAGTTTTTAGGCTTTGGAAGCCCAGTTTGGCAGCTGGCTTCTTTGCTGCCATAACTACCGCATCTTGGTTCTCGGCATTTGCTCTACACAGAGCGGCACCAGTAAGGGCGGTAGGACAAGTAGAATTAATATTCTCTATGGCCATAACTATATTCATCTTCCGCCAAAGGCTAACAAAGGCTGAACTTTTAGGATTGTTGTTGCTAACCTCATCAATCCTTCTAGTAATTTTTGACTAAATACTTGAAATAACGGACGCATTCTCTATACTTGGTCAAAATATGCCACACGTTTTTCACAAGTTTTTGACATTTTATAGATAAAATAATACAAAATCGGGATTCACAATATGAAATTCAACAAATCAATATTGCTCTTTATAAGCCTGCTTTTCATGCTTACAGCTTGTATGGAGTGTGAATCATCAGAGTCTGATCAAGGAGTGGCGAGCCTTAACCAGGCACTTGCAATGCCTGTTGTACAGGGAGACGACGAAAAAAGTGAAGGAGTATCCCTACAACCGACTGACGAGGAAATTACGACGGAGTTTACATCGTGCATGAGAGATCACGGATTTAGTGTTGCAGATCCGGAATTAAATGCTGATGGGAGCATAAACATTGAGAAAATTAGAACAGAAATAATGTCCAATATTGTGAATAATACCAATACTGAGAGAAGGCAGGGGGCGTTTAGGGATTGTGTGCCTATTTTACAAAATGCCACCTTCGCTCAACCTAGAGAAGAAGAAGACATTATCGTTCTCCAAGATCGACTACTCGAAATGGCACAGTGTCTGAGAGATGACGGACTTGACGTACCTGACCCAGATTTTTCAGGAGGTATAAGATCTGGCATGATGTCCATGCTAGGTGGAGTCAACATACAGAACGCCAAAGTACAACAAAGTTTAACACTTTGTCGAGAAATCGTGTTTAACAACCCACC
>CAYUCO010000035.1:0-3721 GCA_964443385.1 uncultured Dehalococcoidia bacterium | reverse complement strand
GGACCCCGATCAATCGAGAGGAGTCAGTCAAAAAGAAGGAGAACCTCCTTCTGATATACCCCCAAGCGGGAGCAAGGGTGGTATATTCTATGGGTGGTGGATTGTCGCGATATCCACCGCTGCCAGCACGATACAATCAGCCGTATTTAATGTCGGTGCACAAACCTTAGTTCTACCCCTGATCAGAGAGTTCGATACAACACGAACTGCTGTTTCTATCGCTTTTTCTCTAAGAAGACTAGAGGGTGGAGTAACAGGTCCATTAGAGGGGTACCTAATACACTGGATGGGACCTCGGCCTTATATGGTAGTAGGTTGGATTATATTTGGATTAGGCTTCATAGCAATGGGGCTATGCCAAAACATGTACCAGTTCTATGCAGCATTTCTGCTCGTTACCCTTGGGCAAAGTGTGGCTGGCTTCCTACCTATCGTAACTGTATTGGTAAACTGGTTTGACCATTGGCGCGGAAGAGCAATCGCTATATATCAACTTGGAGGAAGTTTTGGAGCATTACTTGTACCGGTATTGGCATGGGCTGTCCTAAATATAGGATGGCGGCCAACAACCATATCAGTAGGTATAATTGTAATGATAATTGGAGTTCCAATTGCACTTATGATGCGCCCTCATCCAGAAGAATACGGATATTTGCCGGATGGTGCAAAGCACACTGCAGATGAACAATCATCTTTGGAGGACACCGTATCAAGTGCAGATTCCACGTCTATCGCTGAAGCACTTAAAAGCAGAAGTTTCTGGTTCCTGGGATTTTCACACTCTGCAGGTATCACAGCTTGGGGAGCACTGCAAGTTCATCAAATACCTGCCCTTGTAGATATAGGCATTAACGAATTGACTGCAGCTGGAGTAGTTTCCTATACCCTCGTGATATCCGCATTTGGCAGGCTGGCAGGTGGATTCCTTGGAGATGTATTAGGAACGAAACGTGTAACTGCTGTAGCATTCATAGCCCAAGGCCTATCAGTTGTTATATTGGCATACGCAGAATCTATGACTGCTGTGATGGTTTTCGCAACAATATTTGGTATAGGATTTGGAACACGCGGAACATTGATGACTGTATTAAGAGCAGAAGTTTTCGGTCGGAAAAATTTCTCCAGACTTGCTGGCCTTATGGACCCTGTAAGTAGCGTTTCCGTACTAATATCACCTATATTTGCTGGTCTTATCTTTGATTCTTCGGGTTCTTATCAGTTCGCATTCCTTGTGCTGGCAGCGGTGAATGCTTCGGGTGCACTTCTATTATTAGGCATCAGAATGCCAAAACGTGAAAGGAGAGGAACTCAAACTAATGCCTCTCCTGACAACAAAGTTAACTCAGGTTAGAAATACCCTTAAGGTAAAAGCCCTGTTGGTTTAAACATGTATAAACAAGTACCTAAAAAGCAAGTCGTCCTTACGTCCATAATTCTGGCAATATCCGTTATGGGTGATTCAATGATTTATGGAGTCTTGCCTTCCAACCTAGACGAATTTGGACTGACCGCGGGACTGGGGGCTGGACTTATCCTTAGTGCTAATAGATGGATAAGATTGGCTTCTAATACATGGGCTGCAAAGATATACAACAGATTTGGCTTGAAAAAACCTTTTTATATTTCAGTAGTTTTGGCAATGACTTCCACTGCGGCTTATGGTCTCTTTCAGGGATTCTGGGCTCTTCTGATAGCTAGAATCGCATGGGGTATATGTTTTTCGATTCAACTAGTCTCTCTCTATATGGTTGTGTTAAGAGAAGATGAACAATATAGAGGCCGACTAATGGGATTATACAATGCCATATTTCGATTCGGCAGTCTCATAGCAGTCTTAGTAGGAGGGATCTTAGTAGACTTAATTGGCATTAGGAGTTCTTTCCTCGTAATAGCCTCTGTAATGATATTCTGTTTCTCGATTATTCCACTCTTAAACGAATCCGATAGTTATCTTGAATCACAAATGCAACGAGATGGAGACAAAATAAAAGAATCCAAAGAGGATGGGAATCAATCAAATGTCTGGACTTTATTAACTGGTTATAGAGGTGAAGACAGCGTAAACAAATACAAATTACTAGCTGTTCAGTACACCCGTTTTACTAACACATTTGCAATATCCGGGCTAATTACCGCAACTGCAGGCCTGTTGCTACGTGAAAGGATCGGCGAATCTTTGAGTATTAACGGATTCACTTTGGGTGTTGCCACAGTAACCGGAATAGTCTTAGCAACGAGCTGGGCTAATGAAGTCGGATTATCAACCTATTTTGGACACATATCGGACAGGTTCGGCAGAAAATCTGTACTCTTAGCATGTCTACCCATGATTATACTGGGTTCGTCTATCCTTATAATTGAGAATGTATTCATAATAGTTATCGTGGTACCCATAGTTTTTGCTGCTACTACCGCTTGCAAAATTACCCTCGATGCATCAGCAGGAGACCTTTCATCTGAATCCGACAGATCCGAAGTTATGAGTCGTTATGCCACGTGGACCGATCTTGGGGCTGCATCTGGACCGGTCGCTGGCTATGCGTTATTGAGTGTGTTAAATATCCAATGGATATATCTTTTTTCTTCGCTGTTATTAGCCACTGGACTTGTCTTTTACAGTATTGCTAATAGACACAGAAAAGATACCATCTAGCCAGCCAACTTGCGTACCATATCCATATCTAATTCAATACCCAATCCAGGCCCTTCTGGAACTGTCAAAAAACCATCTTTGATATTAAGTGGTTCACTTAGAATAGGATAATCATCACGTATGGAGACATGCTCTATATTGTATTCTTGGGCATATGGGACTCCCACTGTAGCTGCTACAAAATGGGCATGTGCCACAGTGCTGATAATTGGCTGGGTATTGTGACAGGTTATAGGCACTCCAAGAACCGAAGCAATTTCGGCAATCTTTAGGAAAGTTGTGAAACCGGGAGTTTTTACAATATCAGGTTGAATTATATCCACCTTACCTCTTATTATGAGATCCCTATATTCATATTCGCTGTATATCATCTCCCCAGATGCAATTGGAATATCCAGCGCGTCTGCAACTCTAGATAATCCTTCTAAATCATAATGAGGACGAGGCTCTTCAAAATGAAAGACTCCTAGATCCTGTAAGTGCTTACCTATCTCTATGGCATGATGAACCGAGTAGGCACCATTAACGTCTACAAGTATATCCATGTTGTCTCCGACTGCTTTTCTAACTTCAGTTACAGTAGCGACAGTTTGGTCTGCATCGTCATCGATTTTCCCAGGGACAGCGCTATGAAGTTTGTATGCACCAAAACCCTGTTCGCCAAAATACACAGCCCTTTTAGCTTCCTCAATCGGTGTAAGGTCTCTTTTTAGAGAACTGGCATATACAGGAACCTTTTCTCTGACTTTGCCACCCAATAAGTTGTAAATTGGTTGACCCAAAGCCTTGCCTTTTATATCCCATAAAGCTATATCCAGACCGGCTATTCCTATCCAGATGGCTCCACCTATTTCAAGAGCTCGTCCTGCATTTGCCATATCCCTAAAACGAGCATCTGTATTACAAGGATCTTTACCTATTATGGATGGTGCGAGTATTTCCTCTACTACAGTTTTTGTTAATACTGGCTGACGCCTGAAGCATTCTCCTATACCCATTAAACCATCATCTGTATGAACTAATACAAAAGGATATTGTTTATCTAAAATCAAATACTCCACTGAAGTT
>CAYUCO010000034.1:0-6691 GCA_964443385.1 uncultured Dehalococcoidia bacterium | reverse complement strand
TGCGGATCACTTCTCTGATTCTTAATTGTAGTGTAGTTTCTCTCCCGGCAGTCGCTACACGCCAATGTGATTATCGGTCTTACGTCTCCTCTTTTCCTTGCCATAATTCTTATCCAGTCACTTTTGTTATAACACCAGAACCAACAGTTCTACCGCCTTCTCTTATAGCGAACCTTAACTGTTCTTCGAGTGCAACAGGGCTTATTAATTTTATTTTCATTGTGATGTTGTCACCAGGCATAACCATTTCAACTCCATCTGGCAGCTGTATTTCTCCTGTAACATCAGTTGTCCTTATGTAGAACTGAGGTTTGTAACCATTGAAGAATGGGGTATGCCTTCCTCCTTCGTCTCTACTCAGAACATATACCTCAGCATCTGCTTCAGTATAGGCTATCATAGATCCTTTTTGGCAAAGGACTTGTCCTCTCTCTATCTCTTCTCTTTCTATTCCTCTCAAAAGACAACCTACGGCATCTCCTGGTTCACCTTCCTCCAGTGTCTTATGGAACATCTCTACTCCAGTGACTACGATTTGCCTAGTTTCTCCCATACCTACTATGTCGACTTCATCGCCTGTTTTTACAATTCCTCTTTCAACCCTTCCAGTAACAACCGTGCCTCTACCTTTTATGCCGAATACGTCTTCAACTGGCATTAAGAACGGTTGGTCTTTTGGTCTTTCTGGAACAGGAATGTAGTCGTCTACTGCTTTCATGAGTTCAAGAATACTTTGTGTCCATTCAGATTCAGGGTTGCCTTCAGCTTCTACGGCTTGCAATGCACTCACTCGAACTATTGGAATGTCATCGCCCGGGAACCCGTAGCTACTAAGCAGTTCTCTGAGTTCCATCTCTACTAGTTCTAGTAGTTCAGGGTCATCCATTGCGTCGCACTTGTTTAACGCAACTACGATATTGGGTACCTGCACTTGCCTTGCTAGTAGTATATGTTCTCTTGTTTGAGGCATTGGTCCGTCTGGAGCGCTAACTACTAATATGGCTCCGTCCATTTGAGCTGCCCCTGTGATCATGTTTTTTATGTAGTCAGCATGTCCAGGGCAATCAACGTGTGCATAATGCCTAGTGTCAGTTTCATATTCCACGTGTGTTATAGCAATAGTAACCCCTCTGGCTTTTTCTTCAGGGGCATTATCTATTGAATCAAACGATCTGGCGTCTCCACCACCTTGTTTACTCAAAGCCATTGTTATAGCTGAAGTTAACGTAGTCTTACCATGGTCTACGTGACCTATGGTTCCTACGTTTAGATGTGGTTTAGTCCTTTCAAATACCTTTTTTGCCATTGTAAAGTCTCCTCTTCAAATTTATTCTCATTATGTTCGTGGAGCCCACAACCGGAGTCGAACCGGTGACCCCGTTCTTACCAAGAACGTGCTCTGCCTCTGAGCTATGTGGGCCTAAGGTTTATTTCAATTTAATATTAACTTTTATTCATCGTTTACTAACTCCAAGACCATCAATCTGTTGGTGGAGGGGGTAGGATTCGAACCTACGTAGCCCTTCCGGGCGCCAGATTTACAGTCTGGTGGTATTAGCCACTCACCCACCCCTCCTCTATAAATGCTATGGCTATTGGATTATATTGAGTAGTGGATTAGTCACCAGGCATCACAGGCATTTTACCATCTCCCCTCAGTAAGCCCGAGAGGGGATTCGAACCCGCTAACCTGCCGATTACAAATCGGCTGCGCTACCCTTGCGCCACTCGGGCATCCTCAATCTCCATACATAACATAACTTCCCACCCAGGGAAGTTGTGTCAATAATAGCACAGTTGTATCAAACGTTCTACGGGCATTCCTTAAGATAATTTGTTACAACCAAGGGACTATATAGCTACGAAATACAAAAGTCAAGATTTTTGTGACCATCAAAGAAAAAGAGAGGCTTTATGCCTCTCTTTTTCTCAACATATGAAAACTTTAAGAATTCCGTTAGTTGTTAGATTCTTTCATGTAGTAGCCACCAGCAGATATAAGAACTAGAGCCATTACGACAAGTCCCAATACAAACCCAGACCCAGGAGCTATATCCCCTGGCGTTGGTGGCAATAATGTAGCTGTTGGTTCAGGTTCAACTACCGGTTCGGCAGTAGCTGCAGGAACAACTGTCGCTCCTGCTAGGACTTCAGCTAAGGTCAAGCTGCTATGTGCATTTACAACCGACACACTCGTAGGAGTCCCAGTAGGGGTAGGGGTTGGCGCCGGCGGTATTGGTTGACCAACTACAGCGAAGAAACTCAGGCTTCTAACCGAAGCATTGACAGTTTTGTTAGCCGAGTCTAGAGAAGTAGCTAATGCATCCCATTGACCCGATGAGACATTATACTTGTAAACAACCAATCTCCCTGGGTTGCCTTCAGCTGCAGCAACATCTGTGTCGTTGTAGCCTATGCTGATATTAATTGGACTGTTAAATTCTGCTCCGGTTGTCACGGTGCCATCTGCGTCTACTTGATTCAATGTGAACAAAACACTGGCGAATGTCATACCAGACGGAGCTCCGCTTGGTGCATCTGCTTCTGTCTTCGCAGTGTACTGCAGCAAAGCAGCGGTTTTAGCGGCCGATGAATTATGGCTTATAGTAACTCTAGAATCTGGTGAAGAGAAACTTGACGCTAATCCAGGAGTGATCGACCCTACAGACGACCCTGTTGCCACATCGAATGTTGGTGCAACCGTTGGTGTTTGTGCATTGGCAGTACTAGCGTAGAAAGCGGTAGCAAGCAGTAACATGCTTAGTATGATAAAACTGCTAGATACTTTTTTAACATTGTTTACAACTGACATTTGGTCCTCCTAAATCACGCCCATCTATAAATATATAAAAACGCAAAACAGGATGTGTATCCAGTTAGCCTGTTTGCATTTCGAAATATAGGCTTATCGTATTTAGCGTACAGATAGCCCAATTTTGGTTGCAAGACTACTACAACTTCAATGATGCGTCAATAGTATTTTACAATGTGTTCAACGTAAAATTGAAGCCTTTTCTTCCAAAAGGCAAATTGCACTGATATACTCGTTTATGTATTGGCGTCTACTTGGAGTCATTGTCCTATAATAGGTCGATTTTTGTTGAGGAGATTTCCGAGAAATATTTAGAACCAATTTGAGAACTTTAGGGTATAGAGAGTGCTATGTCAAATTTAAGAATTATGATTACAGGTGGGGCGGGATTTATAGGTTCTCACCTTGTGGACAAGTTATCGGCATTAAACTTTGAGCTTGTCGTGGTCGATAACCTAGCTTCTGGGCACCAGAGCAATTTAGGTTCTTCTGCTCGTTTTTATAATGTTGATATAACAGACGAACTTTTGAGTGATATTTTTGAACAGGAGAAACCTGATATAGTATTTCATTTGGCAGCACAGATAAGTGTGCAGGCATCTATGAAAGACCCATATAACGATTCGAGGATAAATGTATTGGGTTCGATAAATTTGTTTGAGAATTGTGTAAGATTCGGAGTCAAAAAAGTTATATACGCTTCTAGTGGGGGCGCGATCTACGGAGAACCTTTATACCTGCCATGCGATGAAGCTCACCCGATTAACCCATTGTCGCACTATGGAGTAGCGAAGTACGCAGTCGAGAAGTACCTCCAAGTTTACAATAACAGTTTTGGGTTGCAATATACTGTATTGAGGTTTAGTAACGTTTATGGGCCTAGGCAAGACCCGCATGGAGAGGCTGGAGTAGTCGCGATTTTTTCGAAGGGCATGATAAATGGTGAACCGTTGGTTATAAATGGTAGTGGTTCACAGGAAAGAGATTTTTTGTTTGTTTCCGATTTAGTGGATGCACTAACGAAGTCTATAGATATCGCGGACGGCGAGATTATTAATATAGGCACAGGACAGGGTTATTCTGTGAATTATGTGCATGATGAACTCAAGAAACATTCTGGTTATATGCTTGATACCTCAAGTGGACCCGAAAAACCAGGAGAGGTTTTTAGGATATATCTAGATTCGGAAAAAGCTAGGGACATACTTGGATGGGTTCCCAAAATACCCATAGAAGAGGGACTGAGGTTGACTGTAGATTGGTTTAAAAATAACTTGAATGGTTAATTACTGCACTAACTAGAGCATGGATATAATTGTATCTTGAGTTTCAAGATGATAGCTTATTCCTTGATAAGCCAGATCCAACAGATTATCCATTGACTTCCTCGTAAAAGGTTTGCCTTCAGCAGTTCCTTGCACTTCCACAAAATCACCAGATTTGGTCATCACTACGTTAAAGTCCACATCTGCCCTGAAGTCTTCGTCGTAACATAGGTCTAATAATTCTTCCTCGTTGACTATTCCGACACTTATAGCAGCCACTGCATCCCTTATCGGTAACTCTTTAAGAGTGCCAATTTGTACCATGTGCCATAACGCTTGGTATAAGGCAACAAATGAGCCAGTTATGGCGGCCGTTCTGGTTCCTCCGTCGGCTTGTACGACATCGCAATCTATCAGGATACTGTTTTCTCCTAACGACTCCAGATCGACCACAGATCTCAGAGATCTACCAATGAGTCTTTGTATTTCTTGCGTTCTGCCTCCCAATCCCTTGGAGCCTATTTCCCTCTGTTTCCTAGTTAAAGTAGATCTTGGCAACATACTGTATTCTGCTGTCACCCATCCCTTACCTTGACCCTTAAGAAACGGGGGGACTCTTTCTTCTATCGAAGCTGAACATATCAATTTAGTTTGACCCACTTCGATAAATGTGGATCCCTCCGCGAATGATAAATAAGATGGCTCTATTTTGATCAAACGAGGTTCGTTGTTTTCCCGACCATCTATTCTGAACAAGTTAATGGTCCTTTCTATGTTGACAATATAATGAATTGAGCATTGTATTAATTTGAGATAGGGAGTATATCATAATTCAGTATAGGATTTTACATTATGATATACTTAATTTCAGGGGGTTAGGGTGCCTGAAATTTATACTAGACAAGGCGATTATGGTGAAACCGGGTTACTGTATGGAGGAAGGATATCCAAATCCGACCTTCGTTGCGAAGCTTACGGTACCATTGATGAAGCTGTAGCTTCTATGGGTTTGGCTAGATCTTTGTTAAAATGCGAAGATCTGTATCCCATTCTAAAGGGAATACAAAAAGAACTTTTTACTGTCGGAGCAGAACTAGCTACTGACCCAAGTGAGTATGGCAAATTAACAGCCAATTTTAGCACTGTGACTGGTCAAATGGTGACAAACTTAGAAAAGCTAATCGATAAATTGAAGGAACAACTAAATTTACCTAGGGCCTTTATAATACCAGGAGCCTCATCCGGATCCAGCGCACTTGACTTGAGTCGTAGTATTATTCGGAGAGTTGAAAGGCATGTGGTTAAGTTAAAAGAACTCAACTACGTAGAGAATCACAATGTTTTAATATATCTAAACAGATTGTCCGATTTGTTATTTGTTATGGCACGTTACGAGGATAAAGATGTACCCATTGAGGCGCTTACAGATTAAAACCTTTTTTATATTACCAGTTTTATTGCTTTTGTTCTCTGCCTGTAGTGCCAATACATCTCCCGGTGGTGGTGCCGTTCAGGTTTCGTTTAATACTGAAAACAACATCTTACTTAGTGGTCATATTTTTGGAGAAGGTAATACTGTAGTTATCCTTAGCCATATGGATTCCGGAGATCAGTCCAACTGGTGGCCATTTGCCAGAACACTTCGAGACAAAGGATATAAGGTTCTAACATATGATTTCAGGGGATTTAGGGATTCTTCAGGCGAAGTTGCGCTAGATTTATCTTACGAAGACCTGAATGCTGCCATAGACTATCTTGTTGATCAAAATGTGTCGGAAATTGTTCTAATTGGGGCAGGTATAGGTGGTACGGCTTCTCTTAAAGTTGGCAGTCATTCTGCGGTTGTGGGTGTGGTTACTTTGTCATCTTCTCCTATAGTTGGAACTTTAAATGTTGTAGATGATATATCCTCAATAAAGGCGCCAAAAATGTTTTTAGCTGCAGAAGAGGACACGTTTAACGTTAGAAGTATGGATGTCTTTTTGCAGATGTCTGGTGATCCTAAGGAAAGGCATACCCTGAAAGGGACTGAGCAAGGCACAAACATATTGGGTGGACCATCTGGTCCGTCTGCGAAGGGATTGATTATAGATTTCTTGAGAAGGAACACTAAATGAGTGAACTTGTTACTATAGTCGACTATGATTCTGGCAATATTCGAAGCGTTGAAAAAGCCATACAAAAACTAGGCAGGGATACCTTGGTTACCGATTCACCAAAGGATATTCTAGCGGCAAAAGCAGTTATTTTTCCTGGACAGGGAGCTTCAGAATCAGCTATGTTGAGCCTCAATAGAAAGCATTTAGTTGAACCTTTGAAAGAGGTTATAAGAAAAGGAGTGCCTTTCTTCGGTGTTTGTCTAGGTCTGCAGTTACTTTTGGAGACCTCACAGGAAGGTCCTACACCATGCCTGGGCGTCGCAAAGGGTAAAACGATTCTATTGCCACCGGAAGTTAAGAGGCCTCATATGGGTTGGAATAGGGTTGTGATTAAGAAGAATCACCCAGTGTTTGAAGGAATAGAAAGCGGATCTTATTTCTATTTTGTGCACAGCTACTATGCTGATCCGGATGATAATAACTTAATATACGGTGTTACCGATTATGGTCTAGAT
>CAYUCO010000033.1:0-35912 GCA_964443385.1 uncultured Dehalococcoidia bacterium | reverse complement strand
ACCGTTGCATCACGTCCAATCTATCCTTAGCATCTGATGAGGGATAATCTGATAACAAAATACAATAACTTGGATAATTCCCTCTACCCACTCTACCTCTAAATTGATGTAACTGAGCCAGTCCGAATCTGTCTGCTCCCTCTATTAAAATTAATACCGCATTGGGATTATCAATGCCAACCTCAATAACAGGGGTAGAAACTAATATGTCTATTTCCCTTCTTTGAAAAGCATCCATAACATCTATTTTATCTCGGGAACTCATACGGCCATGTAACAATCCCACAGAAAGATCAGGGAATATTTCCTGCGCCAACACATCAAATTCAGTTTTGGCTGCACGAGTTTGTAAAATATCTGATTCCTCTATCAGAGGACACACTACAAATGCTTGACGTCCCTGACTAATTTGAGATTTCATAAACCTATAAATTCTGTCTCTTTTACTTGGATGAGCATGATATGTGTTTATTTTCTGCCTGCCAGGAGGTAATTCATCTAATACTGATATGTCTAAATCCCCATATAAAGTAAGAGCTAAGGATCTTGGTATAGGAGTCGCAGACATAACCAAGAGATGGGGAGTCTTTGTTTTGTTCCTCAAAGAAGTTCTTTGCATAACTCCAAATCGATGTTGTTCATCCACTATTGCCATGGATAGTTTTGGGATGTTCACATTGTCCTGTAACAAAGCGTGTGTGCCAAAAACTATATCCAGTTCACCTTCATGCATCATCTGGTAAATCTCACGTTTTTCAACTGCTTTAAGACTACCGGTTAAAATGCCCACTGTTATTGGCTTGGTAAAATTATTCAAACTGAATTTAAACCAGTGTCCATGGGATTCTATTCCCTTGGTACCCTGTAGAATATTCGCCACTGTATTAAAATGCTGTTGAACAAGTATTTCCGTCGGGGCCATCATAGCTCCTTGATAACCTTTATAAACAGTAACAAGGAGAGCAATTAACGCCACAGCTGTTTTTCCGCTACCCACATCTCCCTGAAGCAGGCGACTCATAGGACTTTCCTGAGATATATCCTCTAATATTTGGTCTGCTGCAATATTTTGGGCTCCTGTAAGAGCAAATGGTAAACTGTTTTTTATAGATTCCACGATTCTTTGTTCAACAGAAATTGGTATGGAATCCTTGTTAGCTCTCCAATCACGTCTCTTCAACAAAACATAAAGCTGAATCATAAATAACTCATCAAAGGCAAGTCTATATCGAGCCTCTTCTTTATCTTTTTCAGTCAATGGATAATGATATTGATTTATAGCCGTGGTTAAATCAATCAATTTGGCTGACTTCAATAAGTCATCTGAATAAGGATCAGTAATTAAATGAGAATATTTATCTAAAACTTGTTTTATTAAACTGCGGAAAGTACGGGCTACTATACCTTCGGTACTTGGATAAACTGGGACTAATCTGCCGGTGTGAATTAATTCTTCTTCACTTACAATTTCTTGTTCAGGTGATTCAAATACAAGAGAATTTCTAAATTCTCCCACTCTACCACTTAAGACAAGTTTATCTCCAACTCTAAACTTCTTGGCCAAGTAAGGTTGATTAAACCAAACAACTCTAATGTTACCGGTATCATCTCCTACTATAGCCTCAGTTGCTTTATGTTTGCCTCCCAAAACCACCTGCCTGACATCCCATACACTCACTATGACTGTCTGTTCAACACCCAATTGAAGAGAATCTATTTTTTGCAAAACCGAATAGTCATTATGTCGCCTGGGAAACAAATATATAAGATCCTCTATAGTATGAACACCTAATCTGTTCAATCTAGAAACCATCTTTGTGCTTACTCTAGGGAGTTCTATTACCGGTTTATTCAACGCAGAGAAATCTGTTTCTTTAACGGATTGAGGTCCATTTGTAACAATCTGTTTTCTCTCAATCAATTTTGATATTGATTCTATCCAATCCTGTTTCTCTGCCAGTGACTTATTGGCATATAGTCCAACAGGTAGTTCGCTTTTTGTTATAACCTTGTGAGATTTAATCCACTTAGAGAGAAACTTGTCTAATCCTCCAATGACAGCAGTATCAGAATAACCTTTATTAGCTTCGAGTACTAATATTTTCTCGAGAGTATCAAAGTTTGTGATTGTCATATTTTGACATACCTAGTGGAATAAGAAGAGAATCTCATTTTTCAATGTATTTAACGTTTATCACACATAAAGCAATATATCCAGGCTATAAATTTATGGTTGTTCTTATCAAACTACATTTTGTGAATTAAAAGCTACTCCTAGTACCCCAGGGCCGGCGTGCGTTCCAACAACTGGTCCAATTTGACTCATAATAATTTCTCCGGATGAGATAAAGGGGTTTAATCTGGCAGCTAAGTCTTCTGCTTCACTTTTCGTGGTGCTATAGAATACTGCTAAGTCAGATACTGGCAAACCTTCCTGTACCAAAGAAAAAATACGATCTACTCCTTTTGTTCGAGATCTGGCTCTTTCAAACGGAAAAACCTCTCCTTCTTTGGTAGATAATATGGGCTTCAGTTTCAATAGATTACCCATAAATGCTCGGGCTTTTCCTATTCTACCGCCTTTCTGTAGATACTCTAGAGTGTCCAGAAGAGCAAAAAATTTCACACTGTCTATAGATTGGTTTATTGCATTTACAACATCATCAACACTACCCCCGTTTTTTGCCACCTTACTTGCGTGTACTGCAATTAAACCTAATCCCATTGACCCATGTTTAGAATCGACAGTTTCTATACGTGTATTACCTTCATACTGATCTTTTGCCTGTCTAGCAGAATTCAGTGTGCCACTCAACTTATCCGATATGTGAACAGAAACAATCTCTTCATTACTTTTTGCCAAGTCGTTATACAAACTTAGAAACTCCCCTACGTTGGGCTGAGAAGTTGTTGGCAGTTGGGCACCTGACGTTAATCTTTGATAGAATTCGTCTGGTTTTATATCTATACCATCTTTGAAAACATCTGTTCCGAAATGAACATTCAAAGGGATTACCGAAATGCCCAGAGACTCTGCCAAATCCGGCGGCAGATCGGCTGTACTATCAGTTACTATTTTAACGGTCATCTTGCACTCCTCATTCTAAGGATAATATATAATTATAGTAAGGCTGGCCTCCAAATACTACCTCTGTTTCCACTCCTTTATGTCCTGACTCAATGAGAGCTGCAAGAGAGTCAGACTCTTCCTCATTGCTTTCCAAACCCCAATATATCGTGACTAATGTACCTGGATACATATTGGATTTAGATAGTATTTCAAATAAAGTGGTTGATACCTGCTCGCCCGAATAAAGAATTTTATTATTCAACGAACCAATATATTGACCTTTCTTTATTTCAACACCATCAATCTTTGCATCGCGTTCAGCCACACAAACGAATCCAGATAACACCTCTGCTACCGCGTTGTTCATGTTATCAAGATTGACGGCAACGTTTTCTTCCGCATTAAAAGATAATATTGCAGACACTCCTTCTACCATAGTTTTAGTAGCCACTATCTCCACTTTTTTTGAAGATAAAGAGCCGGCTTGCTCGGCTGAATAAAGTATATTGGAGTTATTAGGTAAAACTAAAATCGTATCAGCCTCGATACTTTCAATTGCGTTTAGTATCTCTTTTACACTGGGATTCATGGTGTCTCCACCTTCTAAAACATGTGAGGCGCCTGCAGAGATAAACAAATCCCTGAATCCGCTACCCACTGCAATTGACAAAATACCAATGCTTAACGTGTCTACTGAATTTTTTGACCCAAAAAATTCTTTGTTCTGATCATCCATATTCACTATACTAACTTCAGACAAAGTGCCTAGTGTAACAGCATGACTTAAAACAGGGCCAGGATCTACAACATGAACATGCACCCTGATCATTTCTTCTGATCCAATAACTACGGTAGAATTAGCAAGCAACATCATTTGATCTCTCATAGCACTTACATCAATTGAAATACCTTTCAATAGAAATTGAGTGCAATATCCATATTCATCGTGTTCGTCATCAAAATCAAATCTAGCCGGTATTTCTTGGGCAGATATTTTAATATCAGGTGCCATCAACAATACATCTAAATTTGATTCTCCGGTAAGATTGTGAAAAGCGCCCTCGAGCAATACACATAATCCCTGTCCACCAGAATCCACCACCCCAGCCTCTTTAAGCACTGGTAGTAAATTGGGTGTGTTCGCTACAGATTTCCTAGCTGCTGTAACCATTATTTCCCACAGATTAACTAAATCTGATTCACTTGCATTTGCACTGATTGCGGTCTCTATATCGCTTATGACTGTCAACATGGTACCTTCCACTGGATTTCCCACCGCCTCATAAGAAGATCTTTTAGCTTCCTTCAATGCATCTGAAAATAATCCAGCATCAAACGAAGATTTACCACTCAAAACCTTAGCAATCCCTTGAAAGAATTGAGCTAATATAACCCCACTATTCCCTCTCGCTCCCAACAAAGACCCTCTTGCAATTAGACCAATGATTTCCTCAGGCTTGGCATTACTAGTTCCATCAATTTCATCCACAATTGATTTCATGGTAAGAAACATGTTAGTTCCTGTATCTCCATCTGGGACAGGAAATACATTAAGTGCATTTATATCGGCTACTTTGGATTCTAATAGGCTGGTTGCTTGTACTAGCATAGAATAAAATTTTCTTGAGCTTATACTTTTTGCCATTTTTTAACGTTCCTTATCACAAATTATCATCTTGGGCATTGATAAAAATAATCTGTTCTGATAGTCTAGGTGCCTGGATTGTAATAAATACATCCCGTGTAGTCAAAAACTACGTAAATATTATAGACAAATAGGGCTTCGTACACAAAGAGGAAACATAATGGCTAAGTGCACAATATGTGGCAAAGTGGGACATTCTGGTAACAATGTTAGTCACTCCAAGAGAAGAACCAAAACTAGATTCCTACCGAACATCCAAAAAGCCAAATTAGATATATCCGGCATCTATAAGAAGATAGCGATTTGTACCAGATGTCTGCGTACAACTCAAAAGACCCCAAAAAATACAGTAATCTAATACGATTGCTGGCAACGTAGCATTCAACTCAGCATCTGATACAACTAATGATATCTGCATGTGTTATAATTAAACACTAAATAACTTGCGAGCATTTCGTTCAAACTTTGAGTAAAGAGGTGGGAAATGGAAGATGTTTTTAAAGAAGCGCTTAACTTAGTAGAAAAAAATAGACCTTTTGTTATTGCCACTGTGGTAGGCACAAAAGGATCCACGCCTCAAAAACCTGGTGCTAAGCTTCTAGTTAGAGAAGACGGCTCAGGAGTAGGCACATTGGGTGGTGGTTGTGTAGAGGGAGATATATGGTATGCATCTCAGATGTTACTAAAAGAAGGAGGAGATGCAAAATTAACCGACTACATGCTGAATGAAGAAATCGCAGCAAGAGAAGGTCTAGTATGCGGCGGAACTATGTATTTCTTAATAGATCCGGTATTCGACCCCAAAAGCATGGCAAATCTTACTACAAACATAGTAGGAGCATATGACGGTGAGTCTAGTGTGGGCGTAGCTACGTTGTTAAAACCCGCTCTAGGCAAAGGTGCTACTGGGGACAAACTGTTACTCTCTAAAGATGGTTCCTTCAGCGGTAGCTTAGGAGACGAACTAAGAGATAATGAAGCCGTTGAATCCCTATCTGCATTAGTTGACTATGGAAGAGTAACTACTTTGATCACTAAGGATGGATCACAGGTGTTTTTGGAAGGATTCACAACTCCTGCCTCAGTGGTAATAGCCGGTGGAGGACATATAAGTAACGCTTTAGCTCCATTGGTAAACATGCTAGGTCTTAGACTTCATGTTGTAGATGACAGACCAGAATTCGCTAATAAAGAACGGTTTCCTTCTGCCGAAAGTGTAATAGTCGCTGACTACGCCGAAGGTATTAAACAGCTAGATATTCGCCCAAACACCTCTATTGTAGTAGCAACTCGTGGCCATCGTGAAGATGACAGAGCTCTGGAAGCAGCGGTAAGGAGCCCGGCTGGTTACGTGGGATTGGTAGGAAGCAAAAGAAAGACAATCCTTATATACGAAGAATTACTTAAGAATGACATACCATTAGAAAGACTTGCTGCCGTTCATGCGCCTGTCGGCTTGGACATAGGAGCCAAAACACCCGAAGAAATTGCCGTAAGTATTATGGGTGAGATAGTAGCTTTCAGGGAAGGTCGTTCGGGTAAAACCCTAGCAATGGAATCTAGATATTTGAAAAAAATAGCCACTAAGGTTGGGGTAGCAGTCTAAAAAACAAGATTATGGCTGCTATATCTGCAATTCTCCTCGCTGCAGGAGAATCTAAACGAATGGGTACTATGAAGGCCCTGCTGCCGTGGAAGGGTTCTACTCTTTTAGAGTACCAAGTAACTACTTTGATGGACGCAGGTGTTAGCGAAATCTGCCTTGTCGTAGGTCATAAACATAAAGAAGTTAGCAATCCTGTAAAAGGCACATCCGGGCTTAAACTTGTAGTTAATGAGAATTATATGGAAGGGAAAACGACTTCCATAAAAGCGGGTTTGAGCGTAATGGATCCAGCCGCCGACACTATATTAATCCTTTCAGTAGACCAACCGAGAACACCAGCAATACTGTCTACTATTTTAAAATCTCATAAATCTACAGATAAATTAATAACATATCCGACCTATAAGAACAAAGGTGGCCACCCCATCATTTTTGACAGTAAACTACGCGGGGATCTCAACAACATAAACGAAACTCACGAGGGGCTAAGGGAAATCACTCGCAAATACGCCCATTCCATCAATTTAGTACCATTTGATAGTGTAATAGTAACTCTGGACTTAAATGCACCTCAAAATTTTATAGAGGCAGTGGAATTATTCGCTTAATCTAGTACTTAGAAGAATACAATTTAAATCGATTCATCAGCCTTCAATTCTTCTATATCCTGATCTGTTAAATTAAGCATTGTTTTCAATAAATCTTCTGTGTGCTCTCCAAGAGCAGGAGAATGAGACTGAATACCGCCTGGAGTTCTGGATAACCTTACTGGCGTGTCTATTGCGTCTACAGATCCAATTCTAGGATGAGGTATTTTTCGTATCATCTGTCTGTGCTTTACTTGAGGATCTTCGACCACCTGATCAATCGAATAAACAGGGCCACAGGGAATGCCAAGTTCTTCGAATTCCAATAACCATTCATTAGATGTTTTCTTACTAAGAGCCTCGTTAATTATAGGTTCTGCTAGATGCCAATTTTGGCTACGCAGCCATCCGTCATCCAATCTTTGGTCGTGTATCAAGTCTATCCTGTCTATAGCAGAACAAAATAGTGGCCATTTCTCATTACGTCCATCTGCTAATGCCACAGTAATATAACCATCCTTTGTAGGGAAAGCCTGAAATGGTGCCGTAACAGGATGCCTTGTTCCTAGGGGTTTAGGAGCCACTCCCGTAGCAAAATAGCGAATAAACGCATTCTCAAGTATAGACACTTGGCAATCTAACATACTTATGTCTACAAATTGTCCTTTACCGCTGGTGGAACGTTCTTGCAAGGCACTAAGTATTCCTATGACTGAGAATAAAGCTGGAGTTATATCTCCTTGAGACACACCTGGTCTGATTGGAGGACCACCTGGCTCACCAGTTATACTCATTACCCCTCCCATACCTTGTATAATAACGTCCAAGGCTCCCTTATTAGAGTAAGGCCCCGTTTGTCCAAAACCTGATATAGAGGCATAGATAATACCGGGATTATGCCCACTTAAAATATCGTATCCTAACCCCAATCTTTTCATTGCACCCGGGGACATGTTCTCTACTATGACATCTGCTTTCTCCACAAGTTTAAGGAAAGTATTTTTTCCTTTTTCCTTTTTTAGGTCAAGGCTCATTCCTTTTTTGCCTCGGTTTATAC
Organism: uncultured Dehalococcoidia bacterium; assembly: GCA_964443385.1. Classification (GTDB taxonomy): domain Bacteria; phylum Chloroflexota; class Dehalococcoidia; order Lucifugimonadales; family UBA2985; genus VFHP01. The sequence continues at coordinate 27,947 of CAYUCO010000033.1, read as the reverse complement.
TCATAAAATATGTGCTTTCCTCTTGTATGAAAGGTCCACTAGCCCGAGATCTGTCTCCAACGCCAGGTTGTTCAATTTTTATTACTGTGGCACCCAGATCTGCTAGCACCATAGCCGCAAATGGACCTGCGAGAACATGTGTTAAATCAAGAACGACTATACCCTTTAATGGCCCGGACATGGTTAATATCCTTTCTGGATCAACTGTTTTTTATTTTTTCGTTACAATCAGAGTTACCCAATGGTACCAAAATAATAGACCGCTGGCATATACAAATGCAATAATTTAAGCATGGTTGTATATTAATGTTTTAGTAGAATATAATTGTAGGTTATACAGAACATGGAATAATTAATATGGCTAACCAGAAAGACTTTTACAAGACACTTGGGGTAAATCGTCAGGCAACCCAAGAAGAAATAAAGACCAAGTTCCGCAAATTGGCACTTGAATATCATCCTGACAGAAATAAAGATGCATCTGCCCAAGACAAATTCAAAGAGATAAACGCTGCTTATCAAGTTCTAGGGGATCCACAGAAAAGGGCCCAGTATGATCGATTTGGTGATGTTGGCATGGGCTCTGGCGGATGGAGCCAAGGAGGATTTGGGGGGTCAGAGAATTTTGGCGGGTTTGGAGATATTTTCGATGCCTTTTTCGGTGGATTCGGCGGCGCAACCACTAACGCCCCAAGAGTTGGTCGTGACATACAAACTAGTACTACAATATCCTTTGAAGAGTCTGCATTTGGAGTGGAAAAGGAAATTGAAGTTGATAGAGTAGAACCATGCGCGGAATGTAAGGGTTCTGGCTCTAAGCCTGGTACTGCCCCAATAGATTGCTCAGACTGCAATGGATTAGGTCAAGTAAGAAGAATACAAAGAAGTATATTCGGACAATTTAGTCAATCGGGACCATGTAACACTTGTAACGGACAAGGAAAAATAATAACGGATCCCTGCACTTACTGCAAAGGATCATCAAGAGAAAGAAAAAGACGAAGAATAAAGGTAGATATACCTGCCGGCATAGAAGATAGTATGCAAATAAGATTAACGCGACAAGGTAATGCTGGTGAGAATGGTGGGCCGCCTGGCAACCTGTATGTGGAACTAAATATAAAAGAACACGAAATATTTACCAGGAGGGCAAATGACGTACTATTGAATGTACCAATCAATTTCGCCCAGGCTGCTCTCGGAGACGAATTAGAATTACCATCTTTAACTGGAACCACTACCTTAAAAATACCGTCTGGAACTCAATCAGGAACTGAATTTCGGATAAAAGGTATAGGCATACCTCACATGTCTAGGTCTAGAAAAGGAGATCAACTTGTCATTGTTCACGTTGTTACTCCCAAAAAACTTAGTTCTGATCAGAAAAAACTATTCGATGAACTATCCAAAACCATGTAAAACTCTTAGTAACTATATGTTGCCACTCTATACGACAGCAAAATTAATTTAATGGGATTCAATAAAATATGAAAATGTATATCCTCTAAATGGATCCGAGAAATGTTATTTTATTATGAAATGGCTTGAATTAAGCTTAATAACCCCTTCTGAATATGTTGAGCCCTTATCGTTAATATTTCACAGATATGGGCATGGTGGCGTCGCAGAAGAGACCGAGGTTGATTACAACCCTGATGAAGGCGAAGTGATGCCAGACAATCCAAATGTCATTCTCCGAACCTACATACCTATAAACGAGTTCACAGAGTCCAGGAAACAAGAAATACAAATTGCCGTAGCTCTCATATCCAAAATTGCCGATTTGTCCCCGTTGAAAGAACAAATTATCCAAAATAACGACTGGATGAACTACTGGAAAAATCACTTTCCTATGTTAAAAATCGGAAGAATCATCATCTGCCCATCTTGGATTCAACATGCCGCAGAAAAAGATGAAGTAGTCATTGAATTAGATCCGGGCATGGCGTTCGGCACAGGCCATCATCCGACTACAAAAATGTGTATCTTGGAAATTGAGAAGCTTTTTAATGCAGGGACCCGCCAAAGAGTGCTCGATATAGGAACCGGATCCGGAATATTGGCAATGGTAGCCGCGACATTAGGAGCAAAAAGTGTTTTAGGAATAGACACCGACCCACTAGCAGTCACAGCTGCCTTGTTGAATGTGAAAACAAACAAACTAAAGGATAAAATAGAAATTATACAAGGCACAACCGAGAGCAACAATTTATCTCAATATGATTTAGTAGTCGCCAATTTGTACAGTAAAGTGATAATAGAAATAGGCCATTCAATAATGAGTAAGATAGACAGGAACGGCGTAGTAATATTGTCAGGGATAATGAAGGATAAGTTAGAAGAAGTAATCATATCTTTACGTACTTATAATTTTGTATTGGATCATTACCTTACCGAAGGTGATTGGGCCGTAGCAGTTGGACATAAAGATGAGTAATAAGTGATGAATAGATTTTTTGTGGATCCAAGACATATAAGAAATGATCGCGTTTCAATAAATGATTCTGCAGCATACCAAATACATACAGTATTAAGACTAAAAACCGGTGATAACATTACGTTACTAGACAACACAGGCCTAGAATATTTGGTAACCATAGAACAGGCATCTCCTACCAACGTTGAGGCTAGAATCTTGAAAACAACAAAGTGTCTAGCTGATCCAAACATTTTTATACGCCTATATCAAGGCATTATGAAAGGTAGTAAGTTTGATATGACTTTGCAGAAAGGAACTGAAAGTGGCATATCTAGTTTCGTGCCCACGGTATGCCAAAGAAGCGAAGTAAAACTTACAGATGGTTGGTTCGATAGAAAAATCAAACGATGGTCTGCAATAGTGAAAGAGGCATCCGAACAAACTGGTAGATCCTACATACCAGATATAAAGCATCCTGCTACTTTATATGAAGCATTCCTCAGCGAAAAAAGTTTCAAGATAATTGCATGGGAAAAAGAATCCGATCTTAACCTGAGAGAAGTTATTCGAAATAATGAAGATGACATTCTAAATCGAGGCATAAGTATCTTCATTGGGCCAGAAGGCGGATTTGAAGACGAAGAAATACGTGCTGCTCAGAACGCCAACATATCAACAGTTAGTCTAGGTAAACGGATACTTAGGTCAGAAACCGCGGGTATCATTGTATCAAGCTTGGTACTATACCAAATGGGAGATTTGGAATGACACCAGGATAGCAGTTAGTCTTCATATCCAACTAAGATATCATCTCCATCTACCCGTACCTGATATGTCTTCAACGGCTCCACTGCAGGAGGACTTATTACTTCCCCTGTTCGTATATCAAACTCGGCTCCGTGACATGGACATTGAATAATATTGTCATCTAAATCTCCATCCGATAGGCCACAGCCCGAATGAGTACATTCCTCATCAAATGCATACAATTCTCCATCTAATTGAGCTATTATTACCTTGCTATCCTCTATTTCCGCAGAGATCATATCTCCATCTTGAATATCATCCACGCCAGCAACTCTAATAAAATTCTCCAACCTGATACCCCCTTAAGTATTCTTCTATTCAGTTTAAAATGCAAAAGGAATATATCATAAACTAGAAAATATTATCTACTCCTACATCAACAACCTTCCGTCTCCAAATATCCAGTAATATACAAGATACAACCCAGAAAACACTAGGAATATATTGCCCATAAAGCCTACTAATGGAACCATCCTTTTGATGAATTGAGTCACAATATCTCTAAAAAGAACAACTCCTAGTGTGGCAGATGTCAATACAAGTCCCATCCCTAATCCATAACTCACAAATCTTGCTATAGATTCTAAAAATTTCATCTCGCCTAGTTGATTGCCAGATAATATGCCAACGGCCGCTAGGAATATGGGAAAGGCACACCCCAACGAAGACACAGCATATAATATACCGAAAATGAAAACACCTCGATAACCCTTCCTATTACTAAGCCCTACTCGCGAAACTATAGTTAATGATAAATGATCTCTGGTAATAATTAGCCACAATCCAGCCATCAAAATCATTATGCCCACCATCAATCCTGCTATCGGGAAAATGCTAACTATGTAGCCGCCCGTTGCAGTTACTGCTATTCCTGCAAGTAACGAGAACACCACAAATCCAGCAGTAGCCATCAGGCCCAGGCCAATGCCTTGCATTACAGCTTTCAAAGGATTGTCAGTCTCGGAAACTGCTCCTAACTGATACCCTATGTATGCCGGTAACATAACGACTCCACAAGGATTAAAAGCAGCTACTACCCCTGCGCTAAAGGCAAAAGCTATAGGTATGTCCAAAAACAATGTTCAAATCCTCCAAGTAGATTGACCTTATTATACATTGTACTATTGTCACCACGTTGTAACTAAACACGTATAATCGCTTATAAGTACTTGCTATGACATACATGCACTTACACTGCTATTTGTTATGTATATGGAACAAATAAACCATAACTCTAAACCACCCAGTTAATACAAATATGTTTTATTGACAACTAAGCATAGCAGTACATAAAATGACTGTGGATGGAGCATAATATGACCGGTATCGAAAAACTCTACGATCTCAGCAGCACAGACCGCAAGATAGAATATTGTAGCGAGTCGATAAGAGAAATTGACTTGGCTCTTAATGATAATTATATTCTGCACCAGAATCAGGAAAATCTCAACAAAGCATCAACCATTTTACAGACACAAGAAACCAGGCGAACTGATTCTGAACTTTTATTTCAATCTACCAAAACCAAAGGAGATAAAATAGAAAAGGACCTATACGGTGGTTCTATATCCAACCCACGAGAATTAGAAGACATGCAGAAAGAATTGAGTATGATCAGGGCGCAACAGCAAAGCTGCGAGGATTCATTACTGAAGACATTGCAATCTGTAGAGAAAACCAAATATGTTGTAGATAAATTAGAGACATCTATCGCCAAAATAAAGTTAAGGAAACTCGAAGAAGAGAAGGTTTTAAATAAAAAAAAGAAAACATTAGAAGACTCCTCGGTTCAACTAAGAGAGTATCGCTCCAAACTTTCTACTTCAATAAACTCCCAACATTTAAACCTTTACGAGACCATAAACAAATCACGCATATCAGATCCTGTGGTAAAAATAGACAGGGGCATGTGCCAAGGATGCCGTATCTCTCTACCCACAGGGCTAGTACAATCAACTAAAACATCAAAGACTCCGGTCCAATGCCCAAGTTGTAGCAGAATATTAGTCTCCATTTAAAATGTTATGAAAGCCATAGGATATTTCTACGAAGACACAGAATCACCTGAATTCTTCTTGTCCAATCAAAGAGAAGACTTCATTTCCTATTGTGCTCAAAATGACCACCAAGCCGTGACGGAATTTGTGGACAGGAAAATCGATAATACAAACCGTTCTGGCTACGACCTACTGTTAAAATACCTCCAAGAATCTGGTTCCGAATTCCTCTTATTAATAAGTGGCACAGAGGTTCTTGGTTATGACCTTGAGTCTTCTATAGATCGAATTCTTGAGCTTGATTCTTTTGGAGCTAAAGTTATATGCACAACTGGAGACGTACCAGATCCTTTCCAATATGCATTAAAACGATGGGCCAACGTTAATCCCAAAGGCACTAGGGGTCAACAAATAAAAGAAGCTATGATGGCCAAAGCAATGAGAGGTGAGGGACTCGGGAAGCCACCTTTTGGATACAAAATTGGTTCTGACGGCAAACTAGAACTCAATGAAAATGAGTACAGTGCAGTAAAACATATTTTCCAGATGTATACAAAAGAAAATATGGGAATGAGACGCATTGTCTCTAAGCTAAATCAGATGGGAGTCACTACAAGGAGTGGCCGAGGATGGTCTATAGTAACTATAAGAGACATCCTTAAAAACCGGTCCTATATTGGCACCTATAATAGATTCGGTATTGTAACTCCTAGGAACCACACCCCAATAATAGAACCTGAAACTTTTAGAATGGCGCAGGAAATCTTAGGGAGGTTTAACACGCGCAGAGCACAATTAAGCAACGAACCATTTATGCTGTCTGGCATGATCTACTGTGCTTATTGTGACAACAATATGATAGGAGTTAACAGACAACAAGGATGGAGGAGAAAGGATTCCTCTCATGTAACCGGCACCTACAGATATTATCAGTGCCAATCAAGAGTTAACAAAGGTATGTGCAACTATCACACATGGAAATCTGATGTATTGGAACAAAAGATAAAGGACCAAATGAAAGAATCTCTTATAAACGGGGAAGTGAATATAAAGGTCATGGCAGCAGGACTGTCTTCTTTACCAGATAGCAGCACCCAAACAGAATATCCTGACCCAAATTTTATAAAAACTTTAGAATCTGCAGCCGCCGGATTGATATCTCTTTCATATATGAGAGATGCCGTCAGTAGTATAAAGAAAACCAGACAAAATATAGGTCATACCTCACCTGATGACAACATACTCGCCAATGCTATAAACAGTGGCAATCTGTCCAATGTAATAAATAGTTGGCATACTCTGGATTCAAATACATTAATCCCCTTATATAAGGGTCTCATAGAAAAAGTAACCGTATCTGACGATTCAATAGATATAAAACTTAAGCATTTTTGACGCGTTATCGCTCTAATGATAAAATTATCTATCGTTGATCGGTAGATTGGGTGATCGCTCCATATTATATGGGGAGGAAAGTCCGAGCTCCGCTGAGCAGGGTGCTGGCTAACAGCCAGGCGGGGAAACCCGACGGAAAGTGCAACAGAAAACAAACTACCTCTTAAAAAAGGCAAAGGTGAAATGGCGAGTTAAGAGCTCACCGCTTCAATGGTGACATTGAAGGCATGGCAAACCCCACTCGGAGCAAGGCCAAATAGGAGAACCAAGATAGCTCAGGTCGTTCTCGGGTTGGCTGCTAGAGGCTGCAAGTAATTGTAGTCCCAGATAAATGATCACTGTCTCTACCCAGAGATACAGAACTCGGCTTATATATCTACCTTCAACGACTTTGTGTTGCTAAATACTAAAATACGGACAACAAAAATGACACCAATTTTATTACCTGTTAAGCTACATAGTAATGCCTGAAGATGATTTCAGAGAACACACAATCAAACAAGCTTTATCAACCAAGGTTTTGGGACACTCTATAGTATTCCTTGAGTCAACTATTTCTACTATGACCGAGGCTCGTGAATTAGTTAGTAATAGTGCCCCTGAAGGAACATTAGTAATTGCAGAGGAACAAACCGGAGGTAAGGGCAGGTTCGATAGGAATTGGGTTTCACCATACGGTGTTAATCTGTATATATCGTTGATACTGAATCCTTCAACAGAAATTCTTGTGAGATTGGGGATAATTACGTCTCTTGCATTGGCCAGAGTTATGCGTAATTTCCTTCCCTATAACAAAAATGTATCCATAAAATGGCCCAATGATTTACGCATAAACAAAAAAAAGGTTGCCGGAATCTTGATAGAAAACCGCATTGGTGTCCATCAAGACCAAAATTATTCTATAATAGGCGTTGGGGTAAACGTAAATTCACAACCTATTAAAATCTCATCCATATCAGCAATAGCCACCAGTATATTCCAAGAAACGAATACCTTCACGAATAGAGTCGCATTTTTAAAGTCTTTCATGAAGGAGCTAGAGAATCTATATCTTAACGTTGTAGATTACGATAGCATCAATCGTGAATGGAAAATGTATTTGGACAATATAGGGGATAACATCACCGTCAGATGGGGTGACCATACCTATGCGGGTATAGCAGAAGATGTAGACACAAATGGTAGTTTAATTTTGAGACTACCAGATGGAAATGCAAAAATTCTCCCTGCAGGAGAAGTAACTTTAACACCTTAGGTAAACATCAAAAAGACAGTGTTTCACCGATTCCCATTAATATAGCCTTCTCGTATATATAAGATGCAACACAAATATCCTCTAAGGCTATTCCCTGAGACTCAAATAGTGTAAAAGAATTATCATCGCTGGTACCTGACAGATTGCCAGAAACAATATCTGATAATTCCACGATTTTATCCCAACTAACAACCCCTGAGTCTATTGCAACTACCAAGTCAGCACATTCTATCCTGGCTTGCTCCAAATCATCAACGGCAATGACAGATGATCTAGTTATCGCCTGTTCGTCTAATTCTCTCCTACTCAAAGAATTGGCACCGGCGGCGTTTATATGAGCTCCTGCTTTAACCCAATCACCAAATACAACTGGATCAAGGGTTCTCACATTAGTGATGGCCACGACTATATCCGTATCTATTACGGCTTCTTCAGCAGAATCTACAGATACTACGTCTATCTGTAGAGATTTGCTCATAATATCAGCGAATTCTTCCCGTCTGTTTTGATTCCTGCTAAATGCTTTTATTAAACTAATGTCACGAACGCTGCATATAGCAGATAATTGAGATCTAGCCTGGAATCCCGTTCCCACAATTCCTACCGTACCTGCCTTTTCTGCTGACATGTACTTAGTCGCTAAACCACTTGCTGCACCAGTTCTTATTTGTCCAAGTGAACTAGCCTCAATGATTGCCAACAACCTTTTGGACTCGCCTCCGTATAGAAGAACCAACGGTTTGCCTGCACCCATAACTTTAAACCCACTGACTTTCATATCTCCAAGAACTGAAACCATCATAGTTAGACCGATTCCATTTGCCTCTGGGCGGACTCTAGACAGATTGACAGCAGTACCAGAGGATTTTTCTTTGAAGCCTTTTTCTAAGGCACCTATAGCTCCCGGCATATCTAACAATTCCACAACATCGTTTTCAGAAAGAAATATCGTCATTTTGTCTCCTCCAAGCTATGTCGTTAAGATCTTCAATCATAATGTTAGGCGAATGTAATATAAGACACCGTTAATAACTCTCATTATAACCACACGATGCAACCAAAACCACAGACAAATGGCTTCTTATTTGCCTAGCTACATGAACTATCATACAATGAACCCTACTTACACTGTATTCTTGTAATAAGGAAAAATACTTGAAGACAAGACGAGATTTAGATTATGAATCATTTTTGACATTGGCATCTCAACAAGGATTCAACACAGATGATGGTCACATGGAAGATTTATATATCGAAGTACAAGCCATGTACAGAAGAATGCAAGAACTAGACCATATAATACTTCCTCGCACTAAAGATTACCCAGACATGAAAGAAAAATCCTAAGAAATGCCTGATAAAGATATATTTACATTCACCATAGACGAACTTTCCCATTATATTGGCACGAAGCAAATCTCTCCTGTGGAGGTTTTGGGGAAATACATAGAGAGAATAGAAAAAACAAATCCTCTATTAAATTCTTTCATAACAAAAATGTTTGACAATGGGACACTAAAAGCTGAAGAAGCTGAAAAACAGATCATAAAAGGGAATTATAGAGGACCGCTGCACGGTATACCAATAGGACTTAAAGACTTATTTTGGACAAAGGATACGACTACCACCTCTGGATCGAACATAAACAAGGAGTTTATTCCTCATGAGAACTCTACCGTAGCAGACCTTCTAAATGAAGCTGGCTCATATTGTCTTGGAAAATTACATATGACTGAATTTGCCTTCGATGGAACCAGCCTGAATAGACACTTCGGACCCGCTAATAATCCTTGGAATGTAGAACACATGGCCGGTGGTTCGAGTAGCGGTGCGGGGGTCGCTGTTGCTAGTGGCCAACTACCCTTGGCTATTGGCACTGACACTGGTGGTTCTGTGAGAGTCCCAGCTTCGCTGTGTGGAATTACTGGCCTAAAGCCTACATTCGGAATGATAAGTAGATTTGGAGTTACTCCTTTATCTTGGTCTATGGATCACGTGGGGCCTCTGGCCAAAACTGCCAAAGATACGGCAATAGCACTAAATACCCTCGTAAAATACGATCCTAAAGACCCTGACTCAACCGCGATAAGCCAGCAGGATTATACAAAAGGCCTGGATGAGGGAATAAAGGGAATACGCATAGGCATACCAAAGAATTTTATATGGGATCTTGTGGATCCAGAAGTAAAATTAGCTTTTTACAAGTCCATTGAAGAGACTGAAACGCTAGGTGCAGTTGTGAAAGAAATTGTTAATCCAAATCTGGAATTGATCAACATGGCAGGAAGTATTGTTCAAACTTCCGAAGCTGCCACTATTCATCGAGCTAATGTCCTGAATAAAGGGAATTCTTTCGATCCTATCATAAGAATGCGCATCGAAACAGGCCTGTTTATAACAGCAGAGTCTTATATTAAAGCACAACAAATACGAATGGATGAAAAAGCCAGATTAATCAAACAATTCGACGAAGTAGACTTAATAGCCACTCCCACCACCTCTATACCCGCTCCTCGCCTGGATCAAGAGCGCATTGAAATCAACAACCATGATGTTCACATAAGGGAAGCGTTACTAAGAATAACCCGTATCTTCAGCACGATCGGGTTACCAGCAATATCAATACCTTGTGGCTTTACCAAAAAGAAACTTCCTATAGGATTACAATTCGTGGCTAAACCATTCAATGAGCAAACACTCCTCAAAGCTGCCCATTGCTTTCAAGAGATTACAAACTGGCACAAGGTTAGACCTGATTTTTGACAATACTTAGCTGAATCAGAACCAAGTATATATAAAAGATTCATATAATAACCTAAGCGCTAAAATTGTCAGAACAAAGCTGAATGCTTTACGGAAAATCCGCTCTGGCATCCATAGTAAAATCGTCTTTCCTGACCAAGTACCCAGAATTCCGAATAGAATCATGCAGACTATAATGGAAAGATAAGGAGTGAAAGAAAAACCTAACAGGCCAAAGGCTAAAATCTTAACACCGTGTTGGCAAGACATAAAAGCCGCATGAGTGGCTACAGTCATTCTACGTTCGCTGGTAGTAGCTCTTATGAATGGTGCTATCAATGGGCCTGTTCCGCCAACAAACATAGTTGCGAATGATGATACAACTCCAACTCCAAAAAAAGTTTTCCTTGACGGACCAATTACACCAGAAGCAGGACCCCACAAAGAGTAAAGTATAAATAGGCCTATTATGCCTTTCAATAAATTCGCCGGTAAAGCAAAAACTACTTGTCCCCCTATAGTTGCCCCAATAATTGTTCCTAAAACAAAAGACGTCATCCATGTATATTTGATATGACTCCACATCATTGTGGCCCTAGAAAAATTTGAACTCACTTGTATAACTGCATGCACGGGTATTATCGCAATAGGAGGCATCAAAGATGCAATTATGGATATCAACATAGCACCTCCGCCTAATCCGAAAGCAGCAGATATAACCGATGTGAAAAAGCTAGAAATACAAAGTACGATGAAAGCCCATTCGGAAACACCACTGGAGCTTGATAATAAGTTGTTTAGAAAATCCATGATTTTAAGCCGTCTTGCAGATTCCTAATGTCTATCACCGTGACCAAGCGACCGTTGAGGATCTACCTTATCTCTAACAATCTGTTTTATTTCTTTTGGCTCTGGAAATTTTTTCTTTAATTTTAAAGACCACACTATATCTCCGTTTATTCTAATCTCAAATATTCCGCCACCAGATGGTATAAGACATATTTCTTCTATATTATTTTCAAAGCTATTCAAAATTTCTTGAGTAACCCAGGTTGCTCTAATCATCCAGTTACATTGAGTACAATATTCAATTTCTATTCTGAAACTTTGTTCTTTATTCACTTCATCCCTCAAAATTGATTCGCATTGTTGCATATTCACGAGAATACCATATTAATATACTATTAGTAGCAGAAATAAAAGATATTTTTAACTTTCGATCCAGTAGTTATGCAACTTATATTATTATCAACCATATTTACCACTTTACTTCTAACAGCCAATATTACAGCCGTAAAAATTATAGCAGTAGGAAGTGACGGGATAGACGCGGGTATACTAGCGTATCCATTTACCTTCCTAATATCAGATGTGGTCTCGGAAGTGTACGGCAAAAGAACAACTACAAAAATTATTTGGCTAGGCTTCCTGGCAAATATCATCATGATCACAATTATATTTCTGGCAGGGAATCTACCTGCAGCTGTTTTTTGGCATGATCAAGAAGCTTATGATCAAATACTTGGATCAGTTCCTAGAATAGTAATCGCTTCAATGTTAGCTTACATAATCAGTCAAAATCATGATGTGCTAGCTTTTGCAATGTGGAGGAATTTTACCAATGGAAAATTCTTGTGGCTCAGGAATAACGCCTCAACAATTGTTTCACAAGGTATAGACACTATTATCTTTGTGGTAGTGGCTTTTGGGGGAGTCTACTCTACCGATGAGATCTGGAACATGATATGGATAACTTACTTATTCAAGATATCTATTGCTATAGCTGACACACCTCTAGTTTATTTAATCGTGTACCTTACGAAGAAAAATTACCCTTTAACAACACAAAACGACGAACACACATAAAACAATAATTACTAGCAAGTGATAGAGTAACCAGCATAATATTTAGATGAAAGAATCTATTGGGTGTGTTTTGGGATCAAAAAGAATATTAGCTGATTAATCTAGTACCTTATATTAAGTTACAGCAAAAAATAGACGGAAATACCTACAGATTTATCATTAATAGTTCCTCAGTAGGAGTTTTGAAAGTAGACCGAAAACTATTCGCCCATAACCTGAACTATAACGTCTCTAGGCCTAGGCATATCCAATTCCACAAGAAAAACGCTTTGCCACCTACCAATAGTTAGAGCACCATCAACTATCGGAATTGACTCGCTAGTAGCCAAAGCCAAATGTTGGCAATGAGCATGTCCATTAGGACATTCATCATCATTCATGTTAACAGTTCTTATAGAGAAATCATTGTGCCTGTAATCATTTTCTCTAGGTGCTATACGGGACAAAAAATCTGCCATGTCTTCAAGGAGAAGGGGTTCATTTTCATTTATGCGGATAGCAGACGTAGTATGTTTTGAGTAAACTACAGCTACACCATTATCTATGCCAGATTCGGCGACGAACTCCCTAATTTTATCTGTTATATCAATAAACTCAGGTGCCTGTTTGGTGTCTATGTGAATGCTGTGTGTCAAAATTTTCATATTAATATCTAATGCTCTAGTATTATAATTCTCCCATCACCGACGTGGTATTCTATCACACCACAATAGCGTTTCCAATACTACCGCAAACCTTGATAAAACGGTCAATTAACTATTCCTATTCAACAAAAACTCTATCAACTCCTGTAATTCATTTACATAAACTTTATCTATCTTGATTATTTTTAATAAATTCATAGAACTGGTTGCATAATCATTAGCTAATCGGTCCATGTATTCAATAGTACCGACATCGTTCAATATTGACAAAACTGTTCCAACATCATCTTCGTCAATATAATCTTTTTCATAAATGCTAGTGATTTCCTGTATATCCGTCCGTGATCCGTTTTGCAAAATGTGAATTATTGGCAATGAGCTCTTTTTTCGCCTCACATCATTTGCAGATTTCTTGCCAGTGTTTTCTTCCAGCCCCCATATACCCAAATAATCATCCCTGATTTGGAATATAAGTCCCAAAATCCTTCCGAATTCAGACATCCTCTTAACTGTATCTTGATCTCCGTCGCCCAATAATGCACCCAAGTTTAAAGCACAACTTATTAAGGCTCCAGTTTTCCTATTAATCATACCCAAGTATTCATCGGTAGTGATATCTATTTTGCCCTCGTATTCGAGGTCGAGATACTGCCCTTCGACTGTTTCAAGATATGCCCGGCTAAGAGTTTCCGTACACTCTAAAGTCAAATCATTGTCCAGAACTGTGTTCAAATTATCTTTAACAGTCAAATCTGCCAATATCCTTATATAATTTCCGATCTGAAGAGCTTTCGGAACTCCCCATAGACTCCATGCCGTTGGCCTATGCCGTCTTTCTATATCTTGATCCTGAATATCGTCGTGTATAAGGGAAAAATTATGAACTAATTCAACTGCCGCAGCTCCTTGCAAGCCATTTGCCAAAATCCCTCCTACTGATTCGCAGGCAAACATGCATAAAGAAGATCTTACGCCCTTTCCCTGCATAGATGACCCTGAGTTGCCATATTGATCTAACCAACCGAAATGATATTTTATGGCATCACCAATTCTTGGGTCCCCGACTGAAGAAACAGTGTAAAGATAATTCTCCACTCTAGTCCTGTATTTTTCCAAAATGGTCGGTGAATGTTCCATTGCTAAACTAATTAAAATCACTTTCTACAACGTTGGAGCTAATCAAACAGACAGAATTAGAACAATCTGCATTTATTTAATCATCCAAGTAATCACTTCTAATCAAATCCTCTCCATATTTAAGGAGAGTTTTTCTACGATCAGAGTCTGACTCTGAGGATTCCAAATACGTGGCGAGCATCTGCTTGACAGACAACTCCTCCACTTTAACATCTCCTAATCTTGTTCGTCGGTCTCTGGATATCTGTTTGACAATAGGGGTCACAAAATGTGCCTGCTCCAAAGCAAGACGTATTTCACTCTCCCTTAACAGAGGTTCTGATTCTTGACTCATATTAATCTTGATTCTCACGATAGATCCTGCAAAGTGATTCCTTTTTATGGCTTTAAGGGTTTCAATGGTAGGATCTTGCCCTTTATCAACCTTCACCTCAATAGTCAGGAAATTTCTCCCTGATACTGTTTCAAAGTTGAAGTTAACAATCCTGCTTCCGCTAGGCAAAGAAGGATCGATATCTATTACGCAAAATCCTTTGTGATCATTTTCTTCACCAAAATCTACCCTTTCCAAGCTTCCTGAATATACTACATATGGCTGCTTAGAAAGAATTTGGTGTTTATGTATATGCCCTAGTGCAACGTAGTCCAAAGAAATATTAGCTAATACGCTCTGCATAATAATTGGGTCTCGGCCGAGCAGCATGGATTTCTCAGAACTGGTCACCGCGGTATTCAATGAAACATGCCCAACTAACACTGCAGGAATATTGACATCCAATTGCTCTATTTCTTTTGATATCAAGTTAGTGATTCTGACCTGTATTTCTTCGTTGATTTGTTCTATGCTCAGATTTCGTGTCTCTTCCCGTGCTAGAAATGAACTCCTCCTGATCCAAGGTAAGGCGATGATTTGCAATGTTCCGTTCTTAGTTTCTAATTGATATGTAGTCAATCTATCACCTATTACAATGTTTGGAACTTTTAAAGTATTAAATATATCGAGAGCGGTAGCTCTACTAATAACATTTGGCATATCGTGATTGCCAAGTAATAAAAATGTCGGAATCTTTGCGTCTGAAAGCCTAGCAATTCTTTTAGCAAATTCCCTCTGATGAGTTTGTGTAGGGTCCCTGCTTTTGTATGCATCTCCTGCAAATAAAACTACATCTACTTCGCTGGATATAGCGAAGTCCACAACTTGATCAAACGCTGCCAAAAAATCGGTAAGCCTGGAATTCAAACCAGTGGTCTCGTCGATGGACCCATAGCTCTCGACTCCAATATGCACATCTGAAAAATGTAGAAGTTTCACAACCTAAATCACTATAAATAAATTCCCGTCTAATCCATAGAACGATCCAACGTCCTCCATAATACATGTCCAAGTATATCAATCTAATATATCTTGATAAAGTCTAAATAGACATATAGGCAATAAAATCGATTGGCAAATCAATGACGCTGAGGTATCCTTCTACAAACATCGCTTTTGGAGAAAACAGTTGTATAAAGCCCCTAGAGGAACCTCCGACATATTGCCTGAAGAACAGCAGCAATGGAATTATGTGAAGGACATTGCAACTACTCTCGCAAAAAGTTACGGATATGGATTACTTGAAACTCCAATATTTGAAAATACAAATTTATTCTCTAGAGGTATAGGTCAAACTACTGACGTTGTAGAAAAAGAAATGTATTCATTTGAGGACCGTGGAGGGGAGTCTATAACTCTCAGGCCGGAAGGAACTGCTCCCGTGTGTAGAGCATATCTTGAACATGGCATGCACAACCTGCCCCAACCAGTTAGAATGTTTTACCTCTGTCCAATATTCCGATATGAACGACCTCAATCCGGCAGATACAGAGAACATCACCAATTTGGAGTGGAATGCATCGGGGATATAGATCCTTCAATCGATGCTGAAATAATTGTAATGGCTTGGAGCCTTATGAAGAACTTAGGGCTTGCCGACCTCTCTCTTCTTATCAATACAATTGGAGATTCAAAATGCAGGCCCTCGTATATTGATGAGTTGAAGCTCTATTATTCAGGACAAATTAACAAATTGTGCAATGACTGCAAAAACAGACTGAGTCGAAATGCATTACGCTTACTGGATTGCAAAAAAGATGGGTGTATAAAAATAGCGGACAAAGCCCCTCATATTTTGGATCACCTCTGTAGTGACTGCTTAGATCACTGGCATCAACTTATAGGTCACCTTGATTATCTGGGCATTCCATATACGGTTAACCGAAAACTAGTCCGCGGCTTTGATTATTACACAAGAACAGTGTTTGAAATTCAACCCGCTGAGGAGGGGGCCCAGAGCAATATTTGTGGTGGAGGCAGATATGACGGCCTTATGGAACAAATAGGTGGCCCTCCCACCCCAGGAATCGGTTTTGGGGTAGGAATAGAAAGGTTGATAATAAATTTAGAGCGCCAAAATGTTTCTATACCTGTTTCTCCACCTGCCTCCGTGCTCGTTGCTCACATAGGAGACGAGGCGAAATCGATAGCCTTAATGCTGTCTCACAAACTCCGCCAAACGGGCATAGACACCATATTGGGCCCTTCCGGAAGAAGCCTTAGAGCACAAATGAGGTACGTCAATTCTGCCAATATTCCATTCGCTATTATTATTGGCGAACAAGAAATACAAAAAAATGTCGTCGTCCTAAGAGACATGACTCTAGGAGAACAAACCGAGCTCACTTTTGAAGATGCAGTCACCAAAATGCGAGAGGTCGAAAAAGCCTAACTAAACTGGCCAAGCGGACAAAGCATAGGACATATCCCAAAACAAATACTCATACCGAGTAGAAGTCAAAAAATTACCTGATATACGCCTATATGAAGCATCTTCTCCACCTCCCGCTAACTCATCAAGATTCTCCTTTAATTGCTGAACAAACACACCGAATTCATCTGAGGTGTACATTTCAATCCACGGTAAATACTGATTATCAGATGATAAGTTTCCATTGGCTTTCAAGTAAGCACCCGTCTCTGCATATCCCCACTGACAAGGTAACAATGTTGCAATGATATCAAGTAAACTACCTTCGTACGCCACTCTGAGTAGATAGTCTGTGTAGGCTATCGTAACCGGTGCTGGTTCAACATTTTCCAAACTATCCCTAGGGATGTTAAATTCTTGCGAAAATGCCCTGTGTAAATCCATTTCGGTGTTTATAGTTTCAGTAAGCAAATCCGAAAATTGACCCATCAATTGCAGATTTGGAGCTTTGGCTGATGCAATGGCCAATACTCTACTATATTGAATCAAGAAATAATAATCCTGTTTCACATAAAATTGAAACTTTTCTATAGGTAAACTACCTCTACCCATTTCTGACACGAATGGGTGTTGAAATAATTTTTCCCACAAATAACTGTATTCTAAACGTAGCCTTTCGCTTGTTTTCATCACCTAAAATTCTATCCTTTTTCACCAACATGGAAAGCTATAGTCTTCATAAACATAGTGCCATAGTTTACATTATTAAATCCAACTTGTTCCATCAATTTAGCAAGGTCTTTTGGTGCCAGATACCCTTCGACTGATTCCGGTAAATAAGTATATGCTTCCCTATTACGTGCTAAAACGGCTCCTAATATTGGCACTAACCCTCTGAAGTATAACTTCATTAACTTGCCAATTAGACCATTGTTAGATATTGGTATTATGTCCAAGATTACCACTTTGCCCCCAGGCTTTAAGACCCGAAGCATTTGTTCCAAGGCAGCATTTTTGTCAGCAAAATTCCTCATTCCAAAACCAACTGTTACACAAATAAAGCGATCATTTGAAAATGGCAAGTTAAGTGCATCTCCTAATAACCAATCTGACTTCATAGACATCCCTTGTTTAGCAGCTTTTTTCTTGGCAATGGGTATCATGTTGTTCGCAAAGTCCAAGCCTATGACTCTCTCAACCAAAGGGTTTTTTACGAATTCCAAGGCAAAATCACCAGTGCCTGTAGCCACATCAAGCACTTCTCCATTCATACTGCCCAACCCCAATTTAGTGGCTCTTTTCCTCCAAAAATGGTGCATACCTCCGCTCATAACAGTATTCATCAAATCATAATGCTCTGCTATTTTATCGAACATACCAGAAACGTATCTAGCTTTATCATTGCCGTTTAAATTAACCATATTAATACAATGTTATTCAGTACTTCTTTGATACCTTAACTCGTCATTCATAAAACCTGATAGCCCCAAAGAATCAATTGCCTTTGCAACTATATATTCGACTATATCCTCTACAGATCTTGGTTTAAGATAAAATGCTGGCACCGGAGGCAAAATAGATACACCTAAATTAGAAACCTTCAACATATTCTCCAAATGAATGGAGGATAAAGGAGTCTCTCTTGGAACCAAAACCAATTTGCGCTTTTCTTTTATGCAAACATCGGCTGACCTCTGTAGTAAATTACTTGAGAGGCCATTCGCGATCGCAGCCAAGGTGCCGACACTACAAGGAGTGATAATCATTCCTGACGTAGGCATTGTCCCACTAGCAATAGGAGCTTTTAGATCCCCTATTGGGTAGTATTTAAAATCTGGAAATTCACCCCATCGAGCCAGAGCAGCGTTAAAGGTTTCATCCATTTCTTCCTGCCAAACCATACGGGCAGCAGCAGTACATGTCATGATAACTGGAATTTCCTTATTTATAAGCATCTCTACCGTGCGTTTGGCCAAGATAGATCCGCTTGCACCCGATATCCCTACTACTACAGGATCCATGTTTCTCCTTCAATCAAATTAACTTAAACATATACCGCTGCTAGTGTACAAATAAATAATACTACAGCAATGTAACCATTAATATTAAAAAAGGCTACATCTATTTTAGTCAAATCTGTTGGAGACACTAGCCTATGTTCATATATCAAAAGAAACGCCGCTATCGTGCAACCCAAATGATATATTGGGTTAATATCTAACAAAATACCCAAGGCTACAAATGAGATTATAGTTAAAACGTGCATCAATTTCGCAAAATTCATAGCACTACGTACACCAAACCGCTGAGGCAGGGAATATAAGTTATTCCTAACATCAAAATCATAATCCTGACACGAGTACAATATATCAAAGCCGCCAATCCAAGTAGCAACAGCAAAAGCCAGAACGATAGGCTCCCAACCAAAAGATCCAGTTGTTGCTATCCATGCTCCAGCAGGTGCTATACCATCTGCAAAACCCAATACAAAATGACAAGTCCAAGTAAATCTTTTGGTATATGGATAAAGAATAACCACCAAAGCTGCCACTGGAGACAACATTAAACACAAATAATTTAACTGTGAGGCTGCTACAAAGAAAATTATCAATGACACACCTGCCAAAAACTGCATCTCCTTTAGCTTTATGATTCCGGCTGGTAGGTGTCTTTCTGACGTTCTAGGATTAATTTTATCTATGTGCCTATCTATTATTCTATTGGATGACATAGCCAAGGTTCTAGCAGAACCCATGGCTATGGTAATCCAAATAAACTTGTGAAGTGATGGCATGCCGTCGCTCGCTAGCACCATTGCTATATATGCATATGGCAATGCAAAAACGGTATGCTCAAACTTTATTGAATCCAATATTTGCTTTATTTTAGACATCAGATTGTTTTGGCCTCATTACGAAACTTGGTTTAAGTCGAAAAATACCTAACTACGCTACTCTATCCCATATTCGGCCCACCGATTGCTTACCAGATTTTTAATTTCCTGGCTCATTTCTATATCAGGTGGCCACTCTCTCTGACGATCATCCATGTTTCCTTTATTGGTAGCGTCTATACCAATTTTACTTCCATATTTTGGCATTGGTGAAGAATGATCCAAATCATCAACTGGACCAGATGCATAAATGATATCTTGGTCAGCATTTAAATTATTGGTAACCCTCCATGCCACTTCAGAAACATCCTGAACATTTACACTTTCATCCACGACTATGATTGCTTTCGCCAACATCATCAATCCCATGCCCCAAAGAGCGTACATAACTTTGCTTGCCTGTCCAGGATATTCTTTTCTTATGGACACTATTACAAGATTATGAAAAACGCCTTCAGCTGGCATATTCATATCTACAACTTCCGGTAATACCATTTGGATTATAGGAAGGAAAATTCTCTCTGTAGCTTTGCCCATAAAAAAGTCTTCCTGCACAGGCCTTCCCACTATGATCGTAGGATATATTGGATTTAATCTATGCGTAATAGCAGTTATATGAAAAACAGGGTAGTCATCTGCCAGAGAATAAAGTCCTGTGTGATCTCCAAATGGCCCTTCGATTCGCCTTTCCCCAGGAACAACATATCCCTCAAGTATTATTTCGGCATTAGCAGGAACCTCTAAATCAACAGTCACACATTTAACTAAATCAACTCCTTTTTCTCTGATAAATCCTGCCACAACTAACTCGTCCAGATCAGGAGGTAATGGCGCGGTACCAGTCCATAAAGTAGCCGGGTCTCCACCTAGTGCAACCGCTACTTCTAGTTTACTTATACCCTGCTGTATCGCCACCCTTTCGTGGTGAGTTCCTCCTTTTTGTGTTTGCCAATGCATTCCAGTAGTTTGTTTGTCAAAAACCTGCATACGGTAAGCACCCACATTCCGTGCACCAGATACCGGGTCCTTAGTTATAACTAAAGGTAGAGTAATAAAAGGGCCACCGTCCATTGGCCAACATTTTAATACTGGGAATTTGTATAAATCTATATCTGAACCAGTTAAAACTACTTCTTGGCATGGAGCATTTCTAATCATTTTTGGTTGTGACCCAGCCACTTTTATTAGATCCATCAAGGCTTTTGCTTTATTGAGAAACCCTTCAGGAGGACCGCCTTGGACCATGCCGAGTAATTTACGTATTCTATTAGGCACATGTTCTATATCATCGCCACCCAATGCCCATGCTATTCTTTTCTTGGATCCATAAATATTTGTCAACACTGGGATGTTTGTTCCAGCTACATTTTCAAAAAGCAGGGCTGGGCCTCCATTTTTTACTACGCGATCAGTTATTTCGGTTATTTCCAAATTAGCATCAACTAGAGCTTTAATACGAACCAGCTCTCCTCTATTTTCCAAGAAATCCACGAATTCTCTTATGTCTTCAAATCGCATTTTGTTCACCTCCAGCTCTATTTCTTTGTATTTATACTACTTAGAAGCATTGCCCTGACCGTGTCAAAGGCTTCATCCAAAAAATCAGATCTATCTGAATACAGCCACCTTATAACAACTTCGTTCATAGATCCAAACCAAGCGTAAGCCATAACTTCGGTATTTATAGACTCTATAGATCCTTCTTCTACCGCCAGATCTAGATATTTTTTTATCAAACCAGCTAATCTGGCATGCCCATCTAATAATTTTTCGTCAAACACCTTGCCCAATCCCACACCACCAATAAGCAAGATCTTGGCTAAACTTCTATGTTTAGAAATAGTATTGAAAACTACACATAACGCAGCATCAATTTTGTTATATGTTCCATTTTCTCTGTCAACAGCAATCTCTATGTTGCTGGTTAAAGAAACTACGAATCGATCTATTAAGGAAAAGAATATTTCCTGCTTGCTAGGAAAATGAAAGTAGAAAGATCCTTTAGAAGAATTAGAGGCTTTGACTATATCGTCTACTGCAGTTCCGTAGTAGCCTTTTTCTGAGAAGATTTCAGTTGCCGCACTCAATATTCTCTGACGAGTGTGTGTTTTGCTTTCATGATTTAAAGCATTTCTTGTATCTACACCAGTCATGAAACCTCCCTAGACTGACCAGTCGGTCTACAGTCTAGATTAGGCCCCTTTTTGAGTCAATAGAATTAATAGAAAGGCTTTTTTCTGGAATTTGATCCCAAGATCCAGCGGACCGACCAAGGCCACCCAAACAACACATCTATACAAACTATTATGAGATAAATTTATCCGACAAGAGAAATCAGGATCTAATTCTCGGAGAATGCATCGCTCCACTAGTTATCGGTTCGTTTAAGTATACATCGCCATTACGAATCTTTAGGTTAAATCCACAATCGGGTTTTGTGCATACCCAAGCTTTATAATGAATAGGCGCTCCTTGACTCCCGAAATCTGATAAAGGAACAAGATCTCCTGAATTACACTGCTGACATTTTGGTAAATACATACTCTCCACTGGGGCCTCCTCCCTGCCTAACAAACTTTGCGAATTATATCACCATATAGATTATTGTTACAAGTATGACTGAATATCATTAGCCTCATAAACTCTCACATCTGTAAAGTAATTTAAGTCCATTATCATAAAGAATACCCGTTTTAATTGTGTTTGATAAATTAGATTTCAGTATTTCATTGTAAACTCTAGACTGTTCCATCAATGGAAAATCCGTTCCAAAAATCACTTTGTCATTACCGATAATCTTATCAATTACATTAAATAGATCTGAATCATATATAAATGGTACTGCGGCAGTATCAAAAAAAACATTTTTCATTGCCTTAGAGACCTCTGGCATGAAATTGTAAAATGGTAAACCTCCTCCAAAATGAGCCAATATTATAACTGAATCAGGAAAATTGGATATGAATTTATATAAAACGTCGGGCGTAGTATTCCCTTTGCCGGGATAATCGTGGCCCAATGGTTCAGAAGCATGAATAAGTACCGGAAGATTCAATGCAATACATTTGTCCATTAAAGGTTTCATAAGTTTTTTATCCGCCAAATCATATCCTTGAGAGTACGGATGTAATTCACCAACTCCTATTAACCCTTCCCCTGAGCATCTATCAATTTCATCTAAGGCACGGCTACCCCATAAAGGGTTCACAGAAAAGAAACCTTTCAAACGATGAGGATACTGTTTCACCGAATCAATAATATAGTCGTTAGACATTCTGGAAAGTCGTTCATTATTCCAGCCTATCCCCAAAACAACCGAAACATCCACATTATTCTTATCCATAGAACTTATTAGCATTTCAGATGAGGCCATGAAAGAATTCTTACCTGAAAACAAATCTTTCAAAGTATCATCTTCAGCCAATAACGCAGTTTTGTTTTCTATAATATAAGGAGGGTATATATGTGAATGAAAATCTAAAATCATTAGTAAGAATCTTATTTGCCAATAATAGCTTGGATTGCGTGTAGAATTTTTGTAGTAACATCTTTGGCGTCGAGTTTACCGTCAATAACTAGCCACCTGCAAAAATCCTTTTTTACTAACTGCAAATAACCTTCTCTTACCCGCTTGTGAAAGTTTTTCTTTTCTTCACTATCAAAGTTTTGTTCAAATCTGTCTCTTTTGCCTGAATTCCTATGTATACCAACCTCTGGATCTATATCCAAAAGAATCGTTAGGTCCGGAACCACATTATTGGTTGCCACAGCATTAATTTCTTCAATCAAGGCCAGTGGCATTCCTCGACCATATCCTTGATATGCTAAAGTAGAATCCGTAAATCTATCACATATTACGACTTCCCCTCGTTTCAAGGAAGGAATTATTTCTTCTTCCATAAGTTGTACCCTAGAAGCGTTGAATAGAAGTAACTCAGATGTGGGATTCAATGGAAAATTGCCAAATTTCAGTATCCTTCTAAGCTTATCTCCCAAGGCTGTTCCTCCAGGCTCTCTAAGCAAAGTAACTGCTATACCCTTCTTCTCTAAGACAGATTTAATACTACGAGATTGGGTGCTCTTACCACTACCTTCACATCCTTCCAGTGTGACGAATATGCCTTTTCTCATATTATTTCCTAGCTATAGTAACCCGACGTTTAGGCTCTTTTCCTACACTAAAAGATGTCAGCCGCAGATCCTCTGCGATTTGGTGTTGAAGCTTCCTGACATATGAAGTTTGAGGGTTTAGAACTACCCTATCCTCTCCGGCCTCTATCTGTTCTGCAGCTAACGAGGCCTCCTGAATAGCCACCTCTATATGTTGTGTATTGTCGTTATTCCCACTCAAATCGTTAAGAAAGTCTCTTATCTGAACCGTTGAGTTCCTTTTTAACACTAATATTGATTTACCTGAGTCTTCCGCCTTTTTCAATAGTTTAGGCATGGTTCTGAAAAACTGTTTGGTAGTAACCACCACTTCAGCTGTATCCAAATCATCAACTAGGTCTATTGGCATTTGGTTCGATTCAATTAACTGAATGATTTTGCCTCGATTTATCCCAAACGGCAAAATTTTCGTGGACTTACTGTAGCTGACTTTTGTAATTTGTCCGCTATCGTCGACGCTTGTTTCATTAGATTTAATTTCTGGCTTATCGACATTCATAGCCTTAAACACACCATTAGCATCTAGCCATCTTCTTTCGGGTAAATAATTTTGTCCTCTCAGAATCATGTCTACGACTTTGCCAACATTTTGATGGATAGATACTTGATCCCAATTCTGTATTTCCACTACTAAAGGAAACGTCGGTATTGATTTCCTTTCTAAAACAGATTTTCTAGTTTTTCGTCTTCGGGCTTCATCATCCCCTAAGGTCACCGTTTGTATGCCACCTATAAGGTCACTTAACGTGGGGTTCAACATGAGATTGTCCAATGTGTTACCATGAGCAGTAGCTATCAGCTGAACCCCACGCTCAGCTATCGTGCGAGCTGCTGCTGCCTCCAATTCCGTACCCATCTCATCAATAATAATAACCTCCGGCATATGATTCTCAACCGCCTCTATCATAACCCCGTGTTGGAGAGAAGGTGTTATAACATGCATCCTTCTGGCATTTCCTATAGCGGGATGAGGAATGTCACCGTCGCCGGCTATTTCGTTAGAAGTATCCACTATTACCACTCGCTTGTTGGCTTCTTCTGCTAGAAAACGAGCAACTTCCCTAAGCATGGTAGTTTTACCTACTCCTGGTTTGCCTAAAAGAAGAATGCTTTGTCCACTCTTGATCAAATCCTCTATGATCTTCATGGTTCCATAAACAGCCCTACCGACCCTACAAGTTAACCCAATAATTTCGCTTCGCCTATTTCGTATAGCCGATATCCTGTGTAATGTGTGCTCGATACCTGCCCGATTATCATCCCCAAATTCCCCTATGCGATGGGTTACATGTTTTATGTCCTTTTCGGTAATCTTCTCTGGAGATATTGTTGCCCTGTGGTTGGAAAATCTAAATTCTGAGGGACGACCAAGATCCAAAATGACTTCTAAAAGGTCTCCGATATCTTCATTTGCCACCAATTGTGACCTGATATTCCGTGGTAACACGGATAGAAAACTTTCCATATCATCGGTTATCTGCAGATCTTTTGAACTTATTTTATCGCACACTACATATCTTCCTTGTGGCTTACGCCTTGGCAGGTATCAGGTCGGAATTTTCTACCCTTACGGCCAATGAGGCCAACATCAATTGGTAGGTTTCGTTAGGTATAAAACCAAATTTTTCTAAAGCTAATTTTAAACTTATTTGGTATTCAGGCACCAATATCAAATAAGGGTTGGGACTAATGCCTTTCTTCAATCCCCAATTTACTGCTTCCTCCCAAATGAATAGTTCCTCCGTAGGGTGTGCTAAGATCTCCATTCTGTTAGACCCGTTCCGGCCAGCAATAACTCTAACCCATCCATGTATTCTGCCTTCATTGAAATATACAGCCTCCCTAACCTCGCCCTGAGCTGGTTCAAGGGAATCTTTCCATTCATCAAAAGTCAGGCCATAGTCGGACTTAACACTTGAAGATATGCATTCACTATAAATTCTGTATAACATATTATCCGATGTAACACTAATTTCTTCAAAAATATGGTTTGTTTCATTCTGCGCAAAATTATTACCTGATTTTTTGTATAAAATTTCTTTACATAAATCCTCGAATCCTGATTTTTTTGCTGTACTTATTACGGGATCTTCAACTGGAACTCTCAAGAATATCTTATGAGCACCTTGGTCTCCAGCTAATTTACAGACAAATTCAAGTAAAGAAACTGAGTCCGCTATAGAATCGTCAGGCACATTTAAAAAATGCACCTCCCAAGTAGTTGGCCCAGATCGTAGCCGGACTGAAGCCAATCCCCCCAAATGCATTCCTTTAACAATTACCGTGCAAGGTTCTTTTTGTCCCTGAAGAATTATGCTTCCGGCATTTTGAGTGGATCTAAATACAGTGTTTTGGTAAACACCTAATTTATCCCATGTATGGGAACAGTCCGGACTTAAATTTCCGCCGTCTAAGATAAGCCTCAAAACGTCCGTCGGACGAATCGTCCTAATCAATTACTAACTCCTGATATCATGGTGGAAAAATAGTCATGGAATCTAGGATCGTCTGTTAATTCTGGATGAAATGATGTTACCAAAATATTGTCCTGCTTAGCTGCCACTACCTGTTCGTCAGGCTTTGAAGTTTCCGATATCTTTGCGATGATTTTTACACCAGAACCTATAACTCTTATTATGGGTGCCCTGATAAACACTCCCCTAAACGGCTCCGACCCTAACACAGGTACGCTAATCATAGTCTCAAAGCTATCTATTTGACGGCCAAATGCATTTCGTTCCACTTCAATATCGATTAACCCTAATGGTTCGGGCCTGTCTCCGTCCAATTTTCTTGCCAACACTATCATTCCCGCACAAGTTCCCCATATAGGCATTCCATCTCTGACCAACTGTTTCACCTTATCAACAAAACCAAAAGTGTCCATAAGCTGTGCTATGGTGGTGCTTTCGCCTCCAGGTATTATTAATCCATCTATTGAATTTAATTGTTCTGGCAGTCGTATTTCTTTAGTTTCGCAACCTGTGGTTCGGAGAACATTTGCATGCTCTCGAAAATCACCTTGTAGGGCCAAGACCCCTATAACACTCAACTACCAACCTCGTTGAGCCAATTGCTCTTCTATTGGCATCGTTCTTACGTCTAATCCTGGCATTGCTTCGCCCAATCCCCGTGAAACCTCTGCTAATATGTCAGGATTGTTATAGTTTGTCGTTGCCCTGACTATTGCATTGGCCATCAATGCAGGATTATCTGACTTAAATATTCCAGAACCCACAAAAACTCCCTCAACACCTATTTGCATCATCAAAGCAGCATCAGCAGGTGTGGCAATACCTCCAGCAGCAAAGTTTACTACCGGCAATGTACCAGTTTTGTGAACTTGTTCTACCAGTTCAAATGGGGCCTGCATATCCCGAGCTATTGCCATTAATTCTGATTCATTCATAGATTGTATCTTGTTGATTTCTCCCAATACAGATCTGGCATGTCTCACCGCTTCTACAATATTACCAGTCCCTGCCTCTCCTTTGGTTCTAATCATAGCCGCCCCTTCCCCGATGCGCCTCAATGCCTCTCCTAAATTCCTACAGCCACAAACAAATGGGATAGTAAAATCGTGTTTCCAAATGTGATTTGATTCGTCGGCCGGAGTTAAAACTTCAGATTCATCTATGTAGTCAATTCCTAGCGACTGCAAAATTTGGGCCTCTACAAAATGTCCTATCCTTGCCTTAGCCATAACTGGAATTGTCACAGCTTTCTTTATTTCTTCTATCATGCTCGGGTCTGACATTCTAGCCACTCCACCATCTTTCCTGATATCGGAAGGGACTCTCTCCAAAGCCATGACTGCACAAGCACCAGCATCTTCGGCTATTTTGGCCTGCTCTGCGTCCACAACATCCATTATAACT
>CAYUCO010000032.1:0-52598 GCA_964443385.1 uncultured Dehalococcoidia bacterium | reverse complement strand
TCATCCATTAGAGATTCATACATCACTTTGTTGGATTCTGAAGTTAGTATCAATATTTGTTTAGTAATTGCCAAAAGCAAATCAATCCTAATCGGGATACATCTATTTGTTTTGTGACAACAGAGTCGTCAATTCACAAATCAATGAGATAACATTCTAATAACATTATAACCATTGATCAATCTCTTGTTCATAATTCATATGTTACAATGCTTTTGTTATGCTTACAAAAAGGCTAATACCTTGTTTAGACGTATCCGGTGGTCGTGTAATAAAGGGTGTTAAATTCTTGAGTCACAGGGACGCCGGCGATCCGGTCGAAATGGCTGCGTTTTACGATTCACAGGGCGCCGATGAATTAGTATTTTACGATATCACAGCATCTGCTGAAGGTAGAGATATCATGTTGGATGTAGTTTCTAAGACAGCCGAACAACTTTTCATACCTCTAACTGTGGGAGGGGGGCTGCGTAGTGTGGATGATATGAAAAAGATGCTTAAAGCAGGAGCAGATAAGGTTTCAATCAATACAGCTGCAGTTCAAAATCCAAATCTCATAAAAGATGGAGCAGAGGCCTTTGGCAGTCAGTGTATTGTTCTAGGTATGGATGTTAAGCGTGTATCAAATGATAACTCGTCTTCCTGGCAAATATTCACACATACAGGTAAGGATGGTGGGGTGGCCAGAGGATTGGATGCAATAGAATGGGCTGAACAGGCTGTGGATTTTGGTGCAGGGGAAATAGTGGTTAACAGTATAGATGCTGATGGAACTAGAGATGGTTATGATGTGGAATTGGTTAGAAAAATATCGGAATCAGTTAATGTTCCTGTAGTTGCCAGTGGCGGAGCCGGTACTCTGGAACATATGTATCAGGTTGTTTCAGAGGGTATGGCTGATGCTGTCTTGGCTGCAAGCATATTCCATTTCGGTACTCATACTATAAATGAAGCTAAAAGATACTTATATGACAGGGGAGTTAGTGTTCGTCTGACCTGATAACCTTGTTTTATTATCCAATGACTGATTACGGAGATTGGATGACAGTATAATTACTTTGAAATATTTAGGATAGGATATTTTTGATGATAAAACTGGATAGAAATGGTTTAATACCTGCAATTGTCCAAGACGACAGTACAAACAAAGTTCTTATGATGGCATATATGAGCCCAGAATCATTAAAGTTGACCATTGAGAAGGATGAGGTTTGGTTTTACAGTCGTTCTAGAGATATGTTATGGCACAAGGGTGAAACTTCAGGTAATTTTCTTAAATTGAAAAATATTCTATTGGACTGTGACGGAGACACCTTGTTGTTAAAAGTTGATCCTACTGGTCCTGCTTGTCATACAGGTGCAGAATCCTGTTTTTTTGTAGAATTTGACGCTGAAGATAAATACGATATCGTGGATTCCGGGTCAGAAATACTTGAGGACCTGTACTCCATTATTGAGCAACGCAAAATGGATAGGCCTAGCGGTAGTTATACTACAAGCTTATTTGATCAGGGTATTGGGCGTATATCACAAAAAGTTATAGAAGAAGCCGGTGAGTCAGCGCTAGCTGGTGCTACTGGTGATAAGAAAAATCTACCTAATGAAATAGCAGATATGTTATATCACACCTTGGTCCTAATGGTTGCATCTGATGTAAGTCTATCTGAGGTTTGGAAAGAGTTAGAGGATAGAAAAAAGTAGTAAGCCTATGATTTTCTGGCTTCTTTGTTTTCCTTGTCTACATCTATGGCTTTGTTCATAGCGGCGATTGCTACTTCTATTTGTTGGTCGTCAGGTTGTCTTGTTGTAAGAGATTGTAATGCAAGGCTTGGATAAGCTATTAACTTTACAAGTGGATTGTTATTGTAAAACCCGCTAATCCTTATAATCTCATAACTTATACCGGCTATTATCGGCACCAAAACAACTCTGGATGCGATGCTGACAACAATTGATGGTCTTCCTACAAAAGTAAAAACTACTATTGCAACCATCATTACTGTCAGTAGAAAGGCAGTGCCACAACGATTATGAGCTGTTGGAAATTGCCTGACATTTTTGGTTTCTAGGTCTAGTCCATGTTCATACGCGTGTACTGTCATGTGTTCTGCTCCGTGATATGCAAACACTCTTTTTATATCTTTGAACTGTCCAATAAGGAATATGTAAGCCAAGAAAATTGCTAATCTTAATATACCCTCTGCAAAATTACTTACCCCATCTGACTCGATATGTGCGTCCAGAGACCTTACTGCTAGCAATGGAGCGATGAAGAACAGACCAACTCCGAAGCCTATTGATAGGAATAGCATGATTGCCATAGACCAACCAGTAATTTCCTGATCCTCTTCTTCCAATGCTATATTCGCGGATCTACCTAGGGTTTTAATTCCTATAAGCATGGACTCTATGAGAACCACAACGCCTCTTGCTAACGGTATTTTTCTGAGTGCGCCTGTGTAGAACGTGTTGAGTTTTTCATATTCTGTTGCTATCTCACCGTTAGGTTTTCTAACTGCCAGAGAGTAGTGAGATTGTCCTCTGATCATTACTCCTTCAATAACTGCTTGGCCACCGTATGTGATACGTTTTTCCAATGAATACTGGCCTTTCATTAAGTGACTCTATACTTTCGTGCAGTTACGAAACAGGAGATGGTTGAAGATTGAACAACTGGAATTAATCTAAGTTGAAACGGCGTTTCATGCGTTCGACACGACCCTCTGTGTCTATTATGCGTTGTTCCCCGGTAAAGTATGGGTGACACTTGCTGCAGATTTCCACTTTCAATGTGGGTTTAGTTGAACCAACAGTGAAAGAATTTCCACATGTGCAAGAAACTTGCGCCTCTGGATAATAAGTAGGATGTATTTCTGTTTTCAATTTTGTATAGCCTTTTATACTTTCTGAGGGTAGACACTTACTTGTTTCTTCAATTTGGTGTCTTGTTCAAATTTCACATGACCATCAGTCAATGCAAACAGAGTATGGTCTCTACCTACTCCCACATTGTTCCCGGATCTAATTCTTGTTCCACGTTGTCTTACTATTATGGATCCGGCTGTTACCAGTTGTCCATCATATCTTTTTACTCCAAGTCGCTGAGATCTGCTGTCTCTCCCATTGCGGCTGCTACCGCCACCTTTTTTATGTGCCATCTGTTTTCTTCCTTCTGGTTCTTGTCGTAGTGGTCTTTGGGGAACTACTTTTTGTAGCAGTGGTTCGGGTAGTTCGTTTCTTTGTTGGAGCTTCGTCACCACTTAATATTTCGGTAATCCTGAGTTCGGTATAGGGCTGTCTATGTCCAATCTTTTTCTTGTATCTGATTTTGGGTTTGTATTTAAGGACAGTAATCTTCTTGCCTCTGCCATTTTCTACAATTTGTGCCTTAACTGACGCTCCATCTACCAGGGGATTGCCAACTTTGAGTTTACCATCCTTGGACACCAATAAAATTTCATTTATTTCAAAATTTTCTTCTTCTTCGCGCGGAAGTTTCTCTACCTGAATACTAGACCCAGGATAGACAGTATATTGTTTCCCTCCGGTATTTATTACGGCGTATTCCATGACAACCCGTCGATTGTATGGCAGACTGGTTTAGATGTCAAATAGTTTTTGGCAACTCTTTGACTAATGTCGGCAGGAATTGCGGTACTTAAGTGTATATATTGATTAATGTAATTTGTCCTGTAATTAGACTTCTACTTCATAGACAGGGACAGTCTATATAAATCTCGTTTACTTATATTGATTTCTCGAGCTAGCGTTTCTCTTGCGTCCTTCATTGAAACGCCTTCTTTCAAAAGCTCGGTTAACATTGAGATAATGTCAGTGTCAGATATATGTTCTTTTTGTGTTGATCCCTCTATTACTACTGTGAATTCACCTTTTGGATTACCGAAATGTATTTCGCAGTTTGCCACGGTACCATAGAATATTTCTTCAAAGTATTTAGTTGCCTCTCTTAATACAGTGATGTTTCTGTCTCCTATTACTTCACTTAGTTCCTTTAAAGTTTGTTTTAATCTGTGGGGTGCCTCAAAGAATACAGTGGTGTATTCAGTACTTTCTATTTTTTTCAGGAACGTTTTCCGTTCCGATTTTTTGTTTGGTAAGAATCCTAAGGACAGGAATTGTTTACCGGAGAATGCTGATACCGATAGGGCGGTTGTTACTGCTGATGGTCCCGGTATGGGAACAACTTCGAAACCTTCTTTGATGACAGCTCTTACTAGTTCTACTCCTGGATCGTTAATTGTTGGGGTGCCTGCATCGGATACCAGAGCTATATCCATTTTTGATAAAGAACCTACAAGCCTAGGTATTTTCAAAAATTTGTTGTGCTCGTTATAGCTAGTAACCCGAGTGTGGATTTTATAGTGAGAAAGTAGTTTACGTGTAATCCTAGTGTCTTCCGCAGCAATTATGTCTACCTCACTCAAAACGCGTATAGCTCGTAAAGTTATGTCTTCCAAGTTTCCTATCGGGGTGGATACTATGTATAGTGATGGCATAATTATAGTTTCTCGAAGTTACATATATAGGACCATAATTCTACACTATTGGTTGGATATGTGCTTGCAGGCACTGTGTTGTGGGTTATTACAAAAGTTCTAATGATTGAGGTTTGATAATCATCTGTCTAGTTGCAGGATTGCTAGAAAAGCTTCTTGAGGTATCTCTACATTCCCGACCCTTTTCATGCGTTTCTTGCCTTCAGCCTGTTTCTCTAATAATTTTCTCTTCCTTGTAATATCTCCGCCATAGCACTTTGCCAGCACATTTTTCCTGAGGGCTCGTATAGTTTCCCTAGATATGACACGGTTGCCGATTGCAGCTTGAACCGGCACTTCAAACATTTGTCTAGGGATTAAGGTTTTTAGACGTTCTACTAGGGTTTTACCCTGTTGGAGAGATTTTTCCTTATGAACTATGAGGGAGAGTGCGTCGACTGGTTGATTGTTCACTAGTATGTCGAGTTTAACCAATGGAGCGGATTTATATCCAAAAATGGAATAATCCATTGAAGCATATCCATGCGTTCTGGATTTAAGTTGATCGTAAAAATCCATTAATATTTCCGACAAAGGTGCTTTGTATTCCAAAAGCACCCTAGATTCGGATGAATCCGTGTCTGATTCATCAAACGCGTTGTTTTGGAGATATTCCATTCTGACGAATTCACCCCGTTTTGCTGTCACTATTTCCATAACCGGCCCTATGAATTTAGAAGGGACAACTATATTAAGCGACAGTATGGGCTCTTTCATTTCTGTTATCAGGTGAGTTGGAGGAAGTTTTGCTGGGCTATCAACTTCTATTTCTTCACCATCTGTTTTAATAACACTATATCTAACACTGGGAGCAGTTATCAGCAAATTTAAACCATATTCTCTTTCTAATCTTTCTTGAACTATTTCCATATGCAAAAGTCCCAGAAATCCACATCTGAAACCAAAGCCCAATGCAGCACTTGTTTCTGGTTCGTAAACTAGAGCAGCGTCATTTAGTTGTAATTTTTCCAAAGCGGTTCTTAAAACCAGATATTCATCCCCATCTGATGGATAAAGCCCAGCAAAGACCATAGGTTTTAGAGGTTGATATCCTGGGAGGGATTTAGTTGCAGGATTGCTTGTTAATGTTAGGGTATCTCCGACTCTACATTCCCGAACATTTTTTAAACCGGTTGCTATATATCCGACTTCCCCCGCAGCCAATACGGAAGTTTGAGTGGGTCTAGGAAGAAAGTTTCCCACTTCTAGAATGTCGGCTTTGGAACCCGTCGCCATCATTAACATTTGGGAACCTTTTTCTATATGACCGTCAAATAATCGCACATACGCAACTACACCTTTATACGGATCGTAATTAGAGTCGAAGACTAAGGCTCTTAATTCGTCAGATTCTGTCTTAGGAGGTGGGATTCTTTCGATAATGGCTTGCAATAAATCTTCTATACCGGATCCGTCTTTGGCAGAAACAAATATAATTTCTTCATCAGTGAATCCGAAGGCTTGCTGTAGTTCTAAGGAAACTCTGGCAGGCTGAGCTACTTGCAGGTCTATTTTATTAACTACGGGTATTATCGTCATATCATGTTCCAATGCTAAATACACGTTGGCAAGTGTTTGAGCCTGTATTCCTTGTGTTGCGTCTACAACCAGAATAGCTCCTTCGCAAGCTGCTAAGGCTCTAGAGACTTCATATCCAAAATCTACATTACCTGGAGTATCTATCAGATTTAACTGAAAATGCGATCCTTGTCTGTCGTAAGACATTTTCACAGCCTTACCTTTAATTGTTATACCTCTTTCTCTCTCTAACTCCATTTGATCCATGATTTGTTCTGTCATATCTCGGGAACTGACAGTTCCAGTTATTTCCAGTAATCTATCAGCTAATGTTGACTTGCCGTGATCTATATGGGCTATGATGGAGAAATTCCTTATGTGGTCGGTTTTCATATCGAGATTATCCTAGCACAGCTATTTAACTAAATATATAGGGTGCAATACGCATAAAAAAAAGAAGAGGTGGCTTAACCACCTCTTCTTTTTTATCAATATATCAGTATATCGTTGCTATACTTTTATACAGGAGACCCAATGGTCAGGTGAAACTTCCCTCAGATCCGGTACTCCGGCCTCGTTGGTTAAACCTTCTAGGTGAGTTCCTGCGCAATCGTCTCCTACTGACTGGCACCTTGGGTTAAACACACACCCTGGAGGTGGTCGTAGCGGGCTGGGTACGTCGCCTGAAAGAAGGATTCTGTTTCTTGTTGCTTCAATTACAGGGTCTGGTATAGGTACCGCTGATAGGAGAGCCTGTGTGTATGGATGAAGTGGATTAGCATATAACTCATCTCTAGTAGCTATTTCAGCTATTTTACCAAGGTACATAACTACTATTCTGTCACTTATGTGACGAACAACTGACAAGTCATGGGCAACGAATAGGTATGTTAAATTGAATGAAGCTTGTAATTCTTCAAGAAGGTTTATAAGCTGTGCTTGAATTGACACGTCAAGTGCCGATACCGGCTCATCGCACGCTATGAAGCTTGGTCTCACTGCCAGTGCTCTAGCCACACCGATTCTCTGTCTCTGTCCACCGCTGAATTCGTGTGGGAAACGACTTGCCATGTATGGTGCTAGACCTACTGTAGTAAGGAGTTCTGCTACTTGGTCCCTGTATTCGTTTCTACTTCTGGTCAGTTTGTGTACTATCAGTGGTTCCCCAATAATATTTCCACAGTTCATTCTTGGGTTGAGAGAACCGTACGGATCCTGAAATATCATTTGCATTTCACGTCTTGCATCACGAAGGGCTCTACCTTTAAGTGTAGCTAGATCCTGACCTTGAAATTCAACTGTACCTGAAGTTGGTCTATAAAGCTGTAGCATAGTTCGAGCTACTGTGGTTTTACCACAGCCACTTTCTCCAACCATGCCCAAGGTTTCTCCGGGCCTTATAAAGAAACTGACATCGTCCACTGCTTTTACGTCAGCGACGTGTCTTTGGATCACTATACCTTTTCTGACCGGGAAGTATTTGACGAGATTTTTAACATCCACCAAATTTCCGGTATCATTTAAGGGCATCTTGGCTGTATCTTCCATTTTATTTACTCCCTCCCCATTCTGAACCTAGTTGATCGGAGACAAAACAGGCTGCTGTATGTGCATCCGCTACCTCGATCAAAGGAGGTATTTCGGTGGCACATCTATCAATTGCATATTGACATCTTGCCCTGAAGGCACATCCCTCTGGCAAGAAAATTAGGTCTGGTGGTAGGCCTTCTATTGGCTCCAACAGTGCTTTTCTTTCTTCATCCAATCTGGGGACAGATTTCAGCAATCCTATCGTGTATGGGTGTCTGGGGTTGCCGTATATTTCCCTGGCGCTTCCTCTTTCAATTATCTTTCCGGCATACATGACGTTTACTCTGTCTGCATATCTTGCGACTACTCCCAAGTTGTGAGTAATTATCAATACAGAAGTTCCTGTCTCTTTACCAAGTTCTTGTACAAGTTCAAGTATCTGGGCTTGTATTGTTACGTCCAAAGCTGTAGTTGGTTCGTCTGCAATTAACATTTTGGGATTGCAACTCAGGGCCATGGCTATCATAACTCTTTGTCTCATACCTCCACTAAATTGGTGTGGATAATCATTGAGTCTGCCTCGGCCTTCTGGTATACCTACCATTTCGAGAAGATCACCAGCTCTGTCTATGGACTGTTGCTTATCGTAGCCCAAATGCAAAGCGATCGCTTCTGTAAGTTGTCTTCCGATAGTTAGAACCGGGTTAAGCGAAGTCATTGGCTCCTGAAATATCATGGCCATATCATTGCCACGTATACCGCGCATTTCTGGTTCAGACAATGCGAGAAGATCTTTTCCATCAAATTTCACGGTTCCACGTACGTTAAAACCAGGATTGGCTATTAACCGCATTAAGGAGAGTGCGCTAACACTTTTTCCGCATCCGCTCTCACCAACTAGTGCAAGGACTTCCCCTTCCTCTAAGTCGTACGTTATACCGTCTACTGCCTTTACTACTCCCTCGGGAGTGTAGAAATAAGTTGCAAGGTCATCAACCTCTAGAAGTTTTGCCACTTTCCCCTCCTTAACTTAGTTGTAAATCTACTTGGAGTTTCTGTTGCTATATTCGATATTCCCGACCCGCCTTTTCGGTTGACAGATTTCTTATGACATTACTGGGGAAGAGGAGACTCGAACTCCTACGCCTCAGCGGCACATGATCCTAAATCATGCTCGTCTGCCAATTCCGACACTTCCCCACCACCAGTAACTGATTTCTTGACCCGCACAGGACTCGAACCTGTAACCCGCTGATTAAGAGTCAGCTGCTCTACCATTTGAGCTAGCGGGCCACATGACCCGAATAACGGGTATCAAAAGAAGACAGATACAATTAGTCGGAATCTATCATGTAACGTGGTGCGTGTCAATAGTAATAAGATGGTTATTTGATGGTCTCAACGGTATTAAATTCGTGTGTAAAATTGATCTCTGGGTCGGATTTTTCACATCCATTGGATTTGATGAATACATGAAAGTATAATGATTGAATGAGATTAGGGGAAATTGGCGAATTTGGATTGATAGAGCGGCTGGGCAAAATGGTTGCCGATTCCAATATTTTACTAAATAGTGGAAGTAACTTGATTTTAGGTATTGGAGATGACGCAGCTGTAGTTAATGTCGAATATAACAAGCAACTTGTGACTACAGACACTTTGGTAGAGAACGTACACTTTTCTCATGACTATATGTCTTGGAGAGACTTGGGATGGAAATCTATGGTTGTAAACTTGAGTGATATAGCTGCTATGGGTGGAAAGCCTACTTCAGCAGTAGTTACCCTAGGACTTGACACTGAAACCAGAGTTGAAGACGTTGAAGAACTTTACAATGGTATTCTTTCGGCATCTTCAGATTATGATTGTGCAATCGTAGGAGGGGATATAGTAAAATCCCCGGTTACATTTGTAACAATTGCTATGATGGGTTCTTCAAGAAATGATACTACTATTATGCAGAGAGATACCGCGAAACCTGGAGATTTGGTGGGGGTTACAGGCTTTTTGGGATGTTCTGCAGCAGGATTGCAGATATTACAGTCTAAGCAAAATATTCACGATATTCCTAACTGGGAACACTTTGTCAGGGCCCACTTGAATCCATTGCCGAGGTTAGATTTGGTTGATCATTTGATAGGTCTTGGTATTAACACATCTATGGATGTAAGTGATGGTTTGGCCGGAGATCTCTCTAAACTTTGTAAAGCCAGTCAAGTGGGAGCAGTAATTAATAGATTAGATATACCAATGGATGAATTCATGACTTCATCGTTTGGCGAAGAGGAGTGTTTTGAGTTTGCCTTGAATGGGGGAGAAGACTATGAATTAATCTTCACTGGCTCATCCGTACAAGTTTTGAATGTGTTAAAGTTGTTAGGTGAATCCGCTGCAATAATAGGAAAAATAGTGGAAGATTCTCCTGGAAATGTTTCTGTAATTGATCAGACAGGAACAAAATCACGTTACGTTAGTAGAAACGGATGGGATCATTTTTCTTAAATGACCAAATTTATTATAAAGACTGCCTCTCCAGATGAAACGCAAGAGATAGGGTTTTGTATAGGGCAAAATGTAAAGCCAGGTGATGTAATCCTGTTATTAGGTGAATTGGGTTCGGGTAAAACTTGCCTTACGCAGGGTATCGCTAAAGGGTTGGGAGTAGAAGGATACGTCAGAAGCCCAACTTTTGTATTAGTTTCTGAACACCAAGGAAGAATACCGCTTTATCATATGGACATCTATAGGCTAAATGATATATCTGAGGTTTTGGATATGGGCTTAGAGGAATATATGGAAGGATTAGGAGTTTCCGTGATTGAATGGGCTGACAAAGCTTTGGAAGCATTTCCCTCAGACTGTCTTGTAATAAAATTTACTTACAATGTGGGAAACGAAAGGACATTGGAGTTGGATTTTGAAGGGGATCGTTATGATAGCATTATTGGTATCATGAGGAGCAGGTTTTTAAAGCGTTAGAAGTGTTAGTATCTGAAATAGAGACATGAGATGTTTCAGTTTAGTAATATTAGGATGATATGGAACTTTCTATAGATACGTCAACGAGATATGCTAGTGTTTGCCTGGCAGACCAGGCGAATGTATTGTGTCAATATTCTTGGTTTTCACAGCAAAATCACTCTAAAGAGTTACTGCCAAGTATAGTTAATCTACTAGATAGCTCGGGTATAGATAAAGGGGATTTAGATTGTATTATAGTGGCGGCTGGTCCAGGCAGCTTCAGTGCTCTTCGCGTAGGATTGAGTACCGCTAAGGGGCTGTGTGAGTCTTTAGGCATACCGCTAATTTCGGTCAATACTATGGAGATAGAGGCACATAAATTTCGGGGTCTAGGGTTGCCTATATGTTCTGTATTAGATATTGGTAGAGGAGAAATAGCTGCGTCTATCTATTCAGATGCCGATCAAAAATGGAGTTGCATTATAAAAGAGGACATATATACGCCTACTGATTTGTGTTCCACTATAACGACACAAACTGTATTTTGTGGAGAAGGTATTAAGAATGTATCGGATAGTATAAAACATGAATTAGGTGCTTTGGCTATAATTCCAGAACAAAACACACCCACAAGGCTTCCGGCGTCCATAGCTGCTATAGGTTACGAAATATTTAGTATTGGGGTTTGGGGGAATGTGTCTACAGTAGAGCCAATTTATTTACGTAGACCTTCTATCTCTAAACCTCGTATAAGTTAGTGTTAATACGAAAAATGTTTAGGAGGTATTTGTGAGTTCAGAAAGATCCTTAGTTTTAGTTAAACCTGATGGTGTTCAGAGAGGTATTAGTGGTGTAGTTATATCAAAATTGGAGTCTAGGGGCCTGAAAATCGCAGGCATGAAACTTTTTCAGATATCAAGAGATCTGGCTACTAGGCATTATGGAGCACATGAAGGCAAGCCGTTCTTTGAAGGCTTGGTCAATTTCATAACATCCGGACCGGTAGTGGCAATGGTAGTTGAGGGCCCAAGGGCAGTTGAAATTGTTAGGAGCACAATGGGGGCTACAGATCCACTTAATGCCCAACCGGGTACGATAAGAGGTGATTTCGGTATAGAAATAGGACGTAATCTAGTTCACGGGTCTGATTCATTAGAAAGTGCTAAACACGAAATAAGTTTGTTCTTTTCCGATGGGGAAATAATTGATTACGGCAGAGACATAGATACTTGGATTATTGAATCCTGAAAGCCACCTTGCCTTCATTCCATATATTTTCTAGGTCGTAGTATATCCTTTCCTCTGGCCCAAATAAATGGATTACGAATTCACCGTAGTCCATGAGTAACCATCCTGAATGTGATGAGCCTTCTATGTGGTGTGCTGATCTGCCCTTATCTTTAAGAGAGATTGAAAGTTCATCAAGAAGAGTGTTCATCTGTCGCTGACTGTCCACTGTAATAATTATGAAATAGTCAGTAAATGATTGCATTTCTCGTATATCTAGCATAACTATATCGGATGCTAGCTTATCTGATGCTATTTCAACTGCGAATCTAGCTAAATTGGAAAATTCTTCTGTGGTCTTATTTGTCATATATATAGTTTATTCTAATTTGTTCTCAGGTCAACTTTAATGTTAATTATTACTTGACTATGCAAATACTAACTGGTTATTCTCAGATGTGTTTATTACTTTGTATAGAAATGGAGCGATGAGGAATGTCTAGTAAGGCTAAAGTTGTGGTAGCTATGAGTGGAGGAGTGGATTCTTGTGTGGCCGCTTGTTTGCTTAAAGAACAGGGCTATGATGTTGTAGGAGTTACTATGAAGCTTTGGGAGGACAATTCTGAATCTGGTTCAATTAATTTTAAGGGTTGTTGTACGTTGGAAGACGTCGAAGATGCTAGACGAGTGTGTCAGATAATAGGTATTCCTCATTATGTTATGAATTTTCAACGAGAGTTTAAAGAGAATGTCATAGACTATTTTATTGATGAATATAAAAAGGGAAGAACTCCGCACCCATGTTTAGCATGTAATGACAAAATCAAGTTTGACTTCTTACTTAATAGAGCTAAGTATTTGGGAGTAGATTATGTGGCTACTGGTCATTATGCGAGATTAAATAGCGATGGTGGCTCTCCAATCCTCCGCATGGGAGTTGATGATACCAAGGATCAATCTTATGTGTTATTTAATCTTAAGCCTGATCAAGCTCAAAGTCTGATTTTGCCTATTGGCGGATATACCAAACAAGAAATAAGACAAATTGCTAGGGACTATGGATTGCCTGTTGCCGACAAAATAGACAGTCAGGTAATATGTTTTATACCTATGAACGATTACAGATCTTTCATTGCCGAACGTACCGAAGCAATTCCAGGAGACATAATAGATAAAGCTGGGAATTTGATAGGAAAACATGATGGAATAGAAAACTTTACAATAGGTCAAAGGAGAGGCTTGGGTATAAATTCCCATGAGCCGTTGTTCGTAACAAGTATATTAAGAAATACTCATCAAATAGTAGTTGGTTCTTCAAAGGATCTCCTTCAAACGGTTCTTTGGGCGAGTAACGTAAACTATATATCTGGATTGGTCCCTGAAACGGAAATTAATATATCCGCTAAAATTAGGTATAAATCTAGTTTGTCTCCCGCCGTTTTGATTCCACATGGAACTTGGGCTGAGATAAAGTTTTCAGAACCGCAGAGAGCTATTACTCCTGGACAGGCGGTGGTATTTTACTTGGGAGATACAGTGCTGGGTGGGGGTTATATAGAGGCAACCGAATCTGTTCCAGAATTCGCAGGCACATTGTGAATCAAAAACAGTTATTGTAATAGATCTATAATATTGTTACTTATCGTATTTTTGGGGTGTGTAGTAGAATAAGGAATGTGAGAAAGATTCAAAATAGACCAGATTTTACCCAAGAGTCAGAGATATGGGCTCAGGGATTTAATAGTGTGGTTGGTGTTGACGAAGTAGGTCGCGGTTCTCTCTCTGGTCCAGTAGTAGCTGGGGCTGTAATTATACCTCGTGGATTTAGTGATTCGTGGTTGCGCTCTGTAAGAGATAGTAAACAACTTTCAGCGAATCGTAGGGAGTCTATTTTCTCCGAAATCAAAGATTCGGGCTTACTTTGGTCGACTGGTATAGTGGGCAACTCTCGTATAGATGAAATAGGAATCCTAAATGCAACAATAGAGGCAATGGTAATCGCAATAACTGATTTGGGCACGAACCCTGACTTCGTATTGATTGACGCAGTGGAAATAGATGTGCCATATTTGCCTTCCAAATCTATAATTCGTGGTGATCAGATTTCTGTGTCTATTGCTGCTGGATCGATAGTTGCTAAAGTTACGAGAGATAGTTTGATGATTGAGTATGATCAAACTTATCCCGAGTATGGGTTCGCTAATAATAAAGGGTATCCCACTGAATTCCACCGGAAACAATTGGCAGAACTAGGTCCCTGTCCGATTCATAGACTTTCTTTCGCTCCAGTCCATGATGCCGTACGAGGCACATAGTCATTTATAGTCTTTCACTTAGCATTTAACTGTGAAAGTATCGTTTACCCTGAATGGACCATGTGATAATATTTGCTTTGTTGGAGATACATATGCCTATTTACGAATATAGATGTAATGATTGCGAAAGCAAATTTTCCGTTCTAAACAGGAGTTTTTCTGAGATCAAAGATCCTGTTTGTGGGGAATGCTCATCTACCTCTGTCATTAGAATTATTTCTCAGGTTAGAGTTATTACAAGCTGGAATGACTTTATGAAAGATCTTCCTTCTTGGGAGACAATGACCGATTTTGATCAGGATGACCCCGCCAGTGCTGCTGATATGATGCGTCGTATAAAGGATTTGTCTGGTACAGATATAGGTATGGAAGGGGAAGAATTAACTGCCAGAATGGATGCTATG
Organism: uncultured Dehalococcoidia bacterium; assembly: GCA_964443385.1. Lineage (GTDB taxonomy): Bacteria > Chloroflexota > Dehalococcoidia > Lucifugimonadales > UBA2985 > VFHP01. The sequence goes on along the minus strand of CAYUCO010000032.1, from coordinate 38,087 downwards.
GACATGATGACAGATGTTGATTAATTAATCGATTTGCCCATTGTCTTGTTTATAATATATAAATGTATAACAAAGAAGAAATAGTTAGTAAGATCAAAGGGCTTTATGTCATTATAGACTCCCAATTGGCCGCCGGTAAAGACGAGATAGAATTATCCAGGCAAGTCTTAGATGGTGGAGCCAGCGTAATACAGTTAAGAGACAAGTCCCAAAACATGAACAAACTGCTTGAAAAAGCAATTCGTATCAAGGATTTGTGTGAGAAATATGGGGCTATATTTATAGTTAATGATTATCCAGATATTGCACTTGATAGCGAAGCTCACGGAGTGCATGTTGGACAACAAGATATGCCAATAGATGCAGTAAGGAGAATCATTAAACAGGATCAGATAATTGGCAACTCCAACGCTCTTTCAGAAGAAGCTATAGACTCCGTAAAAAATGGAGTAGATTATTTGGCAGTGGGAGCAATTTTCCCTACCAATACCAAGCAAAATACTAGACCAGCAGGGCTGGAAACTTTGAAAAGAGTAAGGTCAATCTCTGCTTTGCCATTAGTTGCTATCGGTGGAATAAACAGTGGCAATATTAAATCTGTCATTGAAGCGGGAGCGGATGCTGTATGTGTAGTTTCGGCGGTTATAGCACAAGATGATCCCGAATCAGCTGCTAGAAGTTTAGTTAAGGAATTTAGTTTTAAGTAGCATTAGTTCAATGCTAAAAAAGTAGATTAATGAGAAATATTGGTATAGTATTAAAGTGCTTATCATAAAATTACTTTATAGACTGTAAACATTGAGTGACATAAAAGATCCAGAATCAGATAAAATAGCTTATCCCTCACACGAGGAATACAGCACCAACGAAATAACGCACAAGAGTAAATTTTTTGTGGCTGTTGCCGCGTTTGTGGTTGTAATCACTTATCTTGGATTCACTGCCTTTCAAAGCGCTAGTTCATATTACATGACCGTAGGAGAAGTATTGGAAAAAGGGGATATGGTATATGACAAAAGCCTTAGAGTGAATGGTAAACTTGTGCATGATTCTTTTCAGAGAGAATCTTTAGGGGCTACTATGCATTTTGCTATAACTGATGGGCAAGATGAAATAGATGTAACTTACGGAGGCTTGGTACCAGACCTCTTTTTCAACGAACATTCAGAGATAATGTTAGAGGGTGAATACAGCCGCGAGGGCATATTTGAGACCGATACAATAATAGTAAAATGCCCAAGCAAATATCAAGCCGTGGAAGAATCTGCATAGTTTATTTTTTATTAACTAGATCTGAAAAGCTGCAATCTGTCTATCAAGATCACGGGCATTGGCCTTCTCCCGCATAACATTGAATCTTTGATCTAACGGGTCAGATTCATCTCTCTGATAGATCACCCCCAATGGTATCCCTTCTTCTTGTAGAAGGTTGTACGCAGCCTGTTTACTTGAGGAGTCATGTGATTCTGGTACATCGTGTACAGTCGCATCAATTCCCTTTTTTGCATTTCCTTTAAGCAGGTCATAGGTGTCGTTGTACGTAGTACAAGGGGATTGCACGTGCACAACTGAGAATCCTGGATGCTTCATCCCTTGATTTATTAGGTTCGTTAGTTCTTTAATTTTACTCGAAAATCCTGACGCTACGAAACTTACACCAAGGGTTAGATACAACTCCAACGGGTTCAGGGAATTCTCCAGTTTTCCAAAGGGTGTAGTAGGAGTAATAACTCCCAAGTCGGTTGTTGGAGAACTTTGGCCTTTGGTAAGTCCATAAACTCCGTTATCCATTACTACTGCTGTAACATTCAGGTTTCTTTGAGCCATAGGAGCTATATGTTCCCCTCCTATGCTTAAGAAATCTCCGTCACCTGAGACAACTACTACATTTAAATCAGGATTTGCCATCTTTACCCCGAATGATATAGGGAGTGACCTTCCATGTATCCCGTGCAACCCAAATGGCTGCTCACCATCGTAGAGGTGGACAATGTTGCCTGAGCATCCAATACCTGCTACAACCACTGTGTTTGCCATAGGCATTTCAAGTTCTACATTTCTTTGTTGTACAGCCATCTCCAAGGCCCTTTTTACTCCAAAATCACCGCATCCTGGACACCACTTAAAGTCGTACTCTGGATTTTTCTTGCTCATACGTTCACCAGACCCTTCTTATGACTAGCTATTCTGTCTTTGATTCTTGTGACGAGGTCTCCAACTTTGAAAGGAGTTCCCGTATATTGTGTTATAGATTCTGCATTGACACCCTTAGATCTCAGCAACATTGCAAATTGGCCAAGGTAGTTTAATTCTGGGATCAGAACCAATTCTTTGCTCTTCAATTCTTCTAATAATTGCGGAGGCAGTGGATTAAGCTGCATGGTGTAATACCATCCGATTTTCTGCTTTTCTCCCATCATTATGTCATATGCTTCCCTTGTAGGCCCTTTCGAACCACCCCAAGTCATGATAGCTATAGACTCATCTTGATTTTCTCTCTCATAGTTGTCGTCTTTCAGAAGATCTAACTTATTGAATCGTCTATGTGTCATATCTACGTGTCTGTTAGGTAGGTGAGTTGTATCGCCTATAGGATCGTGTTCACTTCCGTTAGCTATGTAAGCACCTGGACCTCCGGGTATCGGCATTGGAGAGACATCTACTCCTTCATATCGTTCATAACCATTGTTACCCGTGTATACTTTTCTATTTTCTACGATTACTTTGCTGAGATCTGGTTTTGGTATGTTTTGAGCTTGTTCAGATAGGCCATGATCACTGAGTATTATAACTGGTCCTTGATAACGTTCCGCCCAATTTAGTGCTAGTGCCGCCCCTGTGAAACATTCTTCCACTGTTCCAACGGCTATTACAGGTATACTAACGTCACCATGAGCAGGGTGTATTGCTACCAAAAGATCAGATTGCTCAACTTTGGTTGGCAATCCGGTGGCTGGACCTCCCCTTTGAACATCGATAATCACTGTGGGTATTTCGGCCATCCAGGCAAGTCCTATTCCTTCACTCATAAGGCTGAGCCCTGGACCTGCTGTGGAAGTCATGGATTTTTTACCAGAGAAACCAGCACCTAGTATTGCATTTATGGATTCTATTTCGGAACTGGCTTGGTATACAAACTTACCTGGTCCTGTCAGGTTTCTTTCCATATATACCAGTACGGTTGTGGCTGGTGATATAGGGTATCCGACAAAAACATCTAAGCCAGCGGCTATTGCACCAATAGCCAAAGCATCATTTCCTTTTATAAGCAACTGTTCACCCGATGGAGGTGTGGGATCTTCCAAGGCTCCCAAACTGAATCCACTCTTCTTTGCTTCTTCAGCTCCTAAAGACAAAGCCATAATATTACCTTTTATTATTTCTTCGTCGCCTGGTCTCCCACGAGAGAATCTCTTTGTGACATATTCAGGTAAATAATGCTCCGGCATATTCACTAGATATGCTATCGCTCCTAGCATAACCATATTAGCGGCCCTAGGGTTTCCAGTTGATTTTGCTAGTTCGTCGATACGCATACCAAAGCTTTTCCCATCTTCTTCAAGCTGAAAGTCTTCGGCGTTGTATATGATAACTCCACCATCTCTAACCTCAGACTGATGAGTGTTATAGGCTTCCCTGTCTAGTGCTACGAGTACATCCAGTTGGTCTCCGTAACTGAGAACAGGGGAAGTGGAAATTCTGGCTTGAGCGAAGGTAGGACCACCCATGATCTGAGATGGAAAGGTTACAAAAGTTTTTACGTGGTAGCCTACTTGAGATGTCACCTGAGCCAATAACTCAGCTGAGGTTACTAGACCGCCTCCACCTTCTCCAGCGAATCGAACTACGAAATCAGTGTTACGCATTTAAACCCTACCTTATTATTAATGGATTAATGGGTTAACCCAGATACAGTAAAATCATTGCTGCCGACTAGGCAAAACGTGCCTAAATTGTGTTCAATTAACTGTATCAAAAAAATCTTATTGATGTCAATAACGATTGGTATTTAAAAAGCATCTTATTTGAGGGTTCATTCTCTTAAATTTAGACTCTCTAGATTGACATTCAACCGGTTAGAATGATATATTTCACGCAGTAGATGCAAGGTTTGGCATAACTCGAATGGAGGTTCTCACTCCATTTACGCTTACGAGGGGTTCTATATTTGACACATGGGTCAATTAACCCTCTCTTATTTTTGAATATCCTAGTTGGTTAGTAAGATTTGGATACCCATATCTGTTTCGAGGAGAAGCATGACATCAGAAATAGAAATTAAGAGAGGGCTGCAAGGGGTTTATATAGATAGATCCAAGAGCAGCTTTATAGATGGTACCGAAGGCAAGTTATTGTATAGGGGATACTCTATACATGACCTAGCAGAAAAGTCGTCATTCGAAGAAATAGCCTACTTACTCCTATATGGCGAACTTCCCAATAAAACACAACTTCAAGATTTTGACAGCAATCTACGTAGTAGCAGAAGTATACCCGCGGAAGTGATTGAGATAATTAGAGTAGTGAAAGATTCTCACCCTATGGATGTATTGAGAACGGCGGTGTCTGCATTGTCAGCTTACGATAAAGAAGTGGCAGATAATTCGGTTGAGGCTACTATACGAAAGGGGATAAGACTAACCGCCCAGGCCCCTACTATTGTTACAACTCACGCTAGAATCAAAGAAGGTAAGGATCCAGTTTCTCCAAACGCCAACCTAAATCAGGCCGCAAACTTCCTGTATATGCTTTTCGGGGAAGAGCCCACAGAACAAGAAGCGCGATTAATGGAAAAAGATTTTGTAATACATGCTGAGCATGGTATTAATGCATCTGCTTTTGCAGCTAGGGTCGCTGCCAGTACTAACTCTGATTTACATTCTGCAGTTGTATCTGGTATAGGTACATTAAAAGGTCCTGCCCATGGTGGTGCGGCTGAAGAAGTAATGGCCATGGCGCTCGACATAGGAGAGGAAGAAAAAGCAGAAGGCTACGTCAGAAATATCCTGGATGGTGGTGGTAGGATAATGGGGTTCGGTCACAGGGTGTACAAAGTGGAAGACCCCAGAGCGAGACATCTTCAGACGGAATGCCAAGCTTTAGGTGATCAAAAAGGTCAGCCTAAGTGGTTTCGCATACTCAGCAAAGTAGCAGAAGTAATGGAACCATATCAATCTAGAGGAATCTGTCCTAATGTGGACTTCTGGGCAGGTGCTATGTACCATCTTATGGGTATACCTAAAGAATTATTCATATCTATATTCGCTATGGGGCGAATTCCGGGCTGGACCGCTCAAGTCACAGAACAATTCTCTGACAACATTCTTCTGAGACCGTTACTTCTTTATGACGGACCCATGGACTTGCCATACGTACCTTTGGATGATCGAAAATAGATGTACAAACGATCAGAATAGGCTACAAAAACTGATTAGTTGATACGTTTTGTGTGGTTCTGCTCAGTAGTAGACACCGGTCTGACCATGAGTAATAGCGTTCAATCCCAAATTAGAGACACCATTAAAAGAAAAGGTAAAATAACCTTTGCTGAGTTTATGCGACTTGCATTGTTTTCCCAAAAAGGCGGTTACTACTACTCCAATAAAAACTCTGATCAGCGTGATTACTTCACATCCCCTTTGAGTCATCCTGTTTTTGGGGCACTGATATCAATCCAACTGAAAGAAGTTTGGGATATTATGGGGAGACCAAAAAAATTTCCTATTATTGAGTTGGGGGCAGGTTCTGGGGTGCTGAGTAGAGACATTGTAAGATTTATAAGTAAGAATGAGCCAAAGTTTTTTGAGTCAATCAGATATTTTTCGGTTGATTATCAGCCATCACAAGATCCGTTTCTAGGAATAAATTTCTTTAAATCTGACTCGCATCCGTTTCAAGATATTACAGGGTGCATTATTTCGAATGAACTTTTGGATTCGTTTCCAGTACATAGATTTATTCGTGACGAATCTGGCTTCAAAGAGATCTATGTTGATTTGAATGGTGATGATTTCATAGAAATAATTGATGAAATTTCTACAACGAATATAGAGAATAGATTGTCTGGATACAATATAGAACAGGGTATATGTGGTGAAATTAACTTATATATGCAGGATTGGTTCAAGAGTTTATCCAACATATTAAAACAAGGGTTGATCCTAACAGTAGATTATGGTGATACATCTGAATTGCTGTACGCATCTGGTCGTAAATATGGAACACTTAATTGTTACTATGATCATATGGTTACGGGCAATCCTTATAAGAATATAGGCGATCAGGATATAACAGCACATGTTGATTTTAGCGCTCTGATTTCATTTGGTGAAAACAATGGTTTGCGCACTGCAGGATTTACAACGCAGAAGAAATTTCTTAGGAATTTGGGGTTCCAGAAATTTGTAGGCGCTTTATCTAGATCTGATATTGATCAAACTGCCATGGATGCTAATAGATATGGAATGATGGAACTTGTTAAATCTGGACATATGGGAGATTTTAAAGTGCTTGGTCAAACTAAAGGATTAGAGGATAAAGCTTTAAGTGGCTTTAGGGATATTCATGAAGAAAGTGTCAGTATGTCACAAAAAGTTGATCCAGTGTTCCTGTCTTCGGAGCATTTGAATTTAATTGCAGGCCGTTATCCTCATCTGACTGATCAGATGGGGTATTTGTGGCCGTTCGATAAACCAACAGAGTGATCCGAAATTGTTCAGATTGATGCTAATTTCTCTCTTAGAGATTTCATGGCATTATGTATACCATCGGGATGATCATAAATCGCCGACCCTGCTACCAAAACATTGGCACCGGATTTGGCAGCTTTGGCAATAGTGTTGGCATTTATTCCGCCGTCAACTTCGAGTTCTGTATTCAGACATTTTTCTTCTATGCGCTTTCTTACAGATGAAATTTTATCAGGGCTGGTATCTAAGAATGTTTGCCCTGGCAGGCCTGGATGGACTGTCATAACTAAGACTTGGTCTAACAGGTGCAGATAATCTTCAATATTTGAAAAATCAGTGTCCGGATTTATAGCTAATGACATTTTTATACCACTATTTTTTACACTTGCAATAGTATTAGCCAAAGATGAGCATGCTTCGTAATGAATCGTCATTATGTCTGTACCTGCGTTAACAAAAGCATCTATTTGTTTGTCTGGATTGGAGACCATCATATGCGCTTCTATAGGTACATGAGTCCATTTTTTGATGTCTTCTATAGTTTTTGGGCCCCAAGTTAATCCATCTACAAAGTGTCCGTCCATTATATCTACGTGTATCAGATCTGCTCCCGCATCTGTTACTTCTTTGACCTGTTCGCCTAATCTGGCGAAATCAGCCGATAATATTGACGGAGCCAACTTAATTTTTGGTATATCAGCCATTATCTTCAGACAGAATCTCGAATGCTTTATTCAGAGATTCTCTAACTTGATTTGGATTTGTCCCTCCGCTCACATCTCTGCTCTTCACTGATGACTCAGTTGTCATTTTCCCAATGCCTAAATCAAAATATTGTGATAGATGAGAGTACTGCCGTAGGTCAAGTTCTGAAAGACCTATGTTTTGGGCATGTGCTGTTCTTACCAATTCTGCAACTATTCCATGTGCTTTCCTAAACGTTTCCCCTCTACTTACTAGGTAATCGGCTAAGTCAGTTGCAAGTATATCGGGGTCTTCGGATGCTTGACTTGTTCTTGACGAGTTTATGGAGATTAGTTTAATCATTTCAGCGAATACGATTAAAGTATTATTTAGTGTGTCTACTGTATCGAAAAATCCCTCTTTGTCTTCTTGCATATCTCTGTTATATGTTAGTGGTAGGCCTTTCATGATTGTTAACAATCCCATTAAATGCCCATATATTCTTCCAGTTTTACCCCTAGCAAGTTCAGCGAAGTCAGGGTTTCTTTTTTGAGGCATTATACTGCTCCCTGTCGTGAATTCATCACTTATCCTGATGAATCCGAACTCTTGAGTAGACCATATTATTATTTCTTCGGAAAGTCTGGACAGATGCATCATGCATATAGAAGCGGATGCAGAGTATTCCAGTAGAAAATCTCTGTCTGAGACTGCGTCCATACTGTTATAACTTATTTCGCTGAATTCTAATTCTTTTGCCACGAATTGCCTGTCTATTGGGTACGGAACTCCGGCTAAAGCACCACTTCCTAAAGGCATAATATCTGTCTGGGAAAAACAATTTTTCATTCTAATAATATCTCTTTGCAACATATGAAAATAGGCTAAAAAGTGATGAGAAAGCAGTACGGGTTGCGCTCTTTGCATATGTGTATACCCAGGTATTGTTATTTCAATATACTCAATAGCCTTGTCTAGTAAAGTTTTTTGAAGGATTTTAATGTGTTTTATAGTAGCCAATATGGATTCTTTGGTATACATTCGAATGTCAGTTGCTATTTGATCATTCCTTGATCTACCGGTATGAAGTTTTCCAGCGGTTTCTCCAATTTTTTCGAAAAGTCTAGATTCAACATTCATATGTATGTCTTCGAGCTCTTCTTTCCATGGGAATGTTCCAGATTCAATTTCCTGTTTTATTGAAAGCAACCCATCGTGTATTAATTTAAAATCCTCGTCAGTGATTATTTGCTGTTTGGCTAGCATTCTGGCGTGCGCTATGGAAACAGATATATCTTGTTTATAAAGCCTATGGTCATATTCTATAGAACTTGTATATTTTATTTTGGAGTGGTTCCATTCCATCTAGCGTTTCTCCATTTTAAATCAATTGTCCTGCTGTACCAACGATACTAGTCTAAGGTTCCATATTTATCTGGTCACTGCCAGATAATTTAGGCAGTTGAATGGGTTGGATATCTGCTTGGGTTCTTCCGGAAAGGCCATATATATGGATAAATCCCTCCGATGCTAGGTGGTTGAATTTATCGCCTGTATCATAAGTAGCCAAATCGTGCTGATACAGAGAGAACAGGGAACTTCTACCCACTACGGAACAAGTTCCCTTGAATAGTTTTACTCGAACGTCTCCAGTGACATAGCGTTGGGTATTTTCTACGTAAGCTTCTAAATCTTGATGTAAATTTGTGTACCATAAACCATTATAAACGTGCTCCGCATATTCTTGGGAAATTCTTTCCTTCAACTTTATTTGATCTTTACTTAATGTCATTCCTTCTATAGCTTTGTGGGCTATATGGAGTACGGTGGCTGCTGGGGCTTCGTAGATTTCACGAGATTTTATTCCCACTAACCTGTCTTCTAGATGATCAACTCTTCCAATACCATGAGACCCTGCTAGGTCATTTAGGGTTTGTATTAGATTTACTGCATCAATGCTATTGCCATTAATGGATTGAGGGATTCCATTTTCAAAATGTATTTCCACATATGTGGGATCATCGGGAGCTAATGCGACCGACTTTGTTAATGCGAAAGCATCTTCAGCGGGTTCTTTCCATGGATCTTCAAGGTCGCCAGCCTCTATACTCCTTCCCCACAAATTTTCGTCAATCGAGTATGGGCTTTTCTTGGCGAAGTCTAAGGTTATATTCTTTCCTCTTCCGTATTCCAATTCTTGCTCTCTAGACATATTCCATTCTCTGGCAGGGGCTATAATTTTGAGGTCTGGGTCCATACCGGCAATGCTTAGATCGAATCTTACTTGATCATTTCCCTTCCCAGTACAACCGTGTGCAACTGCTTCAGCCCCTTCTTTGTGTGCAACGTCTAATAGATAACGAGCAATTAGAGGTCTACCCAAGGCAGTTGCTAATGAATATTGTCCTTGATAAATAGCCCCGGCTTTCAAAGCAGGAAAAACGAATCCTTCAACGAAATCTGTTTTACCATCCACCACAATAGATTTTGAGGCACCGGATTCTATTGCCCGTTCTTTGACATCTGACCTTCCGTCTTGCCCTCCAAGGTCAGCAGTTAACGTGATTACCTCTAGGCCGTAGTTTTCTTTCAGCCATGGTATGGCTACTGAAGTATCTAATCCTCCGCTATAGGCTAGGATTACTTTACTGGGCATTCTATGGGACTCCTTATTTTATGATTAATGTGTTTTATTAAGATGTTATCTTGCCTATCGCAGCATCCAATTTACTTATAGCCATGTCAATTTCATTATAGCTAACTGTAAGTGGTGGCATTATGCGAATGGCATTAGGCCTTACTGGATTAAGTAACAACCCCTCTTGATTGGATTGACCCACTATATCACCAGAAATATCTGAATTGAACTGAACAGCTATTAATAGGCCCATTCCGCGGATTTCCTCAATAGCCTTATGTTTCTCTTTCAGTAATTCTAGGCCCTTTTTAAGGTGCTCCGATAGTGAATTAACCTCATCTGAAATGTTATTTTTTACTATATAATCTACAACAGCGAATGCTCCTGCACACGTTAGAGCATTTCCTCCGTAAGTTGATCCATGATCTCCAGGAGCTAGAACACAGAATTTATCTTTTGCCAAAAAGGCTCCTATAGGAACTCCACCTCCTAAGCCTTTTGCCAATGTGATTGCATCTGGCTCTACTCCGAATTTTTGATAGCCAAAGAGAGTTCCAAGCCTTCCTAGACCAGTTTGCACTTCGTCCAATATCATGACTAAATTATTTTCGTCACACCATTGGCGAACAGCTTTCAGGTAGCCTGCATCCGGTACGTTAACTCCACCTTCTCCCTGAACCGGTTCTATCATTACAGCGCAAGTTTTATCATTGGTAGCAGATTTTATGGATTCTATATCGTTATATGGGACATTCACAAAGCCAGGAGCTAGTGGCTGCCACTGTTCTTGGTAATGAGGTTGACCTGTGGCTGCAGCCATTGTGAGGGTCCTGCCATGGAAGGAATTTAACGCAGTAATCACTTCATAGGCCCCGTTCCTGTTAAGTTTTCCGTATTTCCTCGCGAGTTTGATTACTCCTTCGTTTGCTTCAGCTCCACTATTACTCAAGAAAATTCTGTCTAAACAACTATTGTCGATTAATACTTGTGCTAGATTAATTTGAGGCACAGTGAAGAATTGGTTTGATGTTTGCATTAGAGTTTGTGCTTGTTCTTGAACAGCTTTTACCAATGCGGGATGACAATGCCCTAAATTATTCACTGCCCATCCGGCCGTAAAATCCAAGTATTCTTTATCATCTTCATCCCATACAATAGTACCCTGACCTTTGACTATCACAACTGGTTGTCTTCTGGCAACTTGCATGTAGTATTTGTTTTCTCTGTTGATTAGTTCACTCATATTATGAAATCTCCTTATTCGTAGATTGCTGTAAATTTACCTAGGTTTTCCAGAATCAAAAGGTATTATGTGTTAATTCATTTAATGTACATTGTGTTATGTGGTATAGAATTGTGATTTTTCTGAGACTTCTCTTTCAGGATAACGGTTTATGGGTTTTTTTAGAGGGTGAATGAGAATAAATTATATAATGCGGGTGCCGGTATTGTCACCGGCAAAAAAATTCAGAAGAGCTCTGCTTTTCCTCCCGTCTATTATTTGAGCTGATCCAACCTTCTCGAGAGCTTTTATACAAGCCTGTACTTTTGGCACCATACCGCCATTGATAGTTCCAGATCTTATAAGGCCCGATATTTTCTCTAACTCTATGGATTCTAATACATTGCTATCGGAATCCATAATGCCTTCCACATCTGTTAGAAATATCACAAAATCTGCGGCCAATTCTTTTGCTATTGCACCCGCAGCAGTGTCACCATTGACGTTTAAGATGACACCATTTTGATCTTGTGACTCAGCTTTGTGAATGGCTATTGGTGCTATTACTGGTATATAGCCGCCTCTAACTATTTGTTCGATTGGTTCAGGGTTAACTTTAGTAACTCTACCTACATAGCCAAGGTCAGGATCTAATATGTCTGCTTGTAACATCTCTCCGTCCACTCCACTTATTCCTATTGCCTTGCCTCCGATTTTCTGTATGTCGGATACTAGGTTCTTGTTTACAAGGCCAGCAAGAGTTGCAACTACAATATCCAAACTAGCAGAGTCGGTTATTCGTAAGCCATTTAGGAATTTTGGTTCAAGCCCTTGTTTTTCCATCCATCCAGATATTACTTGCCCTCCACCGTGTACTACTATGGGTTTATGGCCCTGTTTTTGTAGTGTCACAATGTCCTCGATGGTTGAATCTTGACTGCCCAGGATACTTCCACCTATTTTGATCAAGAATGTTTTTTTTGATGAATCTTTAAACAAGTTAATTTTCCGATATATTGTGCAATTAATTGGCCATTTGTTTGGCGGTTTTAAGTGGTATACTCACTATTGAATGATACATATTCTTCACTAATATCGCAGCCCCAAGCAGTGGCAGACGATTCTCCTAAATTTAGCTCCACTTTTATTGTGACTTCATCTTCCGCCATAGTTAAAGAAACTGCGTCTTTGAAGAACGGTATAGGTATTCCAGACTCCATAAGACACACATTGTTAATGTAAAGTGAAACCAAACTCTCTTCCACTTTAGCACCGCTATATCCAAGGGCTACCATTATCCTGCCCCAGTTTGGGTCTTCTCCATGTATTGCTGACTTAACTAGAGTGGATGCCGCAATAGATTTGGCCCCCAATATGGCATCATCGGTGTTGGAGGCTCCTTCAACAGTAACTTCTATAAGTTTTGATGCCCCTTCTCCGTCTTTGGCTATTTCTTTAGCTAGTGCTATACATATTTCGTTTAATGCTTCAGCAAAAACGTCACTGTCTCTACTGTCATCATTAATTTCCTCTCCTCCTCCTGCTCCGTTTGAGAATATTATGACACTATCATTGGTGCTTGTATCACCGTCTACGTCTATCATATTAAAAGAACCAGCTACTGATTCTGACAATGTTTTTTGTAGAAAATGTGCGTTTACCGGTGCGTCAGTGGATAGAAATGCAAGCATAGTAGCCATGTCTGGATGTATCATACCAGAGCCTTTGGCTATACCGCCCAGTATGTAGCTGTTTCCCCCAATTTGGAATTCAACAGCAAATTCTTTAGATACTCTGTCAGTGGTTTTTATTGCTCTAGCTAATGCTTGTCCACCGTCTGGTTCTACCTTTATCTTAGTTACTCCACTTCTTATGAGTGCCATAGGTAATTCCACTCCGATTAGCCCAGTGCTAGAGGCTAGGACTAGTTCTTGGTCTATTCCGAGGTGTGCGGCTGCCAATGATGCCATTTCTATAGCATCTGTCATGCCCTGTTCTCCGACACAAGCATTTGCTATCCCACTGTTAACAATAAGAGCTTGACTGCGGCCTGTTGATACTCTTTTTTGGTCTAATACTACCGATAACGATCTAATTTGATTTTTTGTGAATGTACCCGCAACTGTGCACGGAGTCTCGGAATATAAGATTCCCAAATCTAATTTATCTTCTGCATACGTTCTTATTCCTGAGTAAGTTGCTCCTGCTAGGAATTTTTTTGGAGATGTTACAGTTCCATTTTCCAGCCAATTCAAATTTTTATTCAAAGTTAACCTCTAAATCCAATCCAATAGATGTAGTTTGACGAGCTATAGGAGTATAACATTATAACGTTGGACACAAAAGGGGAGTGGATATTAATTGGGTTTAGTTAAATTCGAGGATTTTGTAGCAGTTCCAGTTCGCTGCTAATATTAACTGGGTATTTAGAAGCTTTTTCTAATAACTTATACTTACTATCAAGAGTAGAAAACTCTTGTGTGAAATATCTCCGAATTGTTTCGAGATCTGGTAATGTTGCTACAATATTTCCTTCGGAAACCATTTCTTCAAGCAAAGGGACGGAATTTGGTGGAATGGATTCATTGTGAGAGCCAATTATGTCTTGACTCATGTTACTGTCTTTATCCAACACTCTGAAGACTTGTTTTTTGCCTGACAAGTATTCTTTGCCTTCACTAGATTTTTTAATATTTCGATTATCATAGTTGACTAATTTATACACCATATCTAATGATGGCATGTCTTCGGATATCCCTAGACGAGTTCCTATACCAAAAACATCTATTGGACATTCTTTATCTACCAAGTCAGATATTTGATATTCATCTAAACCGCCGCTAGCAATTATTTGAACATATTGCAGGCCTGCACCATCCAAAATATCTCTAACAATCTTGCTTAGGGACACAAGGTCACCACTGTCAATTCTTACTGCTTTCAATTTTTGTCCTCTAGATTCCATTTCCTTGCCGACAATTGTGGCTGTTTTGGCACCGGTTTTAACATCATAAGTGTCGATCAAAAGAACAGTATTAGTAGGGTTGTCTTGGGCATAGGTGCGAAACGCATCTATTTCTTTGTGGAAGCTACTTACGTAAGAATGAGCCATCGTGCCACTCAGTGGAATGCCATAAGTTTTTCCTGCCAGAACATTGCTGGTAGTATCAAACCCCGCTAAAAAACTACTTCTAGCGGATTTCATTCCTGCATCAATACCGTGACTTCTTCTGAGTGAGAAATCCGACAAACTTTTTTTGTTGGCTGCAGAAACACATCTCGCGGCCTTTGTAGCTATAAGAGTTTGGTGGTGAACCAAATTTAAAATAAGAGTCTCGAGTATTTGAGCCTCAATTATAGGAGCCTCTACTTCCATAATGGGTTCATTGTAGAAAAAAATGGTACCTTCCTTCATAGATCTTATAGTACCAGTGAATCGAAAGTTTTCGAGATAAGCTAGAAATTTATTATTGAACAGGTTTGTCGATTTTAAATATCCTACGGTTTCCTCGTAGAAACGATATGTCAGTATATAGTCAATGATTTCTGTCAGTCCAGCAAAAACCAAATAGGACCTAGTTGTTTTGGAAGGGCGCACAAACAAACTGAACGTTGCATTGGCAGACATTCCATTTTCCAGATAACTCTGAGCCATAGTGAGTTCATATAGGTCAACAAACAGCGAGCTATCTTCTTCTAAAAGTGATCCAGGGTTATTCATTGGATTACTCCGTTAAAACCGATTAATTACTTAAGTGTGAATAAATTCAGGTTTACATTTTAGTCTATATGTATAGTAAAATATAGTAAAATTGATGTCATCCTTTATAATTAAGGAATTGGCGCGCACTTACAAGCATATTTATGCATATATCAGTCATGGCACTTGCATTGCCTCAGGGAAAGAGATGATTAATCAGTGATACCTATTAGCCTACAGGTGAAAAACTTTCTGTCTTATCGCGATAATGTGCCAAGATTGAATTTAGATGGCATACATGTAGCGTGTTTGTCAGGGGACAACGGACATGGCAAATCTGCCCTATTGGACGCTATTACGTGGGCTCTTTGGGGTTCAGCTAGATCTCGATCCCAGGAGGAATTAGTATTTCAAGGTGAGACTGAAATGGGCGTAGATTTGGAATTCAGAGTAGATTCGGAAAGATATAGGGTATCTAGGAGATATGCAAAGCCTAAAGGCGGGAGACAAGGATCCACGATGTTGGACTTATTCCAACTAATGTCTGACGGAACTTATCTTCCTATAGTGGGTAATTCAATTAGGGAAACTGAGGCCAAAATACGAAACCTGCTGCATATGGACTACGAAACCTTCATTAGCAGTGCATTCTTGTTGCAGGGCAAATCAGACTTATTTACCACCAGTACACCTTCCAAGAGGAAGGAATTGCTTGGGGAGGTGTTGGGGCTTGAGTGGTACGATAAGTTGTCAGAAAAAGCAAGGTTGATAACGAGACAAAAAGATTCTGAAGCAAGTTCTACTCGTTTTGAAATAGAAAATATTGATTCGGATCTTTCTAGTCAACAGGATTTCGAATCTAGATTGCAAGCCGCTAAAAGTGAGACTGGGATATTGGATGTGCAAATATCTGATTTAGAGGACAAGGTCGAAATCTATTTTACTGAATTACAGAAGCAGAATCGTGTACGTATTGAATTAGATAGATTAGAAAATGAACAAAAACGCATGTTGGACGAAATAAATAGCAGAGAGACAAATGTTGAAAGCCAGATTAAAACTTTGGATGCTCTGGAACAAAAAAGTAATTCTATTGGTGTATTAGAAAGACAGCTTAAATTGTCAGAAAGTGATTTAGAAAAGATAACTTTGTTACCACAGGCAATAAGTCAAGAAAAGGAAAAGATTAACAGACTCCTTGCCGATATAGTAAGTACAAAGGAAGAAAATATAAATCTGAAAAATGACATGGAAGATCTTCGAATAAAAGTAGATTTGTTATGGGAGCAGACTAAAGCAGGGGACGTTAATCCGGACTGCCCTTTGTGTGGGGAAGAACTAGGAGCCGAAGGATGTCTGAGACTTGCAAAATTGTACGAGTCGGAAGGTAAACAAAAAGCGGCACAGCATAGGGAGAACGACAAAATAGCGAAGCAAACTGAGAAGCAAGTTAATATTATGCAGAAAAAACTTTCTAACAAGGAAGAGAATTATTTGTCTGATCGTAAAATAGCGGAGGCTAATAGGGATAATTTATTCAAGGAACTGGAATCAGCAAGAGTTAGTAAAGAGATGGTCAAACAAGCACAGTTGTCCTTGGAAAATGAAAGAACTTTGATGGAATATTCCATTGGCAGACTAAAAGAAATTCAAAAAGATTTAAATGAACTTGATTTTGACCTAGACACCTCAAATGAGAATAATAAATTTTACGAGCAGGCAAAGATTGAGCTGGGTACATTGAGAATCCAAAGGGAACAGACTCTGCACAATATAGGAGCCATTCAGGGAAACTTAGACAGGCTTAATGGCTTGATTCAGATTAGAACAGACAAGATGAAAGATTTGCAAGAAATGGCTAATGAGAAAGGCTTGTATGAACAGTTATCTTTAGCATTTGGGAAAGGTGGTATACAGGCATTAATAATCGAACAGGCAATCCCGGAGCTAGAGAATGAAGCAGATGAAATTCTTGGGCGTATAACGGATTATCGTATGAGCCTTAAGCTTGAAACGCAAAGGGAAAGTAGAACTGGAGGCGATCCGAGAGAAACATTAGACATAAAAATATCTGATGAATTGGGTACAAGAAGTTATGAGACTTATAGTGGCGGAGAGGCATTCCGCATAAATTTTGCATTGAGGATATCATTGTCTAAATTACTTGCCCATCGATCAGGAGCCCCACTTCCTACGCTTTTTATAGACGAAGGTTTTGGCACTCAAGATGCTGACGGTCTGGATAAACTTATCGGTGCCATAAAGGCTATACAGGATGATTTCCAAAAAATAATTGTAATTACCCATATAGATAATTTAAAAGAAGCATTTGAATCCCGTATAGAGGTTGTGAAAACCTCGGACGGATCAACTTTTTCGGTAAATTATTGATTGATTTTGTTTGGGTTTGGTCTTTTGGCGACGAAAACTGCAATGGCTCCAATAAACAAGAATCCGGCTGCGGCCTGAAACCCAACACTATAACCATCGAAACTATCTACTAACCAGCCTACTAAGATTGGTCCAAGTACGGCACCTGGCAGGTCAACGAATTGAAGCAGCCCACTTATTGTGCCAAAATTTTTGCGGCCATAAAAATGGGCTACTATAGCTTGTCGCAGTGAAGCTGAACCTCCGTAAGAAGGTCCCAGTAGTGCCATATACAATGGGACCCATGAGGGTGATGTAACGAGAGACATTATTAAGATGCTTATAGCCTGTACGAATAATGTTGCACTAAGTAGTATTCTTATATTTAGAATATCTCCTATCCATCCAAATATTATCCTTCCAGGTACGGATAATAACAAAGTTAATGATGCTATTGAGGCGGCTTGTACTGGGCTGGTTCCCAAATCTTCAATCAGAAAAGGTATGTGATATATGGCCACGACTGTAACTGTTACAGACCAGGCGGCAAATGCTATAGCAAGTAGCCAAAATGAAATCGATTGCAGGGCTTGTTTGGGAGTTAGTTCGAGTTCAAGCGGTTCATCCGCAGAGTTTGTACTCAAGGATTGTTCTACTGGAATACCGTCCGGGTGTAAGCCCAAATCTTCAGGTTTATGGTATACAAGAGAAACTAAAGGTATTGCAATAAAAAAGTAGCATAATGCTGCCACAATAGCGCTTGTTCTCCATCCAAAACTTTCGGTGATCCAGGCTACAAAGAATACCCCACTTCCGCCTAATCCAATGCCTGCCAATAATATGCCTAATGCCCGAGCCCTTTTTCTCAAAAACCAATTTGCAACTGCAACACTTATTGGGCGTCCTCCACCAAAACTCGAACCTGTTGCTATTAACATAAACACTACATATAGCATCCACAATTTAGTGATAACACTTAGTAACAGGAAGCATATTCCGACTGTGGATAAACCAATGTAAAGTAGTTTTCTCGGGCCAAACTTGTCAATCAGCCAACCTGCAATGGGAGCTATGAGGCCCCCTTCCAATCTTGCAAGGCCAATCACACCTCCCAACGCGGCCCTAGTAGTGCCAAGTTCATTCAATAGAGGGAGATAAAATACCCCAAATCCATATACATAAAAACTGCCATTTATTAAAGCTAATACCACACCTACGGATACTATCCACCAACCATAAAACATGTTCCTCGGGTTCAGGGAAATTGTGGTAGCAAATCCCATGGTAGTCTCCGTTAACAAGTTAGGATTCTAGGTTTACTGGTTATTCTATCAGAAAACAATATAGTGTTCGAACAATAACAGATCTACTAAAAAGTTGACACTGAAAGATACATATTGCTATATTCCAATGCGATGTCTGTTTTGTAACACTTTCTTTACGGAGTTGGGTTTTGATAAATTATCTAGATTTTATTAGAGAAATACCTGATTTTCCCAAGCCTGGGATCCTGTTCAAAGATATAACGCCTCTTTTGAAGAACAATTTTGCTTTCCAGTCTGCAATTAGAGATATGTCAGAGCCATTCATTGAAAAATCTATAGATAGTGTGGTAGCAATAGAAGCTAGAGGTTATATATTTGGAGCGCCTATTGCTTATCAATTAGGGTGTGGATTTATTCCTATCAGGAAGCAAGGTAAATTGCCGGGCGAAACTTCACGAATAGAATATTCATTAGAATATGGTACCGAGACCTTGGAGATTCATTCTGACAGCGTGGATTTGGGTCGCAGAATTTTAATAGTTGATGATATCCTTGCTACCGGAGGCACATTGCATGCCGCAATTGAATTAGTAAAAAGATCTGGCGGGGATGTAGCAGGTATTTCGGTCTTTGCTGACCTGGTTGATTTAGCAGGCGCAAAAAACTTTTCACATTATGACTTTACGTCTCTTTTACATCTTTGATTATTGTACTTTATTGTAGTAGTGTTGTCTCATACTAATCTCATTTGATATATACTGCGGTGTCAGTCCCCGAGGTGTTTATGCTGGACGATATTCAAGGAATCACGTTTGACCTTTGGCAGACTTTGATAATAGATAACAGGGAACTTGGAAGATCCAGAGCACAGCGTCGTATAGAAGAAACAATTAACTCTCTCAGTACTGTTGGGTGCGATTTTTCTTACGAGCATGTTCAGGAAGCGTACAGGTCATGCTACCGAATATGTCGAGAGGCTCACAAAGCAGAGAAAGATTACAGTTTCGATCACCAGGTCAAAATATTTATTAATAGTATTAGAGAAAACCTCTTTGATGATTTGTATAAGACTACGATAGAAGAAATAAACTACTGGTATGGAGAGGCTTTTTTCGAATTCCCTCCTGAATTGGACCCGGAATCGGAATATATATTAAAAAATTTAACGGCAAAAGGTTATAAAATAGGCTTAATCTCTAATACAGGAATGACACCAGGACGTTTATTTCGTAGATACTTGCAAAATCATAACATACTCGATTTTTTTCAAGTGCTTACATTTTCAGATGAAGTGTTGTTATGTAAGCCGTCAACCGAGATTTTCCATATGACTCTCAAAGAATTATCTTGCTCAGCCCAAGCGTCTATACATGTTGGGGATCATATCCTAAATGA
The DNA here is from genome assembly GCA_964443385.1 of uncultured Dehalococcoidia bacterium. GTDB lineage: Bacteria > Chloroflexota > Dehalococcoidia > Lucifugimonadales > UBA2985 > VFHP01. The sequence goes on along the minus strand of CAYUCO010000032.1, from coordinate 18,124 downwards.
CGTGTACGGAGCTAATAAGGCGGGATTGAAAACTGTTTTACTAGGATCCGCAGAAGGGCAAGAGAGAATAAAGGAACCAGATTTTCATATTAATAGGCTGAGTGATTTAGGTAAACTTCTCTTTTAACCATGTGGAAAGAATATAGGGATCTGCTTTGAGTGAATTATTTGAAAACATAATAGATCCAATAAAATGGATGGACAATGATGGCAATTTGCAATTATTAGATCAATCTAAATTACCTCAAGAAGAGGAATTTCTTTATCTGAACACTTGGGAGGAAGTCTTTTCTGCGATAAAAGATATGAAAATACGAGGGGCTCCAGCCATTGGAGTGGCAGCTGGATACGCACTAGCATTGGCTTGTTTTCAACTTGAGTATGTTAGTAAAGAACTTAAATTGAACAAGCTTGCAGACATCGGTCTTTCGTTAATACAGGCAAGACCCACTGCCGTTAATTTGAAATGGGCTGTAGAACGTATGATTGATAGGTCACGTACGCCAACACCACAAAAAGATTTTGCAGCAAGACTATTGGAAGAAGCCAAGGCTATTCATTTAGAATCATATGAATCTGATGTAAAACTAAGTGAATTTGGAGCAGATATAATTCCGTACGGCAGCTCTGTTCTAACTCACTGTAATACGGGACCACTTGCTACAGGTGGGTTCGGTACTGCACTGGGTGTTATTAGAAAAGCGTGGACACAGGGGAGAATTAAAGAGGTGATATCAACTGAAACTAGACCTTGGTTCCAGGGATCTAGGTTGACTATGTGGGAGTTGAATAAATTCGGTATACCTTCAACATTGATAGTTGATTCTCTGGCAGGATATCTTATGAGTAGAGGTAAGATACAGTGCGTTATAGTAGGGGCTGATAGAATAGCTGCTAATGGAGATGTGGCTAACAAAATAGGAACATTCAGCTTGGCTGTTCTAGCCAAAGAACACGGCTTACCTTTTTACGTAGCTGCTCCAATTACTACCATTGATTTGGGGAAAAACACCGGAGATGAAATTCCAATAGAAGAAAGACTTGCCGAAGAGGTGATTACCGTCAAAGGTATAAGTGTTGGCGTTCAAGAATCTAAAGTTTTGAATATGGCTTTTGATATAACCCCATCCAAATATATTACATCTATCATAACGGACAATGGTATTGCTGCGGCTCCCTACAACAAATCAATTAAGGAGTTGATCATTGGTTGACGCTAGCGTAGGTATTATAGGAGGGACCGGTTTATACAACTTGGAAGGATTGAAAGACATTAAGGAAGTTAATATAGATACTCCTTTTGGATCACCGAGCTCCAGTATTGTTGTGGGAAGTTTTGAAGGCGTTTCTGTAGCATTTCTCCCAAGACATGGTTCAGGGCATACAATTTCTCCAACGAATATACCTGCAAGAGCAAATATTTTTGCTTTGAAAAAACTAGGCGTTAGTAAGGTAATTGCAGTAAGTGCGGTGGGTAGTTTACGAGAGAACATAGCTCCTCTTGATTTGGTCATACCGAATCAGATTATTGATAGGACCAAGACAAGAGCAAGTACATTTTTTGACGGAAGTATTGTAGCTCACGTGGGATTTGCCAACCCATTTTGTGGGATGATCAGCCACAACCTTTACAGAAGTGCATCTGCATTAGGTGCCAATGTTCACAATGGAGGCACATACGTTGTTATAGAAGGTCCGCAGTTTTCTTCCTTGGCGGAATCAAATCTTTACAGATCCTGGGGTGCGGATGTAATAGGTATGACAGCTTTACCTGAAGCCAAGTTGGCTAGAGAAGCAGAATTATGCTACGCGATATTGGCTTGCTCTACTGACTATGACTGTTGGAGGGGCAGTGAGGAATCTGTCACAGTAGATATGGTTGTCGCCAATTTAAATAAAAACATTAAAATATCAAAGAAAATATTAGAGGATGTGATTCCAAATCTATCACTAAACGTTGATTGTGAGTGTAATTATGCGATGGAAAACGCTATAATCAGTTCTAGAGATTCTATAGATTCAAAAGACGTAGACAAACTCGGGCTACTTGTTCAAAAGTATATGAGTTAGTTGAAACAAATATTGTGATAGGGAGAGTAGTTATGGCAAGACAGAACCCTGGTGAACCATACTGGAGAGTCGGCCTCGAAGAAGCTAATAATATGATTGGGCAAGGTGATGCAGTCGTAATAGATGTCAGAGATTCTAATGAATGGGCTGCAGGACATGTTGCAGGAGCAATTCATATACCCGTCGATGATATCTTATCAAGAGTAGATGAACTCCCATCTGACAAAGACTTGTTATTTATATGTGCAATGGGCGTTCGTAGTGGCCTGGCTTGTGAAATGGCTGCTGCAATGGATATATCAAGCGATCGCCTATACAACATAGAAGACGGGACTAATGCTTGGATAACTAGTAATTATCCTACTGAAAAAGCATAATTAAGAAGTAATGAATAGGATGGTTCGGCATTAGTAATTTGTATGACGTGGTTGGTATAGGAAATGCTATGGTGGATGTTCTTTACCAAGCTGACGAGTCATTTCTTATAAAGCATGATTTAATAAAAGGGTCTATGAGATTAGTGGATGCTGTTCAGGCTGAACAAATTTATTCTGATATGACTTCCACTGCAGAAATGTCTGGTGGATCTGTTGGCAACAGTATGGCAGCTATTGCTTCTTTTGGGGGCAAATGTTCCTACATAGGAAAGATAAGTGATGATCACTCTGGTGACGTATTTAGATCAGATATGGCTGCTCTCGGGGTGGAGTTTTGTGTTTCCTCTGCCAACAACAATTCTCCTACTGCTCTTTGTCTAGTTGCAATAACCCCTGATGGGCAAAGGACTATGGCCACACATTTGGGTGCTTGTTTAGAGTTAACCACAGAGGACATTAATACTGACGTAATCGTTAATCACAAAATCACTTATCTGGAAGGATATTTGTGGGATACCGACAATGCTAAAGAGGCGATGATAAAAGCTGCTAAAGTAGCTAAAACTGCGAGGCGCCAGGTAGCTTTAAGCCTGTCGGATTCTTTTAGTGTGGAAAGGCATAGAGACTCGTTCCGTGATTTGATATCCGAATATGTTGATATACTTTTTGGTAATGAAGAAGAAATTACCACCCTTTATCAAGAAGACTCTGTTTTCAAGGCCATGGACATAGGGCGTAATGATTCCAGTGTGCTGGTTGCCACACTTGGCTCTAGAGGATCCGTAGTAAATACATTAGGGACGAGTATAGATATTGAACCTTTTAGAATAGAAAATGTAGTTGATACTACAGGTGCAGGCGATTTATATGCAGCGGGATTTCTTTATGGAATGACGAACGGTTACGATATGAGAGCGAGTGGCATGTTGGGATCAATGGCGGCAGGCGAAATAATAAAACAAGTGGGAGCAAGACCAAAGAATGTTTTATCTGGATTAATCCAGAATATATAGCAATTGTTTTGCCATCATACAACTGGACAGATATATACAAATCGGCTATCATGCACAGGTTTTTGATTTGTGATCACAATTCAGGTCGTTCCTTTCAACTATCCTGCAAAAATAATCTCAAAGTATTTTCCCGGATGGTATGTGGCGGGACGTAATATTATGCTAGGGAGGTTTGGCTCATAATGTCAAACGGTTTAAGTGGTGATGTAAAAGATATAGGTCTTTCTGAACAGGGCGTTTCTCGTATCCAATGGGCTGCTCGGGAGATGCAGGTTTTGAAACTTATAAGGGATAGATTTGTTAAAGAGAAACCCCTGGAAGGCGTGGACATAGCAGCTTGTTTGCATGTAACTACCGAGACTGCTAATTTGGCGATAACTCTCAAAGATGGGGGAGCTAATGTAGTTTTATGTGCCAGTAATCCTCTAAGCACCCAAGATGATGTGGCTGCTGCCTTAGTAAAAGAATATGGTATTCCAACATATGCTATAAACGGAGAGGACAACGATACGTATTACAAGCATATTCATTCTGCGTTGGATAATAAACCACATTTTACTATGGATGATGGAGCAGACTTGGTTAGTGTTTTGCACAAAGAAAGAACTGATCTGTTGGACAAAGTAATAGGTGGCACAGAAGAAACGACTACTGGGGTAATAAGATTGAGAAGTATGGCTCAAGAAAATAAGCTTATGTATCCCATAATAGCGATAAACGACGCTGACACAAAGCATCTTTTCGATAATAGATATGGCACTGGCCAGAGCACTTTGGATGGTATTACAAGGGCAACGAATGTTTTATGGTCTGGGAAGAGTGTAGTAGTTTGCGGTTACGGGTGGTGTGGTAGAGGCATTGCAATGAGAGCTAAAGGGATGGGGTCTCACGTCATAGTAACAGAAGTGGACAGCGTTCGAGCATTAGAGGCGGTAATGGACGGATATCAAGTTATGCCGGTTGCAGAAGCTTCAAATGTTGGAGATATATTCATCACTGCAACAGGCGACGTTAATGTTATAGATAAAGAAACCTTGGACAATGCCAAAGACGGAGCCATTTTGGCTATCAGTGGACATTTTAACTCAGAAATAAACATACCTTACCTCGAGTCTATTTCGTCTGGTAAGAGATTAGTAAGATCTTCCGTTGAGGAATACAGTATAAAAGATGGCCGTAAACTGTATCTGTTAGGTGAAGGTAGACTCATAAACCTAGCTGCAGCAGAAGGCCATCCATCTTCAGTTATGGATATGAGCTTTGCAAACCAAGCTCTGTGCATAGAATATCTAGTTGGCAACGCAAAGGAATTAGGAAAAACAGTTCATTCAGTTCCCGATGATATAGATGAAACAGTAGCACAAATCAAACTGCATTCACTGGGTATAGGTATAGATAGCCTTACAGAGGAGCAAGAGTTATATCTAAGAAGTTGGGAAGAAGGTACCTAGTTCATATCTAGGTTTGAATATGTTTAAATAGTGAGGATTCGTTGCAAATAAGCTTTAAGTTATTTTGATCTAATTTATTGGATGTACTAAAGGAATTAAAAATGGGATTTGCCTTTACAGACTCAAAATCATATTTATATACATCGGAATCGGTGACAGAGGGTCACCCTGATAAACTGTGTGATCAGATCTCGGACGCTATACTTGATTCCCTTCTGGCTAAAGATTCTGCTGCAAGGGTCGCATGTGAAACATGTGTAACTAATGGTTTGGTTATAGTAATGGGTGAGATTACTACTTCCAGTTATGTAGATGTTGCCAACATAATAAGGAACACCATATATCAAGCAGGATATAACGATCCAGATTTCGGGTTTGATTCTAAGAGTTGCGGAGTGATAGTTTCTTTACAAGAGCAGTCACAGGACATAGCTCTGGGAGTTGATTCGTCTCAGGAGGACAAAAAAGAAGGTGCAAAATATAGCATTGAAGATCCTGAAAAGATAGGGGCTGGAGATCAAGGTATGGTTGTGGGTTTTGCCTGTAACGAAACGAAAGAACTAATGCCGCTGTCTATCGATCTTTCGCATAAGTTGTGCCAGAGGTTGGCAGAAGTACGTAAGCAAGAAATCATTCCATATTTGAGACCAGATGGTAAAGCACAGGTTACAGTTGAATATTCATATGGTGTACCTAAAAGAATAGAAGCCATTGTTGTTAGCACTCAACATGCTCCAGAGGTGTCACAAGAGGTTATAAACGAGGATATAACTAATTTGGTAATCAACGAAATCATTCCCAAGAATTTATGTGATGAAGATACTAAAATCTATATAAACCCTACAGGTAGATTTGTAGTGGGCGGTCCTGTAGCGGATACTGGCTTAACCGGACGCAAGATACTTGTTGACACATATGGAGGGGTGGCTAGGCATGGGGGAGGAGCGTTTTCAGGCAAAGATCCACCCAAGATTGATAGATCGGCAGCGTATATGGCGAGATACGTTGCAAAAAATGTTGTTGCCGCTGGTCTTGCCGATAGATTGGAGATACAAGTATCCTACGCTATAGGCCGAGCTTCTCCTCTTTCAATAGCCGTGGAAACTTTTGGCACTGGTCATGTAGACGATCAAGTCATTGTAGATCTTATAGATAAACACTTCGATTTTCGTCCCGCGGCAATAATAAATAATTTAGACCTTAGGCGACCTATATATAAGCCTTCCGCTGCGTATGGACATTTTGGTAGAGAAGATATTTCCTTACCTTGGGAATCAATAGATAAGGCAAACATTCTTCGATCAGAAGCCAACATAAAATAGGATAGTACGCTATATGTTTGTTCCTGCTGAGGTTTCGAGATGAAAGCCGTAATACTTGCTGGTGGGTCAGGGACTCGTCTCCGTCCTTTAACCAACAATATTCCTAAACCTATGGTTCCGATTTTGAACAGGCCATTTTTGGAGCATATGCTAGATAGCCTAGCCTCACATGATGTTACAGAAGTCATTATAACTGTTTCTTATTTGTCAGATAAAATAAGAGATCATTTTGGTGACAATGGTTACTCAAATATGAACATCCACTATGTTTTGGAGGAGAATCCTCTGGGCACTGCAGGTGCCGTAAAAAATGTGGAAAACCTCTTAGATGATACTTTTTTGGTTCTTAATGGGGACATATTTACCAACTTAGATATATCCAATATGTTGTTCTTCCACCAGAATGCGAATTCTAAGGCCACATTATTTCTCAAAGAAGTATCCGACCCTTCTCAATTTGGTGTAGTCGAAATGAAAGATGATGGTTACATAGAAAAATTTATAGAAAAGCCTAATCCTGGTGAAACAAATAGCAATTGGATTAACGGTGGAGTGTATATCTTGGAACCGGATATTCTTACAATTGCCCCTACAAACGAGTTTTATATGTTTGAAAGGGGTTTATTTCCGACTCTATTGAAAACCGGCATCCCAATGTATGGTTACAAGAATAATCCATATTGGATTGATCTAGGGACACCATCGAATTATCTTAGGGTTAATCATGATATTTTGAATTCCTCCGATGATCTTATGGTTGCTGGGAATAGTGATGTGTTGAGTACAGAGGGAAATTTTGTACACCCTTCGGCTGTTATAGGAGGGCCTGTCGTCTTGGGGCGCGATTGTTTCATAGGCGCAGGATCGGTTATACATGGTCCTACAGTTTTAGGGTCTGGAGTGACGATTGGGGAAGGTAATGTAATATCCGGGTCAGTGCTTTGGGACGGTGTTCGTACAGGCAATGAAGTGATTTTGTCAGAGTGTATATTGGCTGATGATGTTACAGTAAATGACAAGGTCAATATAGGGAATCTCTGTATGGTGGCATCTGGTATGAATGTAACTACTGACCTGCAACCTGGTATTTCTCTCGGGACTATTGGATAACTAATCTGTGGGTTTCAATTACTAGAAGTTTTATCATTTATATTTAGTTGTATATTCTGTAAGATATCATTGATTATATTCTAGTAAATGGATGGTTAGCGAATGCCAATTCAATTTGGTACTGATGGATGGAGAGGAATTATAGCTGACGATTTCACTTTCGAAAATGTCAGATACTGTGCACAAGGCGTTAGCGATTATATCTTGACGCAGAATCTAGCAAATAAGGGATTGATAATCGGATATGACACTAGATTTTTGTCTGAGGAGTTTGCTAATACTGTTGCAGAGGTTTCAGCAGGTAATGGTATAAAGACCCTGCTAAGCGACAGGCCCGTACCAACACCGGTAGTTAGCTATAATGTACTATTTCACGGAACTGGAGGAGGGGTGGTTATAACAGCTAGTCATAATCCTCCTCAATGGAATGGTTTTAAATTCAAACCCGAATATGCTGGAAGTGCTTCCCCTGAGATTGTAGATGCGCTGGAAACGCACGTTCGAAGTTCTGAGACGAGGAAATTCAATAAACACGTTCGATGGGAGCAAGCTATCTCTCAGAATATTGGTTCACTTATAGATCCTTCGCTACCGTATTTGCAACATGTATCCAATTTAGTTGACATAGATGCAATAAGAAATTCTGGCCTACGAATAGTTGTTGATCCAATGTATGGTGCTGGAGCGGGATATTTCACAACACTCCTCGGTGGAGGAGACCTAAACATTGTTGAAATCCACGATGTAAGGAATCCTATTTTCCCGGGGATGTTACAACCTGAACCAGTGGCTAAGAATTTAGTAAGACTATCAGATATTGTTGTAAAAGAAGGACATCAAGCTGGTTTGGCCCTAGATGCGGATGCCGATAGATTTGGATTAATCGATGAAAATGGTGATTACATAAATCCACTGCAAGTATTAGCTTTATTATCCTTATATATGCTCGAGGTTAGAGGGGAGAGGGGTCCTTTAGTAAAGTCTTTGACTTCTAGTAATATGATTTACAGATTAGCAGAAATATTCGATGTTCCTGTTTTTGAAACCCCTGTAGGATTTAAATATATTGGACCTACTATGATAGAAAAAGATGCCTTATTGGCGGGAGAGGAGAGTGGGGGGTTCGGTTTTAGGGGTCACATACCGGAGCGTGACGGTATATTGAGTGGATTATTTATTCTGGACATGATGGTAAAGATGGATAAGACTCCATCAGAGTTGGTAGAGTACCTTTACAGTAAGGTAGGGCCGCATTACTATCGTAGAGATGATATCGTTTATGATCCAGTAATAGGAGCATCTATAAAAGAAAAATTAAGCGATATAACATTAAATGCTATTGCAGGCATCAATATCAAACACGTGGATCAGTTTGACGGAACCAAATTTGTTTTAGAAGATGGTTCATGGTTAGCTATAAGATTTTCTGGTACTGAACCACTTTTGCGTATTTATTCAGAAGCTGTAAACGAGGATTTGGTTGACAAATTGATATCCGAAGCTAGGAATTTTGTAGGAGTTTGACAGTGGCAGAAATACACTACTTAGATGATCCTAATACATACGAAACATTAGACCCGAGTCGATTCAGAGATAGAATCTTTGGTTTATCTGAACAGTGTGTGTCTGCATGGTCCACTGGTATGGACTTGGTATTGCCCAGTTATTACAAAGATGTAAATAATGTTGTTGTATGTGGAGTAGGTGGATCTGCGATCGGTGGAGAACTACTCTGTGATTTGTCTGGTCTTTTGGAAGGCATTCCTGTAACTGTTTGTAGAGAATATTCCTTGCCTCAATTTGTGGGAGAAAAATCGTTGGTTATAGCCTCCAGCTATTCAGGCAATACAGTGGAAACTGTTTCAGCCTTTAGGGAAGGACTCTCTAAAGGTGCTAAGTTGTTGTCTCTAACCTCTGGTGGCTTATTGGCTGATATAAGTTTTGAGTCGAATGTTCCGGTGGTTGATATTAACTACAAAGGCGAACCTAGAACAGCTTTGGGTTATAGTTTTCTTACACCGTTGGCAATTATGGAAAAATTGGGATTGATAAAAGTAGATACATTTCTAGTTCAAGAAGCAATAGACGCACTGAGCACTATGGCTAACAGGTTGATGCCAGACGTGCCTGTTGAGAATAATCCTGCTAAAGAATTAGCGATATCTCTTCAAGGAAAACTTATAGCCGTATATGGCGGAGGGATATTGTCGGGAGTTGCGAAGAGATGGAAGACTCAGTTTAATGAAAATGCAAAATCGTGGGCATTATTAGAATTATTTCCAGAGGCAGGTCACAATGCCATAGCGGGAATAAAATGGCCTTCATCTGTTTCCATGAATAGTTATGGGATAATACTTGATTCTCATCTATTACATGACAGAATGAGGATTCGATACCAAGTAGTTAGCGAGTTGTTAAATAATGTACAGGCTCACTGTAAGATTGTACATGGTGATGGTACAGGTGTACTTGCACAGATGCTCAGCATTGTGCTTTTTGGGGATTATGTTAGTTACTATTTAGCTATTCTCAATGGGGAGGATCCTGCTCCCGTGCAGCCATTGGATTACCTCAAAAATAAACTACATGATCTGCACGGTAATTAAATAAGAGACTTAAGTAGGTAAATACTGTAAATTTACGAGGGGCATTAAGTATGTTTGAATCTCTGTCTCAAAAACTGATTACAATTTTCAATAAAATATCCTCTAAGGGCAGAATCAGTGAAAGAGATATAGAGGAAACTCTAAAGGAAATCAGGCTCGCTTTGCTCGAAGCAGATGTGAATTTTAGAGTTGTGAGGGAATTTATTGAAAACATTCGCGTCAAAGCAGTTGGCTCAGATCTACTAAAGAGTATCAGCCCTGGACAACAAGTGGTGAAAATAGTTAACGATGAATTAGTTAATATTTTGGGTTCTGGATCTTCTAAATTGATAAATTCTGACAAAGCACCTTCCATTTTGATGTTAGTGGGATTACAGGGCTCTGGGAAAACCACGACATCCGCTAAAATTGCTAATTTTTTGAACAAGAATGGGCAAAAACCTTTACTTGTTGCGTGTGATGTTCATAGACCTGCAGCGATTGACCAGCTTGAAGTTTTAGGGCAAAAATTAGGAGTAACGGTTTACAGTCAGAAAGAAACAGATGACCCAGTAGACATATGTAAAAACGCTATTAAAAGAGCTCAAAGCAGTGATTATTCCTGGGTGATACTGGATACAGCAGGTCGTCTTCATGTTGATGAAGAGATGATGGAAGAACTAAGATTGATCAGGGATTGCGCTGATCCCATTGAGACATTATTGGTGGTAGACTCCATGACAGGGCAGGACGCCGTGAATTCTGCTCAAAGCTTCCATGATCTTATTGGACTGACTGGTGTGATCATGACTAAACTAGATGGAGATGCACGAGGGGGAGCGGCTCTATCCATTAACAAAGTTACAGGGACACCAATAAAATTTATTGGCATTGGTGAAGGTATTGATGATATAGAATTATTTCACCCAGATCGTTTAGCTTCCAGAATATTGGGAATGGGTGATGTTGTAACACTGGTTGAAAGAGCACAAGAAACCATATCAGAAGAACGCATGAAGGATATGGAGAACAAAATTAGAAAAGCAACATTCGATCTCGAAGATTTTTTGGAGCAAATTCAACAAATTAAGAAAATGGGTCCGTTCAGTCAAATACTCGAAATGATACCAGGTTTTTCTTCGATATCCAGCAAAATGTCTCAACAAGACATGAATGGAGATTCGATGAAATCGGTAGAGGCAATAGTTTATTCTATGACGCCAGGTGAAAGGCGTAATCCTGATATACTCAATGGTAGTCGGAGGAGAAGAATAGCATTAGGTAGTGGCACATCAGCTCAACAGGTCAATCAACTTTTGAACCAGTTCCGTCAAATGAAGAAAATGATGAAACAAATATCCTCAGGTAAAATGCCTGGCGGTATGCCAGGCATGTTTCGTTAAAAATCGGCCCATATGATTTTGTTGAGATACTTCAATTCTGGCTAAATTGATTACCCAGCTCATCCAGGAAGTCTTCAATTTCAGGCGACAACTCATAATCATTGTCTTCGTCTTTATTTAATCTTTTGTCGTATTGAAGTTCGAGTTGTTCTACTAAAGCTTTAACTTCAGGGCTTTGATCCATCGCAGCAGATAATTCATCGTTTTGCTGCTTAGCTCTAAGGGCAATTCTTCCCAGATCCATTGAAAAACCGTAAAGCTCGCATATTATGTTCAATAATCTGAGTCTGCCAGCATGATTTACCTCGGTTTGAGCGTATTGAGGTAGGTGGGCTATCAGTCCCATTGTCTCAATGCCGACTTTATTTAAATATTGGTTAATTGTGGTGATTATACTTGTAGGGCCTTCGTAGTTACTCGAGTTGACCCCGTATGTTTTTACTCGATCCGAAGTTTCCTCATTATTAGATGATCCTGTGACTAATATTGGTTTTGTGTGAGGCACTAGATCGTACATAGATCCTAATAGGCAATAACGTTCCACCTGAAGATGTTTAAGTAATTGAACCACGCATTTAACGTATGTCTCGCCGTTTAAGTGAGGTTCTAGTAAATGTAGAAATATAAAGTCATTTTCTCCCGGCCCTATGGCATAACGAACATTAACGTTTGGTACTGTAACTTCTCTTTTGCCGTCCAACGTGTATATGTTTGGTCTGTAGCGAGTAAAGTCGAAGAATATCCCAGGTCGAGACAATTTTGCCAAGTCTTTTGCTTCAAAATGACGCTCTAAAGTTCTGAAAGCGAGTCGTCCAACGCTGCCCACGTCAATCCAAGGTCTTAGAGTCACAAACGCATGTGGTCTTTTTAGTTTGGGGATCGGTAGTTCTAAATCGAAACCGTTTAAATGCATGGCATTATTTTATCATAGTTTTGAGGGATGATGATTTTTTGTTTCTTAGAGCATAATTGGCACTACACACATCTCCAATGTAGAACAATGTGGTAGTGCCAATTATATTAAAAGCGTCCAGTTTTTAACTGCCGTAGCGGGTGTCTGCTACGGAATCGGTGTAGTCTACTCCCTTGGTCGCCCAGAATATTGTTGCAATTGCGTCAACTGACTCTACCAGTTGTTTGGCAGAAGATGAGCTTACTCCCTGTTTGTTAGCTCCAGCCAATTTGTTGGCGTTCCAGAAAAGTTCGTGGAGGCTAGGATATTTTTCTAAGTGCTCAGGTTTGAAATAGTCAGACCAAAGCGTATTCAATTCACTTTTAACAAGTTGAGCGTGCTCTTCTTTGACTGCAATATACCGAGTGACAGTGTTAGGGGTTGAAATGTCTTTAGCCGGTATTTCAACTGCTTCTAGCCGTACTGCCATTTTTAGCACTGTTTGGGCGGCTATTTTGGCTAAAATCGGATCGTAGATACCACATGGGATATCGCAATGTGCATGCACTTTAGCATGTTCTCTATTAGACATTAGGGTGCTTATTGTTCTCTGCAATATATTCACTTCATACCTCCTGGCACAATATTTAATTATGTATAGTCTAAAGGAATGATCCTGTGATGCCAAGAGGTCAATGTAATATTTGCTAGTTTTCAGATAGTTAAAAGTGTATTTTTTGAATCCTTGTATTAGTGTTATATTAATTTATAACTAATCATGATCAGAAAAATACATTTTTTCATTAAAAAATTCCTATCTGTAAAAATGACAGTTGAAGGTTATAGTATGTGGCCAGGTATAAAGCCTAACGATGTCATTTATGCTGAGAGATTTAATATTTTATCTAAACAACCTGTTGTGGGGAATATTGTGATTGTTATAGAACCCACAGATATTGGAACCCTCGCGATAAAAAGAATAATAGCTGGACCACACGACGAAATCTGTTTAGTTAATAATGAAATATCTGTGAATGGTCATAGAGTTTCTGATGATATAGCTGACATTTCTGGTGATGTCGGTAGAAAGAATTGGTTGTTGGCTGACCGGGAGTATTTTTTGATGAGTGATAACCCTAATCTTAGCACTGATAGTCGTAAATACGGACCTATTTCACGTGGTAGGATTGTTGCTAGGGTGTGGATGGTTAGATCATCGGTTTATGGATTTAAGAGGCTGGATTCTTGATGTTTAATGATCACTTTACGATCTACTATGACGGCAATTGTTTTTTGTGTAGAACCTCAATGACCTTGATAGCGATGGCAGACATTATGAAGCGGATTAGATTCGTACCATACCAAAACCTTAATGAAATGCCATCTGGTTGCCAATTGGAACAATTCGAGCTTGAGGTCCATATGGTCGATTCTAAAAACAATTACTTCTCGGGATTTAATGCAGTCAGAAAATTGATAACCACATTGATACCTTTGATTCCTTTAACACCTTTGATATGGATTCCGGGAGTTGACAAAATGGGCAATAAAATATATAGATTTATAGCAAATAATCGTAAGAAGTTTTGTTGTAGAAGCTGTTGAATTGGCTCGTGTTTTAGGAACATGCAAAAGAAGAAAGTATCTATAATAATTCCCACATATAACGAACGTGATAATGTGCCGATTGTGGTCAAGGCCATAGAGGAAGTGTTGGGAGGTAAATGGCACTACCAAATAATAGTTGTGGATGATTCAAGCCCAGATGGAACAGGAATGCTAGTGACTGAATTATCTTATAAAGATCATCGTATTAACCTGATTGAAAGGCCTGGTAAGTTGGGGTTGGGAAGTGCAGTAGTGGCCGGATTTGATCACTCTGACGGAGACTATTTAGTGATGATGGATGCAGATTTGTCTCACGATCCGAAGTATTTACCGGATATGTTATTGGAACTCAGTAATCATGACATAGTGATTGGATCAAGATATGTCGATGGTGGAGGTGTTTGTAATTGGCCTTTATGGAGAAGAATTGTAAGTGTAACGGCTTCGGCAGTAGGACGTTCGATAGTTGGTCTAAGTATACGGGATCTTACTGCAGGCTTCGCAGCTTTTAAAAGAGATCATATAATGGAACTATTGCCTGATTTGAGCCCAAAAGGGTTTAAATTGTTACTTGAAATAGTAGCTAAGAGTCCTAGTGCCAATATAAAAGAATACCCGATAGTATTCACTGACCGTAGGTTTGGTAACTCCAAGGCGTCTGTTCATGAAATTATATTGTTTATAAAACTGTGTTTCCAACTTCGGTTAGTCAAAAAGATCTATAAATGACATAGATTAAACACAAAAACAGGAACCCGGTAACGGAAAATCATCCGACATCGGGTTCCTGTTTTACTTGCAAACATTTGGAAAAATGGCTTACATAGCCACCTGTCCTCTTTCTCCACTACTTACTCTTACTACGTCCGTTACAGGTGAGACGAATATTTTCCCATCTCCAATATTGCCTCCGTTTGGAGTTCTAGCAGCCTCTATTACGGCATCAATTACTTTATCTACAATTGATTCATCAACCACAGTTGTTATCAACGTTTTTGGCACTGCTGACTTTGTAGTAGTTTGACCGCCTCTTCCTGTAATTACCTCCACTCCTCCTTGCCTACCTTGTCCAGTTATATTGGCATAGTAGTACCCGGTGCAGCCAGATGCATCCAATGCTTCTGTCACTCCCCCTATTCGTTCAGGTCTAACAATTATCTCTATCTTAATCATACCTCAGTACTCCCTTCCATCGGCAATTAGGTGGATTACAAATTTGTTTAGATTAATCAGCACCATCTCTTACGAAGGCCCGCTCACCATGAGCAGAAATATCGAGCCCATTATCCTCTTCTGTTTCACTAACCCTCAGACCTAATCCAGGTATCTTGTCCAGTATGAATAATATGGCAAGAGTAACTACTAAAGAATATACCAATGTGGCTACTACTCCAATGATCTGTATTCCCATGATTCCGGCATTGCCCTCTATAACTCCTGCGGTTCCGCCGATAGCCTCAACTGCGAACACTCCAGTTAATAGTGCTCCAATTATTCCTCCAAGTCCATGAACTGCGAAAACATCTAGAGCATCGTCAAGGCCCATGCCCTTAATTATATCTACGGCGAACAAACATATTGAGCCTGCTGCGAAACCAATGGCAAGTGCTCCCATTACACCTACAAAACCAGAAGCCGGAGTTATGGCAACTAGACCGGCTACTGCACCTGTAGCCACACCTACCGCACTCATCTTTCCAGTCCTAAAGTGGGATATGAGACCCCAAGTGAGAGCTGATGTTGCAGCTGCAGCATTAGTGACTACAAATGCACTAACTGCTCTTGCGTCAGCGGCTAACTCAGATCCTGCGTTGAATCCGAACCAACCAAACCACAGGAGACCAGCACCTAATACAACATAAGGAACGTTATGTGGTTCTAATCCTGGGTTTCTTCGTTTACCAACCATTATTGCAGCCGCTACAGCTGCTACACCTGCATTTATGTGAACTACGGTACCGCCTGCAAAGTCCAGTGCACCATCATTAAATAACCAACCGTCTCCTGCCCAGACCCAATGGCAAATTGGGGCATATACTAGTGTTAACCATAGTACAAGGAACACTAAGTATGTACTAAACTTAAACCTTTCTACGAAGGCACCAGTAATAAGTGCAGGCGTTATGATAGCGAACATTCCTTGGAATACCACAAATAGCAGCGTTGGTATACCGCCACTTTCTTCATCGAAAGGAATGTTGCTCAAGCCTATAAAATCAAAGTTTCCTATATAGGCTCCTCCAGGTCCGAACGCTAGACTGTAACCCCACAATATCCAAACTACGGTTGCTACAGCCATTGCAATAAAACTATACATTATGGTACTGACCACGTTTTTGGCTCTGACTAGGCCTCCGTAGAAGAAAGCCAGTCCTGGTGTCATTAACAACACAAGAGCTGATGCGGTCAACATCCACGCTATACTTCCTGAATCCATATGCATAACCTCCTACCTTAGCAGTATTTTGTAATAATAATGCACCTACTCTATTCCGATGATGTTACGTAATAGTTACAAATATGTTAAATAATTAATAACAAGCAGTTTTAGGGTCATATTCAACACTGATGTCGACTTTGTGAAGAGTTGAACTAACCTTATCACTATGATAGACTCACTTGCAGCGTGGATTGTGCATGATCTTTATGGTTCATTCAAGATTGACCGCGCTTTAATAGGAGGATAAGTGAACAAGATTTTTATCTTATCAAGTTTGTTGTTAGTAATAGTAGTGTCGTCTTTAGCATGTGGAGGTGATAATACGACCGTTCCGACAAAAGCGACTGAACCGGCTGCTACTAGTGCTCCAGCTCCGGCTGCCACGTCCGCACCAACTGCAGCACCAACTGCAGATCCAACCCAAGCCCCAGTTGCTGATACTGCTGAACCAACCGATTCCTCTTCGTCAGGCACAGGTACTGCTTCTGGACAGGAACTGTCCGTCAGTAAAGGGTGTGTGGCATGCCATAGTATAGACGGAACTGCTATAATAGGACCGTCTTGGAAGGGTTTGTATGGGTCACAGGAAGCATTAGAGGATGGATCTACCGTAACTGTAGACGACGCTTATATAAAGGAATCCATACTGAATCCTACCGTCAAAATAACAAAAGGCTATCAACCATTAATGCCAGTTTTACCGGTTAGTGACGAAGAGATAGCTGCGATCACTGATTACATAAAGTCTCTTAAGTAGTCTCGCATTATTTTCAACCTTTAAAGAGAGAGTTCCTAACATAAGATTAGGGCTCTCTTTTTATTTAGGTCTTGTGATTGAAAGATTAATGGTCGCGGCCATGTACCCCGCACCGAATCCATTATCGATATTTACAACTGCTATTCCTGTACTGCAGGAATTCAACATAGTGAGAAGCGCTGATAGGCCTTCAAAATTAGCACCATAGCCCACACTGGTAGGAACTGCTATTACAGGGGCAGATACCAACCCTGCTACTAGACTGGGCAGGGCACCTTCCATTCCTGCCACGACCACGATCACATTCGAGTTTTGAAGAGTTTCTAATTTAGATATTAGTCTATGTAATCCTGCTATACCTACATCCCAGATTCTTTCAACTTTGCACCCCATAAATTCGGCGATTACTGCAGCTTCTTCGGCAACTGGAAGATCCGATGTTCCAGCTGCAACTACTGTAAGTCCCTTCCTTAGGTCTTCGGTCGGTGGATGTCCAATGGTTATATATTTGGCGGTTTGGTTGTATTCAGCTTCAGGAATGTGGTTTTTTACATAATTATAAATTTCTGTTTCAGCTCTGCTGATCATTATGCGGGAGGTCTTATCTAGCATCGCCGTTGCTATTGCCAATACTTGCTCAGGTGTTTTTCCTGGACAATAAATGACTTCAGGGAATCCAGTACGTAACTCTCTATGATGATCAACTTTTGCGAACCCAAGGTCTTGGAAAGGTAGTGTTTGGAGAATATGTAAACACTCTTCGATTTCCATTTCGCCATTTTGGACTTTAAGGAGGATATTATTTAGTTTGCTTTTGTCTATTTTATGCCCCCAACACATATAATGTATTCATACGCTAAACTTTGTGGGGAAGTATGATCCGCATAACGCTTCCATTATCATTACTCTTTGGTGGTCCGAAGCTTTATTTAGTATTGGAGGGTTTGTCGGGACTTTCTAAATAACCGAACAGATCACTTTCGGACGATAATACTACTGTAGTACCTTCTACCAAGGCTTTACCGTAAGCTTCCAAGCTACGTCTAAAGGCAAAAAACTCAGGATCTTTTTCCAATGATTCAGCAAGGAGTGCAAT
>CAYUCO010000031.1:0-39719 GCA_964443385.1 uncultured Dehalococcoidia bacterium | reverse complement strand
AAGTACGGGTCACATACCTCAGAGTGTAAACAAGGCAAGACGCATGTTCTACATAGGAGCTTTAGGTTTCTTGTCTCTCGTTGCACTTAACTTGATAATAATAGCTTCGAAGTTAGATACTCTGACGGTGATTTGGGATAGGTCTTGGATCTAAACCTATAGGGCTTATCAATAATAAATATAATGCTTAAGAAACTAATAATATTATTTACCGTGCTGGGAGGACTGGCCGCAGGCGGTCTGGTTACCTTGGCATTGGTGTTGTTTGTCGCTAGAGCCTGGTGGTCTACACCATTTGAAGTTGGACCTTTTGGTGGTTCCCCTGAGCAACCTATTGATTACCCTCATACGACACATGCAGGATCAGGTGTCCTCTTGTTATCAGATGGAACCCCTAAATTGGATGGAGAAGGTAACGAAATGCATGGTCTGGGTCTAGATTGTACGTTTTGTCATAGGAATGTTGACAAAGGAGAATCTGCCGGAATTCCTCCAGTGGAGCAGTGTGTATATTGTCACAAGGTTATCAATTCCGATGAGGATTTGCCGGAAGTTGCCTTGTTGATTAAAGCTTGGGAAAACAAGGCTCCAGTGGTTTGGGAGAGAATTCACAGATTACCGGATCATGTAAGATTCGTACATGAAGCGCACATAAGATATTTCACTGAATCTGGCAATACTATGCCTTCAGGTGAGCAGGCTGTGGTGGCTGCTAACGTGTGTGCAGTCTGTCACGGAGATGTGGGTAATATGGCAGAGGTCAAACAGGTGAGAAGTTTGAAGATGGGCGACTGTGTGGATTGTCATAGGGACAATGGTGCTCCGACGGATTGTACAACATGTCATTATTAAGGATGAGTATTTAAAGAAATGGGCATAACTAGAAGACAATTTTTGAAATGGTCAGGCGTATCTGCAATGGGGGCAGTGGTTTTTAATGGATGTACCACTCCAGAACAGGAGCTGCAGGTTGAAAGTCCAGTAAATATGCCAGAGGATTTGGTTAATGGTATAGATAATTGGTACGCTACCATATGTCGTCAGGAATCTGAAGCGTGTGGAATAATAGTTAGGGTGGTCGAGGGTAGGGCGAAGAAGATAGAAGGGAATCCCGACTATCCAATAAACAAAGGGAAACACAGTGTCAGAAGTGAAGCAGGAGTACAGGCTCTGTATCATCCTGACCGCCTCAGCGGACCCATGTACAGGGATACTAGGAACGGTGAATTTAGGAATGTCTCTCTTGAAGAGGCACACAATCTTGTTCTAAGCAAGCTTAACTCTCTAAATTCCGAAGGTCAAAATGATCGTGCTTTATTGATAACCCAACCATTGAGAGGGCATCTGGCAGTACTTGCCAGCGAGTTTTCTAGTGGATTCGGTGGTAGTCATATGGCTTTTGAAACGCTAGATAAAGTGGCCCTTAGAAAGTCCTTGGACAGAGTGTTTGGTCAGAGTAGATTGCCTAAATTTGATATAGAGCACTCAACTTATCTGATGTCTTTTGGAGCGGATTTCTTATCCAGTTGGGTATCCCCCACCAATCACTCGAGGGCATATGGGGAATTTAGACAAGGACATGAACAAAGGGGAGTTCACATTCAGGTGGATCCCAGGTTTTCAATGAGCGCTGCAAATGCAGACGAGTGGCTACCTGTGAAGCCGGGTTCTGAAGGAATACTGGCTATGAGTATGATATACGTAATAATCAAGGATGGTTTAGGTGATGCTGCAGCCTCTGATAACCTTACGGGCGGAAAAGGACATCAAGCTTTGGAGGCTTTTTCTAACAACAGTGCCGGAGTGTTTGAAGCTACAGGCATAGATGGTGCTCGTATAGAAAAGATAGCCCACGACTTTGCGAATAGCCATCATCCACTTGCAATTGGTGGCGGATCTGCAGGAGCTTCCGTTAATGGAAGCTTTAACTTGGATGCCATATACTCTCTTAATGTGTTGGTTAATAATCTAAACAAAGAAGGTGGAGTTATTTTCAATCCATCACCGCCTATATCTGTTTTAGATAGTGACTCCGTATCGGGCGCTGGCATGCCTTCTTCATATCAAGATTGGAAGAATATAAACCAGCCTAAAGTTGTGATGATAAGGGGTGTAAATCCAATTCATGGTTTACCTTCAAGTGCGGGGTTCTCAAATATCTTGGATAACTCAGAATTCATTATCTCATATTCAAGCTTTATGGATGAAACGACTCAAAAAGCGGATCTTATTATACCGGAAAGTAACTACCTGGAAGACTGGGGGGACGACGTACCAGAACCTGGTCCTGGTTATCAGGTTATAGGAATTCAACAGCCTGTTGTGGGTCGATTCCATCAGGGAACAGTTAACTTCGGAGATGAGTTAATTTATTACAGTAGGGTTTTGGGTTTGGCATTGGATGCCAAGTTAGGCTTAACTGAAGGATCTGGGTTTAAGGAATTATTAGAGGAAAGTATCAGGGAGTTGTGGTCTAAAAATGCAGGTTCTGTGAGATCTTCTGATTTTGACGCTTTTCGGCAAGGAGTTCTACAGAGAGGTGGTTGGTGGGATGTTGAATCTGAGGCAAAGATTGAAGGAGTGTCATCTAAGGAATTGGAGACCTCCTGGCCTGATATGTCTTTCGCTGGCACAGGCGAATACAATCTAATACCGTTTTTGTCTAACTCATTAGGAGATGGAAATCTTGCACATTTGCCATGGTTGCAGGCCGCTCCTGATCCACTTACATCAGTTGTGTGGAATACTTGGGTAGAAATAAACAGCAAAAAAGCAGAGGAACTTGACATAATACAAGGAGATATACTTACAGTGGAATCACCTGCTGGAAGTTTAGAGGCCCCGGCTTACATCCATCCGGGTGTGCCACCATGGGTTATATCAATGCCTATAGGTCAAGGACATGTTTCATTTGGCAGATATGCTGAAAATGTAGGAGTGAATACTATCTCCTTGTTGTCTGAAGTTGAAGACAAAGGGAGTGGTAGTCTGGCTTGGGCAGCTAATAAAGTATCAATATCAAAAACTGGTAGACATATTGATATATCTAAATTCGAAGGAAATGTTCCTGCGTTTGAAGTGGATGAACAGAGGATTATAAAGATCGCTCCTCCTGAATCGCACGACCATGAAGCGCATCATTAAGTAGGAGTTTTTAATGGCTACAGAGACAATAAATCATAAGTGGGGAATGGTAATAGATATAGATCGCTGTACAGGTTGTCAAGCCTGTGTTGTCGCCTGCCAGGCGGAAAATAATATCCCACTCAATACAGAAGATAGGTTCAGGCAACGCAGGGCTATTGAGTGGATAAGAGTAGAGCGATACTGGGAAGGTGAGTTTCCAAATATAAAAGCGAGATTTATACCTATTCTGTGTCAACATTGTGAAAATGCTCCTTGTGAACCAGTTTGTCCTGTGTATGCCACTTATCACAATAATCAGGGCATGAATGTACAGGTGTATAACAGGTGTGTTGGTACCCGATATTGCGCCAACAACTGTTCCTATCAAGTGAGATTTTTCAATTTCTGGGAGCCGGTATGGCCTGAATCTCTGAAGAATCAGTTAAACCCGGACGTTACGGTTAGGAGCAGGGGCATAATGGAAAAGTGTACCTTCAATATCCAGAGATTGCGCAAAGCTGAAAGGGTAATAGAAGGACAGCGCGGCGAAAGAATTACCGACGAAAACCTGAAAGAAGGTAACTTTTTACCAGCATGTGTTCAAGCGTGTCCTACTGATACATTAATTTTTGGTGACTGGAATGATCCATCTAGTAAAATATCTAGTTTGAAAGAAAAACATTTTGTGGACGGTGGTAGAGGATATAAGTTATTGGATGACTTAGGAACGCAGCCAAACGTGATTTACTTGAAGAAAGTAGATATTAATGCAGAACATAAGGTGGATGCTCATGCATGAATCCCACCACGTAGTAGCACCGTCATATCTTGATATGACCGCCCAGGAGATAACTAATGACGTCCTAGAGAGACATCACTCTCCGGGTAATCAATTTTGGACAGTTGCCATGATACTCGGAGGACTGTTTGTTGTAGGATTAGTTGGACTGTTTATGCTTGTTTCGGATGGTTTCGATAACAAGTCAAACTGGGGTTATTATGCTGCTACATTTGCCTATGTGTTTAGTTTGTCTCAGACAGCGGTTTTGGTGTCTGTGGCTTTGCGAATGGCTAAATCCCACTGGCGACGCCCGTTAGCAAGAATTTCAGAGATGTTCGCGATTGTGGGTGTTTATAGTTTCGCCATGTTAGTCCCTCTACTTTGGGTATTGCCTTCAATCGAAGGTCGAAGAAGTTTATGGTTTGAATGGCCTGGTAACACCCCCCATATCTGGGACACAATGGCGCTAGGAAGTCTAGTTATCTGTGGGTTGGCAATACTATATTTCG
This sequence comes from uncultured Dehalococcoidia bacterium, assembly GCA_964443385.1. Lineage (GTDB taxonomy): Bacteria > Chloroflexota > Dehalococcoidia > Lucifugimonadales > UBA2985 > VFHP01. The sequence goes on along the minus strand of CAYUCO010000031.1, from coordinate 35,303 downwards.
CTTCTCTCCCAGACTTAGTTACTGATAAGGAAGTTTCCGGCAAATCTGACGAAGATGTTTCTTATCATCCCCTTATACCACATTGGTTTGGAACTCCAAAACATTGGCAGTTGCAGAAAATAGTATTAGGTCTTCTGGGTGGATTTTATTTCCTCATGCTAATAATTGTCCACATGCTTATAAGTGTAGATTTTGCCATGGCCTTGATTCCGGGTTGGAAAGACGCAATATTTCCTGCCTTCCACGCTATAAATGGCATACAGGCTTCGATTGCTTTGATAATTGTGACAATGTTTATTTTGAGGTCTACTAGTAGTCTTGGCAAATATCTAGAATTGGAACAATTTTGGGCTTTGAGTAAGATATTATTGGCCACCTGTTTGCTCTGGTTTTACTTCTGGTGGTCATCGTTTTTCACGTATTGGTATGGGAGAATGCCAGCGGAAATTGGGGTATTGAAATACATTATGTTTGAAACCTATAGTACGGTGTTTCTCTTGGCCTTTACCATGTGCTTTGTGATACCGTTCCTTATTCTGGTAGTTAATGTTGTTAGAAAGACGATTTGGGGTCCGACATTGGCGGCAACAGTAATCCTGATTGGCACCTTCTTCAATCAAGTGAGATATTACGTGGCTGGGTTTTCTGTGGAAGATCATACCTTGCATGTCTTAGAAAATTTGCCAGATTTCACATCGCCTGGTCCGATTGACTTTATGGTTATAGTAGGCGGCATATCTGGAGCTGTGTTAACCTATATGCTAGGCACAAGACTATTCCCAATTATTTCCATATGGGAGATCAAAGAAGGATTGATGTTGCAGAGGGTCAGGAAATTCATGAAACGGGACATCCGAGTATTGGCGAAACCGGAATAATTATGATTAAAATGTATGAAAAATATGGGATGCTATGTGCCAGGAGTGTTAAATAATGCAGGAACGAGTCCGAATTTCTGATAGTCAGGTAAACACAGATTTAACTAGTTCTATATTTGAATCGTCCAAATTGTATTGGATTTTGGTTGGGTTCTTGGCACTTGTTGTACTGTGTGGTTTTACTGCTGCAGGTTACATGTTTAATAGAGGCCTTGGAGTAACTGGCCTTAATAGGCCTGTTATGTGGGGTTTCTTTATAACTAACTTCGTGTTTTGGATCGGTATAAGTCACGCAGGAGTTATGTTGTCAGCTATACTTAGGTTGGTGCAGGCGGAGTGGAGAAGACCAGCTACTAGGGCAGCGGAGGTACTGACGGTTTTCTCTCTTATGACAGCTATGACAATGCCACTTATTCATGCTGGAAGGCCGTGGCGAGTTGCATATTGGGTCTTTCCGTACGACTGGGCTAGGGGCATATATCCGAATGTTAGATCGGCATTAGTGTGGGATCCGTCTGCTGTATTTACCTATCTTACTAGTAGTATTTTATTTGTATACATAGCCTTAATACCGGATTTCGCTGTGTTACGAGATAGAACAACCGGTGTACCCCATATCATATACTCCATCTTATCTTTGGGTTGGAGAGGAAGTGTTAGGCAGTGGAAATTGCAGATCATAGCGGGTATATTGCTATCCGCCATAATCTTGCCTATATTCGTTTCCGTTCATAGTATAGTTTCTTGGGACTTTGGAACTGCAATGTCAGTGGAAGCTTGGCACAGTACTGTGTTCGCTCCCTATTTTGTGATCGGAGCAGTCCACTCAGGTGTTTCGGCAGTTGTTACCGTCATGATAATACTGAGATGGATGTTTCATTGGGAAAACTACATCAGAAGAGAGCACATGGATTCATTGGCTAAGCTCCTTATCGTAGTTGCAACGGCTTGGTTGTTCTTCTTTGCTTTGGAATTTTTCTTCGGCCTCTATGCCTTGGAAGGACCCGAGGTCGCTTTGAGGGAATTGCAGGTGTTTGAAGCTCCTTGGAAATGGTACTTCTTAACTTTCCTAATAACTTCTTACTTGATACCGGTTCCTATGTGGTTGATTCCGAGTGTGAGACGAAACCTGTGGCTGATGGCATTTACGACTATTTTGGTCAATGTAGGTATGTGGTTTGAAAGATTTATCATTATAGTTCCTGGCTTGATGAGAAAACAGGCATTTGTTTTCACGTGGGGTGGATACACTCCAAGTATTGTGGAGGTAACAATTATAACCGCTACATTCGCGATGGTCTCGATGTTGGTGTTACTGTTCGCCAAAGTGGTGCCTTTAATACCGATAGGCGATGCAAAAGAGGGTATGATATTACACGACGAAATTAAAATTGGAAAAGTTATGGTTCCTGCCGTGATGCGGGAAGAGTAACCTGAGGAGGTTGAAATTGGCCAGAAAAAGTATATTGGGATTGTTTGATAACGCAGATTCTGCGGCTGATGCAACCGACGTGTTGCTGGAGGCAGGGGCCACTCAGGACGATTTTGACGTTCTGACAGGCAGCCCTTATCCCGAAGGAGCATTTGGTGAAAAGGATCCTGTTCACCACATATACGTGTTTCCGATTATCGGTGCATTGATGGGCCTTACTATGGCTTTAGTATTGACTGCAGGAACACAGGTGGCTTACCCGATGGTAACGGGAGGGAAACCAATTTTAGCGTTCCCTGCGATGACGATCATCTGTTACGAAGGAACCCTTTTGGGGGCTGTGCTTTTTACAATAATAGGTATAATTTTCGAATCCAGATTACCTAGATTGAGATTAGACCCATACGACGCCCGCATAAACGAAGGATATATCGGATTACTTGTTACTACAGAGGAAGAAAAATTGGACGATATGGAGAGAGCATTGATAAGGGGAAGTGCTCTTGAAGTAGTTCATGAAAGAGGGCGGGCTTTAAGAGGATAACTGAAGAGTTATATAAACTATGAAAACATTGTTATTCAAAAGACAAAAAATGAAACTTGCATTGATGTTGGTTTTGGTCGGACTTATCTCGTCCGCTTGTATGCCTTGGGGTAGAGGCACCTATCAGATTGAAATATTCAGTGAAATGCATTATGCCCAATCATATAAGAGCCAGGAACCCCCACGTCTTTATCCGGCTGAAGGATCGGTTCCTTTCATGTTGCATGAGGGTGGAACGGACGGGGTATTTAATGTCTCTAGTGATTCTTCGTTAACTCAAACGGAAGAGACTGTTTCTGCAGGCTCAGGTCTATATCAAGTTAATTGCTCTTTTTGTCATGGTATGACTGGCAAGGGTGATGGGGCGGCTAAAGATTACTTGATAAAGCATGGTGGTTTGCCACCAGCTGATATTACTGGACCGGCTACCGCAATGGCGTCAGATAAGGAATTGAAGGGTTTTATAGGGCTGGGAGGTCGTATAGCCTACTATTCAGGTGGCAATAAATACGAATCCCCTTCGGCAATGCCTATGTTTGACAAACTTCTTACCGATGAAGAACAATGGCAGTTGGTTCACTACTTACGTAGTTTGCAGAACTAATCGCCCAGTATGTTATAAAACGGTTTGTTTTCGGGAGCCTTTGATTCTACGTTTATAACTACTGCGTGGAGTTGATGGCCTGCTTACCCTTCTCGCAAATGAGAACTTATTTTGGCTCTTGTTATTGACTGGGATGAGTTGTAGAATACTGGACGTAAAATACGTACCGGTGAACGACAAAATGACACAAGGATAAACTGATGGACTTAAACTCTATAGCTGTAGTTGAAAAGAACGAAAAAATACAGGATTTCTCTCCTGGGGACACAGTGAAGGTCACTATAAAGATAAAAGAAGGGGAGAGAGAGCGACTTCAGGCTTTTCAAGGTGATGTTATTCGTACGAGAGGGAACGGTGTTGGTTCTACTTTCACTGTTAGACGAGTTTCGTATGGTGTAGGAGTTGAGAGAACTTTCGCATATTACTCTCCAACAGTAGAATCGGTTGATTTGGTACGGCATGGTAGAGTTCGCAGAGCAAGACTTTATTACCTCAGGGATAGATATGGCAAATCGGCTAGAATTAAGGAAGATAGAAGGCGATCTAGAAGATAAAAATGATTCATACTCACATATCTTTGGGTTGTTATTAAAGACCAAAGATGTGTAGATATGCCGAGGTAGCAGTAGATTCTCCCGCATCCAACACCAGAACTTTCACCTATTCGATTCCTGACGACGTCCCCGCGAGGCAAGGTCATATAGTTGAAGTACCTTTCGGCCCTCGTTCGTTGATAGGAATAATTTTCGACACGTCGGATTTTGTAGAACTGGACACCGTTAGGCCTTTGACGAGGTTGGTATACCCTGATCCATTATTATCTACAGATGGTCTGGAACTAGCACGTTGGCTAAGTCATTACTATATGGCTGGCCTGTTCGATTCAGCTGCTATGATGATGCCGCCAGGTTCAATGATAAGAAGTAAGAGGTATGTTCGTCTTGCGGATCCAACCCTGCGGATTGATACAATAGGTGACACACAGCGTCAAAGAATCACCAAGACTCTGAATAAACGAGGGAAAATTCGTCGAGACACATTGGTGAAATCTTTGGGAATGTGGTCAGAGAAAGTTCTGTCACAAATGACGCAAGACGGCCTAATATATGAAACATGGGAATGGTTAAAGCCTTCTGTAGGTCCAAAGTACATTTCCTTTATAGAACTCACGAATTTAGTTCCGGAGAATGCCAATATATCAAATGTTTTTCATAAGAAATCCCCAAAACAGGAATCATTGTTACGGCATCTTATCCTTGCAGGGGGTCCTGTAAGTTTAAGCGAGTGTAGGCATGGTTTTGGGCAATCTGCAGTGAGTGGTTTAAGGAATAAAGGGTTGCTCAATATCATTCAGATTCGAGAGGAGAGAGATCCACTCGAGTCGAAAATCTTTGACTCTGATATTCCACCTATTCTCAATCATGATCAAGAGATCGCAGTAGACAATATATGTCAGGCGATTGCATCAAACTCTCCTGAAGTATTTTTGCTACAAGGTATTACAGGTAGTGGGAAAACGGAGGTGTATTTACGTGCGTTAGATCGGGCTATTGCTTTGGGTCAGCATGCTATAGTGATGGTTCCAGAATTAGCATTGACACCTCAGACTATAGAACGATTTGCTAGTAGATTTCCTGACGATGTGGCCATATTGCATAGTGGTTTGTCTTTGGGGGAACGTTTTGATCAATGGTGGGGAATAAAGGAAGGTAAGTATAAAATTGTAATCGGATCTCGTGGTTCAATATTTTCACCACAACCAAATTTAGGTTTAATAATAATAGATGAGGAACATGAGTGGACTTATAAACAGAAAGACACTGCCCCTAGATATGATGCAAGAGAGGTAGCTATAAAGATTGGGGATCTGACAGGAAGTGTCGTAGTACTTGGCAGCGCTACTCCTGATGTGGTTTCCAAAAGCAGGGCAATCTCCGGCCAATACAAATTATTGACACTACAAAACCGTGTGTCTAGGGGAGTTGTAGGAAATCAAACGTTAGAATTGACTCTTCCTCAAGTGGAAATAGTAGATCTTAGAGATGAATTGAAACAAGGTAATAGAAGCATTTTCAGTTCTGTCCTTCAATCTAATATAGGCAACAAAATCGCTTCAGGCGAGCAAATAATACTTTATATAAACAGAAGAGGTAGTGGTGGTCAGATACAATGTCGAGATTGTGGCAATGTGTTGAGATGTAACAGATGTCATATGTCAATGAATTATCATGCTGAATCTAATGCGGCTGTTTGCCACATATGTAATTATACGATCAAACACCCTGCCATATGTAAAGAGTGTAATAGTCATAGGATAAGGTATTTAGGATTAGGCACACAAAGGGTAGTGCAGGAGTTAGAGGAATTATTTCCAGGAGTAAAAACTTTACGATGGGATAGAGATGCTGCTTCTTACAAAGATGCTCACGCAGAAATAATGAATACATTCTCAACAGGACACGCCCAAATATTGGTTGGTACGCAAATGATTGCTAAAGGCCTACACTTCCCCAGGGTCACGTTAGTTGGTGTTTTGTGTGCGGATATAGGACTGTTTTTGCCGGATTTTAGAGCTGGTGAACGGGTTTTTGAATTATTATGTCAGGTTTCAGGACGTACGGGTAGAAGTGATTTGGGCGGTAAAGTGATCATACAAACCTACTCCCCAACAAATTACGCAGTTCATTCCGCTGCTGTACAAGATTATGACATGTTTTACTCACAAGAAATTGTTTACAGGTATGAGCTTGGTCTTCCTCCATTTGGTAAATTGATAAGATTAATGTATTCCCACAAGAGTGAAGATGCTTGTGCTCAACAAGCTATATATTTGGGTAAACGGTTTAGACAGCAACTGGAAGTCATGGGTATTACAGATGTTTCTGTATTAGGCCCTGCACCCGCTTTTCCTTCAAAAGTCAGGGGGAGATATCGTTGGCACATTATTTTGAAGGGTATTGAGCCTAGAAGATTGATGGACGAAACTAACTTGCCTGTGGGCTGGATGGTTGAAATTGACCCTACTTCTGTAACGTGATTTAGATTTACACAATTGTTGACGAATAATATAATAGTCACAGCAAGGTCACAAGGTTTGGGGGGTAGACAGTGTCAGTTTTAAACATTCGAACATTACCAGATTCTGTATTAAGAGAAAAAGCAAAAAAAGTTACTCTATTTAATGAATCATTACAAAATCTTATAGAAGATATGATCGACACCATGAGATATGCTAATGGTGTCGGTTTGGCAGGTAATCAAGTTGGTGTGTTGCTTAGAGTAGTGGTTATAGAGATACCAGATGAAGAGGAAGTAAGGGTACTTATCAATCCTGAAATTATAAAAGTCGAGGGTGAAAGAACAGTCGATGAAGGTTGTTTAAGTATACCTGGATACAGAGGAGAGCTAACTAGATCAGTAAAAGTTAGGGTTAAGGCTTTGGACAGAAAAGGCAAGGCATTGAGGATAAGAGCGGAAGGGCTGTTAGCTCAAGCACTAGAACATGAGATTGACCATATAAATGGTGTTTTATATATCGACCATCTTTCAAGTCATGAACATCTTTGGAAATTAGAAAGAGACGAAGTGGAAACTACAACAGAGGCGATTTGATGTCAGGCACTTCAATACCAAAACCCCCTGAACTAAATTTTGACAACCAGACAATACAATTTCTGTCACCTATTAGAGATTTTTTTTCATCAGAGAATGTGAACGCCTATATAGTGGGTGGTTTTCTCAGAGATTCTTTGATGAGTAGATACAGTTTTGACATAGATATTGCTATAGACCATGACCCAATTGAGATTGGCAATAAACTAACTGATTTGATTGGTGGCAAGTGCATTGTTTTAGACTATGACAGGAAGATCTCTAGGGTTGTTTTGCCAATACATGAAACAAAATTATCGCTCTTGCCCAAACATATAGATTTGTCATTTGTGTCTAATGGTATACGAGACGATCTTTCCCACAGAGATTTCACTATAGATGCCATGGCTTTGCCATTGTCGGCTATAAGCAATCCATCAAACGGCGATTTGATAGACATTTATAGTGGTTTGTCTGATATGTCTTCCCAAATACTTAGAGTGGTATCGGATCAATCATTTACAGAAGATCCAGTTCGATTGGTTAGGGCAGTTCGTCTGGTTGCTCAACTTGGATTTTCGTTGGATGAGCGTACCAAACATAGTATATCTAAAAACTCTCATCTAATAGTTTCTGTATCTATGGAGCGAGTGCGAGAAGAATTTCTAAAAATATTTGAGCAGAAGAATATCTCAAATAGTTTAAATTTGATGGATGATACGGGATTACTATGCAGGATAATACCGGAATTAAATACTACTAAAGGTTCAATTCAACCTAAAGAACATTATTGGGATGTATTTAACCATTGTTTGCAAACACCAGCTAAATTGGAAAAAATTGTTGATTGTCCAGACGGTCAAATGTTCTCTTTATTACCTCAGTCATTTGATATGTATGAATATTTTTCGGAGGTAATAAGTGACGGTCATAATAGATTAACTATGGCTAAGGTGGCGGGATTGCTTCATGACATATCAAAACCGGCAACTAAAACGGTTGATGATACAGGAAGAATACGATTTATTGGCCACGATCTTAAAGGATCGGAGGTTGCAGAATCCATTTTAGACAGACTCAGGTTTAGTAACAGCGGCAAGGATCATATAGCAACAATGGTCAAACACCATTTAAGACCAACACAAATGAGCTCTGATGGTAATTATCCAACAGACAAAGCAATGTACCGATATTACAGAGACCTGAACGATGTAGCATTCGATATTTTGTTTTTGAATTTGGCGGATTATTTAGCTGCCAAGGAATATATGCTTGAGATGGCTGATTGGCGCGTTCATTGTGATCTCATAGGTTTTATTATGAAAAGAGGATTAGATATTCTTGCCATTAACAACCAAGTTAAGCAGGATCGTTTGATAGATGGACATGGTTTAATGAAAATTCTTGGTATAGGACCGGGGAAAACTATAGGGGTTTTGTTGGAGCAATTGGAGGAGAGTCATAAATTGGGGGAAATATCTACCAGAGAAGAAGCTATTTTATTTGCGAGGACGCTTTTCGCGCGTCTGTGACTGGATTTAATCAGTATTAATATTAATAGAATACATTGCGTTTAACATCAACATGTTGTGTATTGTAATATAATTCACACAAAATGCGGTATTCTAAAGCTTGACTGTAGTTATGTTGCAATGATAGTATTGTCAATATATTTTCTTAAGGAAGGCTTTACTGGAATTTTTCTAGGTTTGTGATTCAATGCATTGTCCTTATTGTAATAATAGTGAGTCTAAGGTTATTGACTCAAGAGATGCCACAGATGGTGTTAGACGAAGAAGAGAATGTATAAGATGTGGTCTTAGATTCACGACATACGAAAGAGTGCAAACTAGTGCGCTTATGGTGGCCAAACGCGATAACAGGCGAGAAGAATACAACAGAGAAAAACTTATGTCTAGCATTCAAAAGGCTTGTGTGAAACGGCCTTTGCCTACAGGAGCCATTGATAAACTGGTTCATGACATAGAAATTCAATTGCAGGACACGGGTAAAGCTGAAATCGCCAGTGTATCTATTGGTGAAATGGTTATTGAACATCTACGAACTATGGATCCTGTTGCATATATTAGGTTTGCTAGTGTGTACAGAGATTTTGCAGACGTAGAGAGTTTCAAGGAAGCGGTAGAGGCATTGGAGAAAGCCTATCATTCCTCAGATGAAGATAAATCATCGTCTCAACTGCCTCTTATAGATGAGACTGTTTTCTCAACCAAAAAACGGTTGAGAAAACCTAGGGCTGGTTTGGGTGTAAACATAAGTATTGGAGATGAAAAAAAATAGTTGGCGGATTACGCCATCTACAGTTCAAACGTTTGGTGAAACTTGATTACCTGGAGGCATAAATGACAATCACTAGGGGAAAAACAGACGGCAGAGATTCTCAAAGGGGCGATAAAAATTTAAACGATGTGCTAACTGCATTGAATGCAGCAGGTATAACTGACCCAAATGTGGCAAAAAAAATAGCGGCATCACTCGATGCATCTAGATCTACTGCTGAATCGACGGGTGACAACATAGTAGATACTGGGATATCGGATAATGCGATGGTCGTATTGAAAAAACGATATTTTATGAAAGATAGTAAAGGCAATGCAGTGGAGAATTCTTGGAGTGATATATCCAGAAGAGTAGCCAGAGCTATTGCTGAAACAGAACTACTATACAACCCTGAAGCAGATGTGAGTTATTGGGAAGATAAATATTATAGCGTCATGGTTAGTTTGGAGTACGTACCAAATTCCCCTACTCTTATGAACGCGGGCACAGGTGCAGGAACACTTTCCGCCTGTTTTGTGATGGGATTAGAAGACAGCATGGAAGGTATAATGGAAACCGCTAAAGAGGCCGCTCTGGTTCAAAAATTCGGTGGAGGAACCGGGTTTGCATTGTCGAAAATAAGACCAAAAGGCTCTCCTATAGCTACAACACATGGTAAAGCATGTGGTCCGATAGCTGTGTTAAAACACTTGTCTTCAGTGTCTACTTTGGTTACTCAAGGTGGTAAACGGGATGGTGCGAATATGGCTGTTATGGACGTTCATCACCCTGATATAGAGGAATTTATTACTTGCAAAACACAAGAAGGGCAGATACACAATTTTAATGTATCAGTGGGTGCCAGTGAATTATTTATGCAAGCTGTAAGCAAGGGTGAGGATTACGAACTTAAGGATCCTCATAACGGGGAAGTTTTGGGGACTCTGAATGCAGGAAAAATATTCGATAATATTATAGAAGGGGCTTGGCTTAATGGAGAACCAGGAACAATTTTCCTGGACCGTGTTAACCAGGATAATCCGACGCCACATATAGGGGAAATGATAGCTACTAACCCGTGTGGTGAACAGCCTCTGCTTGCCTATGAGTCTTGTAATTTAGGTTCAATCAACCTCGCAAAATTTGTTCTATTCGATGAAGGCGAATCCAAGGTAGATTGGGATCGTTTGGCAGAGGTGACCAGTATCACAACCAGGTTCTTAGACAACGTTATAGATGCAAACAGATACTCAGTGCCGGCTATAGAAGAAATGACGAAAACTACGCGCAAAACCGGACTTGGTGTGATGGGATTCGCTGATATGTTGGTGATGATGGACGTGGCCTATAACTCTCAAGAAGGATTGGACTTAGGCCGCGAAATCATGAGGTTTGTAAAGGAACATGCAGATGCGACATCTGAGGATTTAGCTGAAGAGCGGGGTGTGTTCCCTGGATACGAAGGTAGCATATATGAAAAACAAGGACGGCCTATGCGTAATGCATGTAGGCTTACAGTAGCACCAACGGGTACTATATCCATGATAGCTGGCTGCTCAAGTGGCATAGAACCACTTTTTTCTCTCTGCTATCACAAGCACAACATATTGGAAGGGGAAAGTTTACTCTACATAGACTCTAATTTTGAGCGTATGGCAAGAGAACAGGGGTTTTATAGTGACGAATTGATGGAATACCTTGCTGATGGTGGATCCATACAAGATAGGGATGATGTTCCAAGCTCTGTTAAAGATATTTTTGTTACAGCTGGAGATATATCACCCGAATATCATGTTAGGATGCAAGCTGTTTTCCAAGAGAGCGTTGATGCTGCTATATCTAAGACTATAAATTTCCCCAATTCAGCTACTAGAAAAGATGTAAGAACTGCCTATATGTTGGCTTGGGAATTAGGATGCAAAGGTATAACTGTTTATAGATCTGGGAGTAGAAATCTTGAAGTTTTAACATCTGGTTCGGCAAAAACAGAATCTGCAGATTCTGTGTCCATTGATGCCAATGACTTGCATAATGCTATTCATGATAGTCAATTAAACAAACCAGCTCCAAGACCTTCTCAAGTGAGTGGGATTACAGAAAAAGTCAGGACTGGTCACGGCAATATGTACATCACTATAAACTCTAGGGAAGGTCAACCTTTTGAAATCTTTTCCAATTTAGGGAAAGCCGGAGGTTGTGATTCTGCTCAACATGAAGCCATATCACGGCTGGTTTCTTTGGCTTTACGTTCTGGTATAGAACCAAGTGAGTTGGTTGAACAACTTCGAGGTATAACGTGTTGCCCTCAGTGGGATGACGGAAAATTGGTTCGTTCAGGACCAGACGCCGTGGCATTAGTTTTGGAAAAACATACTGGTAGCAATAATGAGGATAACAACTTTGTTACATATGCCTTACAACCAGGTTTACCACTTAAATCCGACACTAATGGCAATGGAGTAATTGGCAAGTCAGCATGTCCTGACTGTGACGGTTTCTTGGTTTATCAAGAAGGCTGTGAAATGTGTCCATCTTGTGGGTATTCTCGTTGTGGATAAGTCACAGCGAGCTATTGATACGGGGATCAATTTGTGATGAACACACCGATCTCGTTGATACGTGTGAGATCGGTGTGATACGGGATAGACGCCTGGCGTCTATGGATAAACCTAATCCGCGCTCTTGCTAGAGGGAGCGTGCAAATCTGGCGGCCTCTTTTTTGGGGCCGCCTAGCATTGTAACACATTTTTTTATTATAATGGCTAGATGGAGTCGTTAAATGGATAATTTACCTGTAATAGGCATAACAATGGGAGATCCGGCAGGAATAGGGCCAGAGGTTATAGTAAAGGCATTAAATGAACGTTGGCTAACTGATTCTTTCCACCCATTAATAATTGGAAACCTCCATTTGTTATCCAAGACAGCTAAAGATTTAGGATGTGATCTAGAGTTCACGGAAGTTTCTTCCGCACAAGACTCAAGGAGTAACCGCATATCCGTTTTTGATATGGGTAACCTGAATCCAGAAAATGTTGAACATGGAAAAATTTCGGCTGATTGTGGTCGGGCAAGTGTCGAATGGATTTTGGAGGCAGGGCGAATGGCTCTAGATAGAGAAATAGATGCTATCGCTACCGCTCCAATACATAAAGAAGCTGCACAATTGGCAGGATACAACGACATAGGTCATATGGAGCTGCTGCAAAAACTTAGTGGGGCTAAAGAAGTTGCAACAATGTTGACAGCTGGTAACTTAAGAGTTGTACATCTTACAACTCACAGATCCCTTGCAAAAGCAGTTGAATTTGTAAAAAGGGAAAATGTTTTAGCCAAAATAGTTCTCACATATAATAGTTTCAAGGAATGGGGTTTTTCAGATCCCCGTATTGCAGTGGCTGCACTCAATCCACATGGTGGTGATGGTGGTTTAATAGGTAGGGAAGAAATAGAGGAAATTGTACCAGCCGTTAATGATGCATTAGCACTGGGCATAAATGTGACCGGGCCTATACCAGCGGACTCAGTATTTCCGCAGGCCATAAATGACAATTATGACGTGGTGGTTGTACTGTATCATGATCAAGGTCACATACCTATAAAAGTTAAAGATTTTGAAGGTAGCATCAGTATAAATCTGGGTTTTCCATTTACTAGAACATCCGTGGATCATGGCACTGCATTTGATATTGCTGGAAAAGGTATTGCAGATGCTACTGGTATGATCAAAACCCTAGAGGCTACTGCTTTAATTGCGAATACTGGTAATCTTCCCGCTGAGTGATATTGCGTGAAGCATTGTAGGAAAAGGATCAGAATATGCAAGATAATGTAAAAGTCTCCTTTATAGGAGGCGGTAATATGGCGGAAGCTATAATATCAAGTATAATTTCAAATGGATTAATCGACCCCAACAATCTACTAGTAAGTGAACCAGTGGAAAGCCGCAGGGAACACCTGTCTGCGGTGTATAACATATCTTCATACTCTGATACCAAGAAATTATTACTTGACATAAATGAATCCAAAATGCTGAATGTTATTGTATTAGCTGTGAAGCCGCAACAGTTACACCAAGTGACCAGAGAGTTAAACAGTATTGTTTCAAAGGAGCATGTAATACTCTCGATAGTGGCTGGTGTTAGTATAGATACATTGACACAGTCGTTAGAACATGACGCTGTTATACGGGTTATGCCTAACACTCCGGCGCAAATTGGTAAAGGTATGTCAGTTTGGGCTGTTACTGAATCAGTATCAGACGTATATATAGATTTTGCCCGTGAAATGTTGCAAGCTTTGGGGTTGGAAATTTTGGTAGACGATGAAAAATACATAGATATGGCAACTGCTTTGAGCGGTAGCGGACCAGCATATGTGTTTATGTTCTTGGAAGCGATGATAGATGCAGGAGTCTATATCGGCCTATCTAGAGATATATCTAGTAAATTGGCTATCCAGACTGTGCTAGGTAGCATAGAACTTGTGGACCAAACCAACAAACAACCCTCTGATTTGAGGGCTATGGTAACTTCGCCTGGAGGTACTACTGCCGAGGCTGTTTTGGTATTGGAAGAAGAGGGTTTCAGAAGTGCTATACTTAATGCTGTTATAGCTGCATATAACAAAGCCGTGCTGTTGGGAAAGCAATGACGTTTTATAAAGGTTCTAAAAATTGTGATTGAAATATTCATAGCCCTGTTAGATTCATTGATATTCTTCTTGACGCTCGCAATATTCGCTAGAGTAATAGTAGATTGGCTATTGGTGGCTGGGATAGTTAAATATGAGAATGTTATAGTTACAATACATCAATCACTGTTAGTGGTAACTGAGCCAATTTTGTATCCTATTAGGAAATATGCCAGAATAGGTATGATAGATCTAAGTCCTATGGTCGCTATAATAGTTCTTAGCACCGTTGGCAGAATACTCAGTGGTTGATAATTAATCTACTATATTGCGCTTGTTGGTGATCTGGTATATATTAGACTCCTTTTTATCCAGATTTGATAAAAAGAGTTAGAGATAAATCAGGTCATTGAAGGATACGAGTTATTTGAGTTTTGAATTACTATACTCGTTATTGTAGAATACCCGAATTAGAATGAAAGCTTGATTATAAAATGTCTACCATACCACAGTTACCAGGAATGAAAGATGAATCACCTGAGCAGCTACGGGTTAGGGTTGAATTACAAGATTCAATCGTGGCCCAGTTAACTGATCAGGGATATTTGAGTATAGATACTCCGATAGTTCAACCCGCTGAACTCTTCTTGAGGAAATCTGGTGGTGAATTAGCAGGTCGAATGTATACATTCGACGACCCTGGCGGCAATAAAGTAAGTCTCAGACCAGAATTTACAGCATCTGTGATTCGCTATTATATAGAACATTTATCCGATCTTAATTTACCGGTAAAAATTCAGTACAGTGGTCCAGTGTTCCGATATGATGAGAAGAAAATATATGGTCAATTTAATCAGATAGGAGCCGAGATCCTAGGTGGAAGTGATCCGATCCTAGACGCGGAATCTGTTTTACTAGCATCGAGTTGTTTGTCAAACGTAGGATTATACTCTCGTAATATGCGTATAGTGCTAGGTGATGTCGGCGTTTTGCATTCCATCTTTAGTGGAATGGGTCTTTCTCAAAGAGCTCAGACCTTTATGATATCTGGGTTACTGAAATTAAAGAATGACATTACCAATGTCAGTTCACTAAAAAACGAAGCAATCTCTTTGGGTCTTATTAATCCTCTAGCAAGCTCAGGTGAGAACCAATTACTGGCAAAAGATATTTATGACGAGAATGCTTTGGCTGTAATTAAGGATCTCTTTAAAGACTCACTGAGTAATGTGTTTGGAACTAGATCTGCTGAGGACATTTTAAAGAGGTACATATACAAATTGAGAAGGGGTGACTCACATAACGCCATTGAACAGGCATTGGAATTTATCTCAAACTTGTCAAAAATCCATGGTCCGATCGAAGAAACATTACCCAAAATACAATTATTGATTGACGAGTATGATCTGGACAAAAATCTCTTGCGGCCTGTTGAAAAAATATTGGACACTATTTGCTCTTCTGGGGACACTATGATAGTAGATTCATTGATTTTGGACTTGGGTTTAGTCAGAGGTATAGCCTATTATACTGGTATGGTTTTTGAGATATTGGATGTAAATGCAGATTTGATCTTGTGCGGCGGCGGTAGATATGATGGATTAATTAAAGCATTGGGTGCCGAAGAAGATGTATCGGCCATGGGTTTTGCCTATAATGTGGAATCAATGGTCAAAAGTTTAGGAGGATAACATTTTACGTATAGCAATTCCAAGTGATGGTGAATTATATAATTCCACGCTAAAATTCCTAGATGACAGTGGTCTGACAGTAATACGTTCCAGCCCACGCCGTTATACTGGAAGCATTAAAGGCGTGGATAACACTAGTGTCCTTTTTCAGAGGGCAGCAGATATACCCTATAAAGTGGACGAGGGTAGCGCGGATATAGGAATAACTGGGCTAGACAGATTTTTGGAATTGGGTTCAGATTCCGGGGACTCAAATGTTGTAGTGGAAGCTCTAGGGTTTGGAGGCTGCGAGCTAGTAATAGCTGTTCCAGACTCTTGGATAGACGTAGATTCAATGTATGATTTAGCTGATTTAGCCTTTGATTTTCGAGAAAACGGACAAGATTTGCGTATTGCTACTAAGTACCCTAGGTTAGTTCAAGATCATCTACTTGCTTATGGAGTAAACTATTATTCCATAGTTCAGTCAAGTGGCACTTTGGAAGCAGCTCCAGCGATGGGATTCGCTGATATCATTGCTGACATAAGTTCAAGCGGAAATACTATTCGAGAAAATCGTTTAAAAACCATAGATGATGGATCTATATTAGCTTCTCAGGCTTGTATAATAGTTAATAAGAGGACTTTGCACGAAGATACTGATGCAATGCAGTCCGCAAGAATATTGCTAGAATATGTCGAAGCTTACATGAGGGCCAGAAATTTCTTCAGGATAACCGCTAATGTTCGAGGTGATTCACCCGAAGAAATAGCAAAAAAATTAGCGACTGAACCGGATGTTACTGGCCTAAAAGGTCCGACTATATCCAGAGTTTATGATAATGAAAATAGTAATTGGTATGCTGTGACTATGGTTGTGCCGCGTGATATTCTTATAAAGACCGTAGATCATATCAGGAATATAGGCGGTGGAAGTCTGACTGTGTCACAGGAGCATTATGTCTTTGAAGAAGGATCCACTTCTTATGCGGAATTGCTTAACTCTGTTTCTAAATCTAGTCTGGCATAAAAGTAAACATGCCTAATCTTATAGCTCATCTTGGAATTGCCAGCGGTGCTGCAGAACGCCTAAATAACCCAATAATAAACAAAAATCTGGGACCTTTTCTGCTGGGATCTGTTTCTCCAGATATAAGAATAATAACTAAGAACCGACGGGATGATACTCATTTTGTTGATTTGAATTTTCAGCATTGGGGGGCTGGGATAAAAGGGTTGTTTGATGCGCATCCTGCCTTAGCAGACTCTAAAAATGTGAATGACTCTACAAAGGCATTTATTGTTGGGTACGCATCTCACTTACTTGCCGATGAGTTATGGGTATTGGATTTTTATAGACCATATTTTGGTAATAGGGATTTTTACCCAGAAGCATTATTCGGAGACGTTATGGACAGAGCTCTTCAACTGGAGCTGGATCGAAGGGAAAATGACATTATAGGTGATATACGGACTTTGAAAACTGATATCAGCTATGCTGATAAGGACGTTAAAGTAGATTTTATTGATGAGGAAACTCTTTTTGATTGGAAAACATGGATAGAGGGGATGTTGGATTGGAAATTTTCTTGGGGAAGACTTGAATTTATGGCTAGAAGAGTTGCATCAAGACATACTGATGATTCCTACGCCAAAGTTAAAATAATAGTTGATGATTTTTTAAACTCAATTGATAATGGTATGAGTGGTATATATAGAATTATTCCATCTGAAAATATAGAGTTATACAGAGAAAAAAACATATTGCAGATTATAAATTTTGCTGAGGAGTATTTGGGTTGAAAGTGATCTATGGAGTTCAAGACGGATTGGAAGTTCTTTCTAGAGAACTGTTTTTCTCCGATCAAATGTCTAATAACAGTATAGAAGAAAGTATATTAAAGATATTTGGACGCAGATTGACACCAAATCAAGTGGTGAGTGAAATATTGGCTGAAGTTTCAAAGAATGGTGATGAGGCATTAAAGCGATATACCAAAATGATAGATGGTGTAGATCTGCAAGATATGGTCCTAGATAAAAACCGAATCCTTGAGGAAATAAGTGATTTGAATGCCGAAGTATTCAACGCTCTGCGTATTTCTGCCCAACGGGTTGAACAATTTCATGCGAATACAGTTCCTCAATCTTGGTTTGATGAATCACAGGGTTATGGGGAAGTTATTAGGCCAGTGGAGAAAGTTGGAATATATATACCTGGAGGAAGAGCTTCTTATCCGTCCACAGTTCTAATGACCGCTATACCTGCCCGAGTCGCAGGGGTTAAAGAAGTTTTTTTGGCAACTCCCTCTACCGGGCAAACTGGTATAAACTCTCATGTCTTAGCAGCCGCACATGTTGCCAATGTTGATCAGGTTTTCAACATTGGTGGGGCACAGGCAATAGCAGCTTTCGCTTATGGGACAGACACTATACCTAAAGTAGACATGATATGTGGTCCGGGAAACCTTTTTGTGACTATAGCTAAAAAGATGGTATATGGGCAAGTTGGCATAGATGGATTAGCTGGTCCTACTGAAACTTTAATTGTTGCAGATGATACTGCTGATCCTAGACTCTGTGCTGCGGATTTATTAGGACAAGCAGAACACGACTTGTTGGCCACACCGGTATTGATAACCACATCAGAATCTTTAGTAACCAAAATTATGTTGGCAATGGACAAACAAATGGAAAGTTTGTCAAAAAAGGAAACAGCGAGTGCGTCCATTCAGAATCGAGGTGTTATTGTAGTCGTAGACACTATAGATGATGCTTTGGAAATAGCTAATGCATATGCTCCAGAACACCTGTGCCTTATGATTGAGGAACCCTGGAATTCAATTGATAGTATAAGTAATGCAGGGGGAATATTTTTAGGAGAAAATTCGCCTGAAGTTATGGGGGATTATATAGCAGGACCTAGTCACGTTATGCCTACTGGTGGTACTGCTAGGTTTAATTCATCTTTAGGGATTGCACAATTCATAAGAAGAACACCGGTAGTTTCATTGAATCAGAACAAGGTAGCTGAATTAGCTGAAACTGCCGTGACATTGGCTAAGTTGGAAGGCTTTGATGCACATGCTCAGGCAGTTGAACTAAGAGTGAATCCAGATTGAATATGCTTTTAGGGTTAATATATTGGATATTAATAAATTATTTAACAGAGATTTAATCAAAATAGCCCCTTATGAAGCAGTTGATTCTCCGGAAACTCTATCGTTGTCTTCTGGGATAGAGATTAACAACGTTATAAAACTTAACGCTAACGAGAATCCATATGGGCCATCACCCAAATTACAGAAAGCTTTGAATGATTTCAAAGATTATCACATATACCCTGATCCTAATCAGAAGGTAGCAAGGGAGGCACTATCCGCGTATGTGGGTGTTCCTGCAAGTCATATATTAGTCGGAGCTGGAGCCGATGAGTTAATTGATCTGATATTAAGATGTACACTTGAAAAGGGAGATTCAGTAATGATCTGTTCTCCAACTTTTGGAATGTATTCGTTCAGCACATATATAAATACTGGTTTACTCATCGACGTTCCCAGAGACCAAAACTTTGGCATAGATCTAGAATCCATAAACAGATCTATAACTGATCGGACAAAAGTGATTTTTTTGACATCTCCCAATAATCCTACTGGTAATATAATTTCTTTGGATACACTGATAAAGATACTAAAGAATGATGTTCTGGTGGTAGTTGACGAGACTTATTACGAATTTAGTGGAGAGAGTGCAATTGAGCTCGTATCTGACTACGCAAATCTTGTTGTGCTTCGAAGCCTGAGCAAGTGGGCTGGTTTGGCTGGCTTGAGGGTGGGGTACTCTGTAATGGACCCAAATATTGTGAACTTCCTTATGAAAATAAAGAATCCTTACAATTTGAATATTGCTGCTCAGATAGCATTAATGACTTCACTTGAAGATATGTCGTATTTGCAGGGTAATGTGAACTTAATTATAGAGGAAAGAGAAAGACTTTATGCTGCACTGTTGTCTTCAGACGGAGTAGTACCATATCCATCCCACGGCAATTTTATTTTGTGTAGATTTAATGATGGAATTGCAACAGTCTTGTATAAAAAACTAGCTAGTAGGGGTATATTTGTGAGATACTTTGATTCGCTAGTGTTGAAAGATTGTTTGCGTATATCGGTAGGTAGGCCAGAACATAATGATCTTGTAATCGAAGTTATACGTGATACATTAGGTAATTAGTTAACGCAAAGTTGTAGAGACTTAAATATCATATCAGGAGAGGATTGTGAACGACCGGGCATCTAAAGTACAGAGATATACAAAAGAAACTCAGGTTGATATCGAATTGAATCTAGACGGTATCGGCAAATCTGATATAAACACGCCGAATGGCATGCTAAATCACATGTTGGAACAGATAGCTCGCCATGGCCTGATAGATTTGAATGTAACAGCGAAAGGTGATGTGTCCCCTGGATGGCATCACATGATTGAAGATGTGGGTATTGTGTTTGGTCAGGCATTCAGAGAAGCTGTGGGGGAGGGAAGAGGCATAGTACGAATGAGTAGTGTCACGTTACCCTTAGATGAAACCTTGGTTAATGTAGCCATGGATATTGGAGGCCGCCCATATTCGGTTGTAAAGGCAGTTTTCAAAGATTCTGTTATAGGAGACATGCCATCGGATTTAGTCAGGCATTTCTTTGAGGTGTTTGCTTTAGAAGCAAAGGTGAATTTACACGCCAAAGTTTTGGAAGGCACTAATGATCACCATAAAGCTGAGGCTTTGTTTAAGGCTCTGGCAAGGGCAATTAGAGCTGCAGTTGCTATTGACCCACGCATAACAGGGGAAGTTCCAAGTACAAAAGGCACTATAAGCAGCTAAACCGGTGTATATCGCCTACTAAGCTTTGTTTGCACTATGATATTAATGGGTCTCTTCTACTTCGAACGTGTAGTTTTCTATGATTGGGTTGGCTAGTAGCTGTGAACACATTTGCCCGACCGATATTTTAGCCTTCTCAATACTGGAACAGTCAACGGTTATTTCGAGGAACTTTCCTATCCTTACGTCTTTTGTCTCAGAAAAACCAAGGCTCTGTAATCCTGTGAGTACAGTTTTACCCTGTGGATCATTAACAGCTGGTTTTAGAGTTACATAAATCTTTGCTAAAAACATGTATAAACTTTCTTTTACTAACGTTACTGTTGTTTGAAACTTGCAGGTCCTTTATCTAAATGCATTTGTATAAAATCTTCTATACGTAACTCGTCATATTCGTCTAAAGTGTCCAACCAACCCCATGAAGAAAGAGCAATCAGAGTTTCTATGTTCTCGTTATGTGCCTGAACCACTCCTTCTGGGTATCTATTGACAATAATTCTAAGATTATCACGCAGTTCTGTACACTCATCAAAAGTTCCCGTAGTTTCTAGATCTAAACAGTTATATTGCACTAGAACCGCCCCTTTTCTGAGATAGGCGACTTGCTTCTCAGGTTTTAATTCTTCCGTTGTTTCTCCCCACATGATAGATTCCTCTGGTATATCTTGATACCAACCTGAAGTCGGTGGCGACGAGTTGTACTCAGGGTGAGTCTCATTTTCATCTACGAGTATCGGACTTTGAATATCGATACGGCTTCCTTCTGCATACGAAGTTGTTGCTGAAGAATTCATGTTTCCTAATGATCCCGGCAATACCAAAGATAGTATTATCATAAGCGCGCCAATACCAGTCACTGTACCCAGGATATATCTCCTGATTCGTTTTCGTTTACTCTGTCTCTCTCGCCTAGTTTCCCTTACTTCGGATCTACGGTGAGCTCTTTTTCGTCTGTCTCTTTCTCTAGCTGCCATTTAAGTTTGTTCTCCTGTAGCCTACGACCAAGAATTCCCAGTTATTCTTTCGTAGGCCTCTATGTAAAGCTGAGAAGTTTCGTTTACCACTTCGTCCGGTAGTTCAGGCCCTGGCGGTTCTCTGTCCCATCCAGATTCCGTTAGCCAATCTCTTACGTATTGTTTATCGAAACTAGGTTGTGATTTTCCAGGTGAGTATAATTCTTTGTCCCAGAATCTACTTGAATCCGGTGTTATCAATTCGTCTATTAATGTTAACTCTGATTCTACGATACCAAATTCCATTTTTGTGTCTGCTACAATTATACCTTTTATTTCACTTTCATCATGTGCATACATATATATTTCTGTTGTTACTGCCTCAAGTCTATCTGCCATTTCAGAACCAACCATATCTCTAACTTCGTCCATGGTCATTGGCAAGTCGTGTCCTGTTTCTGCCTTGGTAGTTGGAGTAAAAAGTGGTTCTGGGAAAGGGTCTCCTTCTTTCATGCCAGAAGGCATTTTAATGCCAGATACTGTTCCAGTTTTTTGATACTCCGACCAAGCAGATCCAGTTATATATCCTCGGACTACACATTCAATGTCTATCCTGTTTGCTTTCTTTACCACCATTCCTTTCGACAATACTTCTGGGGGGAATAAATCGAGTGGTACAACAGTATTTATTTTGGATACCTCGGTTTCATTATCTCCAAGGCAGATCAGGTGATTTGGTATTAGGTGGTTGGTATTATTAAACCAATACTCAGAAAGTTTGGACAGAACCAACCCTTTATAAGGTATAACGGTTGGCAGAACAACGTCGTAGGCTGATATTCTGTCAGACGCTACCATTAGAAGGTATCCATTTCCTATATCGTAAGTATCTCTTACTTTGCCTCTGTGTATTGGTTCTGGAGCGTTCTTTTTGTTATTGTTATTAGTCAATTTTAACCTTCCAATCCTAATCTTGAGTATGAATCTGATACATGTTTTGAGAAGTGACCATAATCAAATATGTTTTCTAGTTGATCCCCGGGAAGTCTCTCCTTCACCTCATCTATTTCGCGTATGATTTCCCTGAAATCAGATGATTCTTCCCAAGAACGCATAGCGCATGATTGTACTATTTCATAAGATCTTTCTCTGCTTAGACCTGTTTCGAGCAGTGCTATCAATAATCTTTGGGAGAAGACTAACCCTTTTGTCATCTCAATGTTTCTCCACATTCTGTCAGGATACACCCGTAACCCCTCTATAACTCCAGTGAATATGTTCAAAATGTAGTCTAAGGCCATACAAGCGTCTGGTAATATTAACCTCTCTGCAGAGGAGTGGCTAATATCCCTTTCGTGCCAGAGCGCCACGTTTTCTAGAGATGTCATTGCGTATCCTCGTATAAGTCTAGCCAAGCCACAAACTCGTTCTGAAAGCTCGGGGTTTTTTTTGTGCGGCATTGCCGATGATCCAGTTTGACCTTGGCCAAATGGTTCCTCAACTTCCCTGACTTCAGTTCTCTGTAAACTCCTGATTTCAGTCGCGAATTTTTCCAAGGATGCTGCCACCAATGCTAGAGTAGTAACAAATTGAGCGTGCCTGTCTCTTTGTATCACCTGGTTAGAGATTGGAGCGGGATTCAGGCCAAATTGTTTGCATACATTAACTTCTATTTCCGGAGGGACAGAGGCATATGTTCCTACAGCTCCAGATATCTTACCCACTGCGATCGTATCTTTAGCGCTATACAATCTTTCTCTATGTCTTTTCATCTCTTCCCACCACAATGCCATTTTTAAACCAAAAGTAGTAGGTTCTGCGTGCACTCCATGGGTTCTGCCCATTATCGGGGTATCTCTATATTCTAAAGCCAGGTTTTTTATTGCTGAGATAAGTTTATCTACATCGTTGATTATTATATCTGATGCTTCTACCAGTTGCAGGTTCTGAGCTGTGTCCTGGACGTCATGAGATGTTAGACCCATGTGCAGCCATCTTCCTTCTTCTCCTAGTCCATATGTTACAGACTGTAGAAACGCTGTCATATCATGCCTGGTACGCTCAAAAATTTCGTTAATTTTGTCTGGGTTGTACTGAGCCTTACGGAGTTTCTCCATATCTTCCACGGGTATAACACCCGTGTCTGTCCAAGCTTCACAGACCGCTATTTCTACTTGAAGCCACTTGTCATTTTTGTTTTCTTCTGACCACACTTTTTTCATCTGTGGTCTAGCATATCTATCTATCAAGTTGCACCTCTAAATCAACTATTAATAGTCATGAAGAATCATAACCTTTACATATGTAATGAACAATACTGTTTCTGGCACAAATTTAGGAAGCAGATAAATCTTGCCTATAGCTCTCATAGGATTTCTTTATATCGTCATGCTTAAGGCTCAATATAGCTGCAGCCATGTATGCGGCGTTTCTGGCACCCCATAATCCTATGGCCATACAGGCGACAGGTATGCCAGGTGGCATCTGTGCAATCGTATACAGAGAATCCACGCCATTCATATTGCTCGAGGCTATTGGTACTCCTATAATTGGCAGAGTAGTCCAAGATGCTAAAGCTCCAGGTAAAGCTGCGGATCCACCTGCCCCAGCGATTATTACTTCAATACCTCTGCTTGCTGCGTTTTTCCCATAATTTCTGGTTTCCTCTGGTTTTCTGTGTGCGGATATAACGGATGATTCGTAGCTTATACCTAGGCTATCTAGCACTTTGGCTGTTTCATCTGCTGTATCTTGGTCCGATTTACTACCTATCACTATTCCTACTAATGGCATTGTACTCTCCTATAATTTATCAAATATTTAATGCGATATCGTTACGATATGATGCACCTTCAAATTGAATGTTTTCCACATTTTGGTATGCTTTTGATCTAGCAATATTCATGTCATCAGCTTTACTTACTACTGTCAATACTCTCCCTCCATTTGTTACTATACCTTTATTGGGTGGGTCAGCATTTTTCGTGCCTCCATGGAAAATTATTCCCTCTGCGTCCACGTCGTCTAATCCGTCTATTTTGTAGCCAGTATGAAAGGTTGCAGGATAACCCTCGGATGTCACTACTATGCCAACACAAGACTCTTCACTCCAAGATATTTCAATATTATTAAGTTTTTCATCTATGACTGCAGTGAGTATTGAAGGCATGTCCGAAACAAGAAGTGGCAATACTACCTGTGTTTCTGGATCGCCAAACCTACAATTGAACTCTAGAACCTTTGGTCCGTCTGATGTTAATATCACTCCACCATACAATATGCCTTTGTATTTTGACCCTTCTGATTCTAATGCTTTTATTGTGGGTAGCATTATTTTTGATCTGATTTCATTTGATAAGGCTTCGTTCCAGAATGCAGGAGGGCTGTAGCTACCCATGCCACCAGTGTTAGGTCCTAAATCATCGTCGTAAGCTCTCTTGTAATCACAAGCAGCTATCAGGCTTGAACAGTTCACACCATCAGTAAACGCGAAAACGCTTACTTCTCTGCCAGACAAGAATTCTTCGATCAATACGGATTGTCCTGCTTCACCAAACACTTTTTCTACCATGAAGGATTCAAGTGCCTTTATTGCCTCCTCCTGTGTGTGGGCAATTATTACACCTTTACCAGCGGCAAGACCGTCTGCTTTTATAACCAGAGGTAAGTTTTGTTTTTGAACGTAACATCTAGCTTTATCAAAGGATTGAAAAACTGCAAAATCGCCTGTTGGTATACCATATTCCTTCATAAGATTCTTCGCGAAAACTTTGCTGCTTTCTATTCTGGCGGCATTTTGGGTTGGGCCGAATATTTTCAGTCCCCTTATTTGGAAGTGATCAACTATTCCTTGAGAAAGAGGCGTTTCAGGGCCAATCATTGTCAAGTCGATTTCATACTTTATAGCCGCATCCGATAACGCCTCGAAGTTGTTTTGTTCTAAAGAAAGATTTGTTGCTATTTGTGCAGTTCCAGGGTTTCCTGGAGCAACGTATATGTTTTCAACTAGGGAGCTTTGACTCAATTTCCATGCTATCGCGTGTTCTCGAGATCCATTCCCCACTACAAGTATATTCAAAAACGAGTCCTTATACATATGTTAGAAATAAAACGTATTGCTAGTGGTGCATATTAGTTTGCAACCAAGATATAACACTAGTCCGAGTGGGTACTTAGACCTAACGAATGCAAGTTACAGGACCCACGATAATCGATTAATATTATAGCATGACAGCCATGGATTTTCAGTATGATCAGAAAATTTTCCAATGCATTTTCGAGAATGAATTAACTAATTATTCTTTACCGAAGAAATCCTCCCTGTCTTTTTCCAGATCTCCTAGAGTTTCAATGGTATCTGGTTTTATGCTAGGACTCATTAGGGCAGAATACGATTCTGGGGTACCAAAGTCCCTAACTTTAACTACTATCGGCATTGGTACGGAATGACCGAATATCAATGATTGTTGTTTGCTTTCAAGTTTACTGAGAACAGATCTGAGCTCTCTAGATCCACTTGCACCGGACATGACTGAATCAACATCTTTTTCGTTGTCCAGCAAACACGATAATTTCGTTCCAAGTTGACTCATGACTTCATCGTCTATCCCACTAGGTCTTTGATCCACTACTAGTAAGGTTACCCTTCTTTTACGATCTTCCCTTGCAATTGTTCCAAAAACAGTTTGAGAGGCTATACCTTGATTCAGGAATTTGTGGGCCTCTTCTATAGTTATAACTAACGGTTTTGGCATTATGGATTCATCACCCATTGCTGCATCAGCTCTTTCCGCATACATACTGTGAATTCTCCTGGTTAGAAGATTAGTTACTAATATGTAAGCATCCAAGTTATCCTTGAATCCTCCGAACTCCAATACTATATGTTTACCTGCGTCTATGTTATGCAATATTTGTTCCACTAATTGCCCTGTAGAGTTCTCTTGCAGGAAACTGAAACGCGTTAATCCTCTTATTCTGTTTTGTAACGTTGATAAAGCCATCATGTTCAAGTTATTCTTGTTAGATAATTCTTGCATTGCCTCGCGATCCAATGCGATCAATTTTTTTATCCAATTGTCCCTTCCGTATACATCTCGTAGGGTATAGCAAGCGTCCGCAGCTACAGCAGACAGGTTTAGATTTTCCCTGAGAATCTCTATGTCTTCTGGTTCTATCTCGTTATATCCGATTTTCACCAAGTAGTCTGGAGTTATATGTCGTCTCCGAGAGTAATTTTCGTCTAAAGAAAAGACAGCCACCTTAGAAGGGAACAAGTTTTTCAATCCTTTTACACTACCTGGTCCTTCAAACGTTCCTGCCCATCCATATTCGTTTTCCATATCGAATACTAGGTTGACTGCGGTATTTTTTTGCACAATGCCTATCAACAGCAATCTAGTAAGGAATGTTTTGCCAGTTCCACTCTTACCGAACACACCATTGGATCGTTTGACAAATTCTTCCAAGTTGAGCCTTA
This sequence comes from uncultured Dehalococcoidia bacterium, assembly GCA_964443385.1. Taxonomy (GTDB): domain Bacteria; phylum Chloroflexota; class Dehalococcoidia; order Lucifugimonadales; family UBA2985; genus VFHP01. The sequence goes on along the minus strand of CAYUCO010000031.1, from coordinate 8,361 downwards.
CTCTGGACTCCAAATCAGGAGGTGTCCCAATCCAAAAATGCCTTTGGTCTTCTGAGCCGAATACCATGTTTATATCTTCGTCTGATGCAAGATATACTTTAGAGAAATGATTAGGGATGTTTTTAGCAGGTTTTGGGGGTTCACTATCAGAAATCATGCCACTTATGGTCAAGGTTGTGATTACTTGTATAGTTGCATACATAGCAGCTTTGGATGCTATAGAGGCTATGACTGGATCAGAAAGGTCTGGGGGGTTGGTTTTGATAGATTGATCAGTGGATTGTAGGGTTATGTCAGTTATTATACCGAAAAATCTCATGTTTCTTCCCTGTATAACTACTGGCTGACCACCCCCTATACTCTCTATGTCCGCTTCTGAGTCTAAAAGAACTTCTACGCCCTGATTTAAAGATCCTCCAATTACGAGCCCCAAATAATCTCCAGCTGGGTTATCTGGGGTCATCTTGTTACCCTTTTCAATATAGATTCGACCTTTTTCAATTCTCCAGGGAGGTTAGACACCAGATTTACTCCCACAGTTTTAAGGAATTCAGTATTATCCAGTTGGTATTTGAACCCATTCCTGATATATGCTGATATGACTTCTTCAACGGCCTCTAGGTTTGATATGGCTAGGGTCCTTAGTACAGACATATTGAGTATTATGGGTTTTGTGTCTTCGTCATCGCAAGTGTGAACGAATGAATATATAGGAGGTGGGACAGGTGGGAGGTGATAAAGCATCTCAGACTCCATTTTATGTCCAACAATAATTGCTTGAAACTCTGTGCGCAATAGGTGTTTCAATTGTGGATTGTTGTTATAGACGTCTTCTTCTTCTTTTTCGTTTTGTCCTCTGGCGGTTGGTTTTCTTGTTGGGTCCAACCCTCCTGTATATATGTTATAAACCACCCCGAATGTGGGGTATTCTCCATTGGTTTTAACTAAGTCTCCCAGTCTGGGAGAATAGTACAGTTCATAACACTGAGTTGTGAAAGTTCCGGTTGATGTTGCTATGACGTCACCTAATCTAACCATTGTTTAACCCCGTTGTAGTATGGAAAATCATGCTTTCTTTCACTACATTATAACCATTTTATGCGCTTAGACTTGTTTTTTTCTGAAGTATAATTGGGTAAATTATTTCTCATTAAAGCCTCTTCAATAATTTTTCTGAACTCTTCTCTGTCATGGTTTGTAACGACTGCCTGTTCGTGCGCTTCCATCAAGGCTACCGGATAGCCTCGTCCTTTTTCGCATTGATTGACAATTGCTGCATGGGTTAGATCCAGTAAATATTTGTTGGAGTGAACCCATTCTGGAACTTCTACCCGGGATATTTCGTTACCCACATGCACGTAATAAAAATGGATTTTATGATAATCGTAGAATCTTTCTACTATTGAAGATGTTGACATAAATGATTCTGATCTTTCACCGACATCCAATAATTTATCGAATAGATTTCTATCCATTATTTCTGTGAATCCATCACATGGTCTTTCGCCATTTGTTAATGAGCCACAATGAATAGAACAATTTGCATTTTGATACGGGCAATTATGGCTGTCTAGCCTTAGGGCGTTAGCAACCTCTTTGCTTCGTGGAAGACTTATATAAGAAGCTAGAGCCAAAGGAACAACCTTGCTTATTTTATGTAGTCTTTCTAGGGCTGGTAGGAACATCTCGTCTAACAGTCTATGTCTCACAAAATCTGGGTATGTTTGACCAACTATACTCCAAAGTATCAGAGATCCATCTATCAAGGCCACAGAAGGGATGTCACTGCGAGTTTCTTCCATCAAGTCTGCCAAAGCGATCATTTCCTCAACAGCTCGTAATGCCCCTAATAGAGGCCCTTCTAAAGTTTGATATCTGTTGCCGTTTGTTTCGTGCAGTTGAAGATCTTCCTTCTCAGAGAAAAGCCTTGGATGATTACTGAGAGCAGCAATAGGAGAATCCCCGTATCGGATATGAACTTTCCCTATGTTTATTAAACAACATTGGATTGGCAAATGCCTGTCTATATCTATGTGGGATCCGTCTACGGCTAGCACACTGTGGTTTTCAGGTAGATCGGGCAATTTATATTTTGATGAAAGCGATTTGGATATTCCAGGAATAAGGAAATTAGTATTACTAGATATTCTTTTAGCTTCAATTTTCGTTGTATCAGATCGAAGGAGTGTATCGTAGGATTTGTTGAGTTGCTCGTGATAGAACTTGCTTTGTTCTCTAATGTGATTGGTTGCACCTTCGATTTGTTGTACAACGTTATGTATATCTAGTGACATTTTTTACGACCTCTTTATTATCCGTTGGGTCTAAGAAAAGGATATCATAGTAGAGTATATCAAGCCAAATATAAGTCAAAAACATCGTCTAGAAAAATTTCAAGAATACTTCATTCGAAAACAGATTACCTTTGTCTGTTAATTTCAATGTGCCGTTTTTGTTTATCATCAAACCTAAATCTATAACTTCATTAATAGAGTCTTTAAAAACATCATGTATAGATATTCCGAAACGTTGATTGAAAGATTCCTCACTGATTCCTTCTGACAATCTGAGTCCTAGCATTATGGTTTCCGCCATCTCTAATTTGGATTCTATATATTCGATATTCTCCACTGTAGGCATAGTGTTAATTGTTTCAGAGGGGAGATGTTTATTATAATTCTTATTCGGGTCTACGTTGTTCAATCTTTTTATGTATTGTCTGGGGGAGTTAATATTGTTGAATCTTGTTTTATGTAAATATGAGTGACCTCCTGGCCCCATTCCTATGTATTGTTGGTTTCTCCAATAAGTTAAATTATGGATACTTTTTAAACCGGGCTTAGACCAATTTGAAATCTCGTATTGGTCGTAAATTGTATCTTCCAGGATTTTGTTTGCCATTGTGTACATATCTGCTGCTAGATCTTGGTCTGGTGATGGTGTGTTGCCTGATTCAACGCTCTGCTTCATAGGCGTGCCTGGTTCAAGAGTAAGACAATATAGAGATAAATGATCCGGGTTTATCTCTATAGCTTGATTGAGTGTGTCTTCCCATTGTGACAAGGTTTGGCAAGGTAGCCCGTACATGAAATCTAGGCTTATATTTTTGAATCCAGTCTCTCGTGCCTCGGAAACTGCTATTAAAGCCTCTTCTGAGGAATGCCTTCTGCCTAATATAGTCAATAGATTATCGTCTAAACTTTGGACTCCAAAGCTTAGACGATTTATCCCTATTTTTCTCAGATATGATAGTTTCGTGGCGTCTATGTCATTTGGATTACACTCTATTGTAATCTCTGGAGTGCCATCTATTTGGAAAAACTTATATGCCTGGTTGAGTATAGATTCCAAATGACCTTCTGGTAGATAGGATGGAGTACCTCCACCAAAGAATATAGTTTTAACACTTAAATTATTTAGTGAATCTCCCCAATAGTGTATTTCTGCATTTATTGCCTTTACGTAATCTGGAATAAGAGATTCTATGCCGGAATAAGTGTTGAAATCGCAATATGGACATTTGGTTTGGCAAAAAGGTATGTGAATATATATGGATAGTGAATCGTCTTGTATCTTCGGATTAATCATCATACATTAAAAAGAAAGTTTATAACGTCCCCATCTCTTACGCTGTAAGATTTTCCTTCCAGTTTTACAAGTCCTTTCTTTTTCCCAGCCGCTAAACTCCCAGAGTCCAATAAGTTTTGATAAGATATGACCTCCGCCCTGATGAATCCCCGCTCTATGTCTGTGTGGATTTTACCAGCAGCTTTTGAGGCTTCTATATCCTTCTCTATGGTCCATGCTTTAACTTCATCCGATCCTACAGTGAAGAAAGAAATTAGCCCTAATAACTCATATGAAGAGCGTATGGCTTTATTGAGGGCAGGTTCATCAATGCCCATAAATTCCCTAAATTCATTGGATTCATTCACATCCATGATTCCTAATTCCATCTCTATTTTCCCTGACAATGTTACTACTCCCACACCTGGGCGAGCGAATTGAGATCTCAAGTCATCCTCTATAATTTGAGATTTATCTATATTGTCTTCTCCGATATTCCACACTATCAACATGGGTTTAGCTGTGAGGAACTGGAAATTTGACAGAATCTTCTGTTCCTCTTCAGAGATATCCTGCTCTCTTATTGGTATCTCTTGTTCCAAGTCCTTTTTGTCTCTAGAAAGTACTACCTGTGCTTTGAGTTTAATGTCACGGTCGTTGGATTTGGTGCTCTTTAATTCGTTGGCCAGTTTTTCCAATCTGCGTTCGAGAATTGTTAGGTCGGAAAACGATAGTTCCAGATCCATTAGGCTAATATCCCTAAAGGGATCTATTGAGCCCTCCATGTGAGGAACTGAAGGGTCTTCAAACGATCTCACTACTTGTAATAATGCGTCAGCACGTTGCAAGTAGTTCAAATATTCACCGGATATGCCATTGGATTTAATGTTGGCCTCTTGGGATTTTGGGAAGTCAATGTACTTCACTTCTGCTGGTGTTGTTTTGGCCGGGTTAAACATATTGTGTAAAATACTTAATCTAGGATCTTGTACTTTTGCCACGCCCAAGTTTGGCTTATTGGTGTTTAGCATAGCATTTGCAACACTGGATTCACCACCACTCAGGGCACCGAAAACAGTGGTTTTTCCACATTGAGGCAATCCTATTATTCCGATTTCCACATTAAACCTTATTCAATGGCGTATAAAGTTCCATCTCTAGAAGCTAAATATACTACACCATCTGCGACTACAGGAATTGAAGATATATCGTCGGCAACTTCCATTTGCCATAAAGGTTCCCCATTATGTTTATCAACCGCGTGTAATTTACCTTTAGCATCGGTCAGCAATAAGGTGTCGTTAACTATAGTAGACGAGGATATTTTCGAGGGCCTTGCATCGTATAGCCATTCCCTCTTACCAGTTTCACTGTTAAGGGCATGTAATAGTCCTTCTTGTGTCGAGACGTATACTCTTTGACCATCTGACGAAGTTGTCTCGGAGATTGTTCCTCCCATAGGCCGTATCCAGTTTACACCTTTAGGCAAGCCTGGGTGATCCATCATGCCCCATAGCCAAAGTTGTAATCTAAGACGGTAATATCTACTGAAAAACAGCACTTCTTCTTCTTGTAAGTTGACTGAAATTACATATCCATTTCGGTAAGTCACATAAATGGAGTCACCTGATATGTTCGGGGATCCAATAATATGAGGTCCCAGACCACGGAAGGAAAATCTCCTTTTGCCTGTATTTGTATCGTGTATAGTTACCCTACCGTCCATCGAGGAAATAACAAGAAGGTTATTTGATATGGCAGGTGTGTTTGTTAGCCAATCTCTGGTCAGATAGTCCCATTTTAGTTCTCCAGTCAAGGCATCCAAGGCATATAGTTTATTATCGCCTGATCCAATGTATAGAACCCCATCTTTCACGATAGGAGATCCAGTAAGTGGAAGGGCATCTGGGTTATCTGGCATCGTAAATTGCCATTTTTCATCCCCATTGTACCTATCTAATGCTATAACCTTGTTGTTCCTTAGGGCAATAAAAACTAGGTTGTCGGTTACTGCTGGAGAGGAATCAACCGGGATTTCTGTAGGACGTTCCCATATTATAGAGCTTGAATCCTTATTTAGAGCTAAAATTCTATTGTCTTGAGAGTTGACATAGACTATATCACCCTTCACGACAGGTGTTGATACTATTTGTTCAGCGGTTTTAAAAGCCCACTTTATGTTCCCAGTTATAGACAGGTTTTCAGTTTCAATAGTATGTAGTCCAGAATAATCTCTATGGATCATTGCCCATTCACCTGGTTCGGAAATTGAACTTATATTGGATGTGGGAGGTGGTAAAGGAAAAGTTATGTCCAAGAATTGAGTTATAGAGAAAGCTAGGAAGCATAATGATATGCCTCCTAGGAGTGTTCTCCTGATCCTATCTCTAGTTTCTTTCCTGAGAGTTCGTTCTTGTGACGATGCAACCTCTTCGTCTTCTCCTGCTCCGGCTCGCACCAACATGCTTCTACAACCCATACACCATTCTGTCCCAGGACTGTTTTGATGTCCGCATATTCTGCACCTGATCACGGTTGCAGCCTCTACAGTGTCTTCTCCTGATATTTCGTTTTCCAGACCAGGGATTGGTATTTGTTTCCCGTCATCATTTTGCATGCTAGACATATTAACAGAATTATTAATTAAAGACAGGTCTAATAAGTCAGTAATGAATGATTTTATATTTTCATAGCGCATGTGTGGATGAGGGGAAAGAACTTTGTTAAATATGAAGTCTATCTTTTTAGGCAGGGTTCTATTTAGTGTACTAGGTCCTCTAGGTGCAGAGCTAGTTTTTTGGCTGTATGACACTGAATGGTCTAATGACTTGTAAGGTAGTACCCCTGTTATTAACCTGTATGCTATAACCCCTATTGAATATATGTTTGAGCTAAAGCCTAAGGACTGGTTATTCAATGATTCGGGTGCAATATAAGGTGTTTCAGGCCTGTTTATAGCTATATAAGTATTATCAGTTGAGTTTCTCAATGCCTCGCTTATAGCCAAATCGCTAATCTTGACTGCAGAAGTTATTGTATTAACGAATATATTGCTTGGAGTTATATTAGTGTGATATATTCCCATGTCGTTAAAAAAACCTATCGTGTCAGATAGATTCTTCAAGATAGCTATGATTTGCGATAAACTATTCGTATTGTCCAGAATCGTCTCTAGGGTTTTATACTCACAATATTCGGTGACTATCCACAATCTTCCATTTTCTTCACCCTGAGTGATTACATTAACTAATCCAGGATGGCTTGTGCTTGAGATCAATTCAGAGCGTTGGTTCATTTCAAGATTAATTTGAGGAAAACTAGATAAATTTGGACGGAACACCTTGATAACAACTACTTGATTTCCATTTTTGATATCATTGGCTTTGTACGTTGACGAGATACTATTAGATCCAAGGACTTCTAATATCTCGTATCCTGCAATTTCTCGTTCCAATTAATTAATGTCCTTCAAAGGTATTTCCTCGCGTTTGGAATGTAGATACGACAATGTTCAGGTATTATAGTAGTTTTCACAAATTTATATACAGGGATAAGAATCTATCGTGTTTTTTTGTCAGTATCTTCTTCATCAATAAGTTCGTATCTACCCTCTATAACATTACCCGTTTTTTTATTGGTAGATGCTTTTCCTTTTGCCTGTTTGGAGTTGCCCTGAGATAGTTTTATTACAGCTATTATTATCCCCGTGAAACCCGCTATGACTATTCCCAATATTATCAACCTAAAGAAAGCCGTTATAGATAATAAGGTGAGTAAACCATAAATTAATAACCTATATGTAATAGCTCTGCTCATAATATATCCACTTGCGTTTTAAGTATTCCGCTACGATCTCGTTAATGATACATTAAGTACAGTAATTTTGTACCTGAAAAGTGGTTTGGTTTTATTATGATACACGTATTGTATGGCATTGACGATTTTTCTATTAGGCAAGAATTGTATGAGATGCAAAATTCGATAATGCAGGATGATATATTCAATGCTAATGTAACTAAATTCCATGCATCGTCTTCAACTTTGACCCAAATAAAAGAAGTGTGTAGTACCGTGCCGTTTATGGCATCTAAACGTCTCGTAATATTGGAAGGTTTGTTGTCTTTGTTTGACAGTGGAGTAGATGTAAACCGTGGAAAAACAGCTAAACGGGATCATTGGAAATCCTTTGATAGTTATGTTAAAGAGATACCCGAAACCACTGATTTAATCCTGATTGATGGGGATATAAACGATCGTAATAGGTTGTTAAGGCAATTGGCAGAAACCGCAAACGTAAAACCATTTCCTCCAATCAGAGGTAACAATCTTATTAATTGGATTAATCGTAAGGCAACAGTTGAAGGATGTACCATATCTGTCCCAGCCGTAAAATTGTTGGCAGACGTGGTTGGAAGCAATTTATGGATAATGGATGGGGAGATAAATAAGCTATCATTATATTGCACTGATAATCATATAACAGTGGAGGACGTGGCCACTGTCGTTTCAGATTTGTTTTCCAGAGAAGTAAAAATATTCGATGCTATCGACTCTATATTTTTGGGGAACAATACGGAGTTTTTGAAGGTAATACAAAAACTTCAATATGAGGGAATTATGACCGCCCAATTTTTTACTATGTTTGCCCTCCAGTTGCGACTACTTTTATTGGCGAAACACCTCCAGAAAAAAGAAGTTAAGACAGGTGCTTTAGGGAAGTTATCTTCATATACGAATAACAGGTGGGTGGCCCAGAAAATATTGGATCAATCTAGAAAATATCCAGAAGATGTG